>NZ_DKYW01000022.1:0-97649 GCF_002493465.1 Akkermansia sp. UBA7090
CAACGCCGGCGTGGCCAGGAGTTTTTAGAAGGCTCTTCGAGGAACTTAACTATAAACATCATCCTGTTATTTCAGCATGAATATACGCAAAAAAGTGATATTTGCCGTCATGGCGCTGGCCATTCCTTCATCATGGGCGGATATTCCGGAATCCTCCGTACCCGCCGCGGCCGTCTCCGCCGTTAAAGGCGCCTGGCCCAGGGCCGGCTTCATTGAATGGGACGCCAGCGGGTCAGGAAAACTTTATGAAGCCGAGTTCAAAATCAACGGTTTTGAATTTGACGTCAAAGTGACTCCTGAAGGAAAGATCATCCGGGTGAAGGAAGAGATAGCGGTATCTTCCCTTCCTGAGCCGGTTCGCGCGGCCGCCCTGAAGCCGTACCCCGGCGGCAGAATCAGAGAGGCGGACAAAGTGACGGAAGGAGAACTCATCCGTTACAAGGTGGAGGTAGTGGACAATCTGGACGATTACGATGTTCTGCTGACTCCGGACGGCACGATCCTTTACGTTGACCATTAAACGGCTCTGCCCATAAGGGAACTCCGTGTCCTGCCGGGTGAATGCCGGCGTGGCCCGGAGCTTCCGGGAACAATTCTTCAGTAATACCTGAAGTCATCAAGGAAGTAAGGAGGGGGCGTTTTCCGCGCAGGCCGCGGGAGGCGCCCCCTCTGATTGACGGGCGATCGTCGGCACGATGACGATGTTTTGCCGGCCCCGGATGGCGTTTGTTTTTTCCATTTCCCCTGTGCGCGGCGCAGCATGCGCCCGGGTGGAGGCTGTGGGCCGGCGGCCGGGGCAGGCAGTCCGGACAGGTTTCCAGAGGATGATTTTTCCTCCGCAGCGCGGCGCGGGATTATTCCCTGCCGCGGGCGTTCAGGAAAATGAACACGTAATACAGCAGCATGGCCAGGGAGGAAAGCGCGCCTACCACGTAAGTCATGGCGGCCCAGAACAGGGCGCTTTTGGCCTTCCCATGGTCGAAGTAATTCATCAGGCGGGAGCGGTCCAGCCATTTCAAAGCCCTGGCGGAGGCGTCAAATTCCACGGGAAGCGTGATGAACGCGAAGACCGTGGTCACGGCAAACAGACCGATGCCCAGCCCCAGCACCCACGGAGAGCCGCCCATGGCCAGCAGCACAATGCCGATCATCAGCACCATGCCCACCAGGTTGGAGGAGAGCTGGACGATGGGAACCAGCGCGGACCGCAGGCCCAGCCAGTGGTAAGCCTGGGCGTGCTGCACGGCATGCCCCACTTCATGGGCGGCGACGGCCGCGGCGGCGATGCTGTTGGAATTGTAAACGGACTCGCTCAGGTTGACGGTTTTATTTGCCGGATTGTAATGGTCTGTCAGATGGCCGGGCGTGGAAATTACCTTCACGTCCGTAATATGGTTGTCCTTCAGCATCTGCTCCGCCACCTCCCGACCTGTGACGGGAATGGGAATCTGGGAATATTCGCTGAAGCGGCTCTTCATGCGCGCGCTGACCAGCCAGCTCAGAAGCATGGAACCCAGCAGAATCAGCCAGTAAATGGTATAGGAATGCGTTGGCGCGGTTTCCGCCGTCTGCACCGTATAGGAAAGGAGATCGATATTGAATAACTCAATCATTGCAAATTTGACCTTATATCATCAGGCTTTGTTGAATCCAGAGGGCGCCGTGTCAGCCTCCGGGGGGAGTCTCCCGGCTTCTGTCATACGGAATAATGGCATTTATTAAGAAACGGGAATCCTTTTGCGGATGTTTCGCGACAGGTGGGCCATCCATGAAATGAATCCGGGCATGGCGGGGTTTCTTGTCGCCAAAAAGCGGATGGTGGAGTTGAATGGCGGCATGCAACAGGGTATTGTTTATTTGCTTGGAGCGGGTCCCGGCGACCCCGGGCTGATCACCGTCCGCGGGCGGGAACTGCTGGGAATGGCGGAAGTGCTGGTATATGATGCGCTGAGTTCGGCGGAAATGCTGAACTGGGCCCCTGCTGCATGTGAAAGGATTTTTGTGGGGAAGCGGGCTTCCCGCCACGCCCTGCCGCAGGAGGAAATCAACGCCCTGCTGGTCAGGCTGGGCCGTGCGGGGAAAAAAGTGGTGCGCCTGAAGGGGGGCGACCCCTACGTCTTCGGGCGCGGGGGGGAGGAAGCGGACGCCCTGCATGAAGCGGGCATCCCGTTTGAAGTGATTCCGGGCGTTACTTCCGCCATTGCGGGGCCGGCCTACGCGGGCATTCCGGTGACGCACCGCAGGTATTGCACGCAGTTCACCGTATTTACAGGACATGAAGACGTGAACAAGAAGGCGTCTTCCCTGGATCTGAAGGGAATAGCGGGAGCGCAGGGCACGAAAATCATGCTGATGGGAATGCAGAAACTGGCGGATGTGTGCGAAGCCCTGATTGGGTACGGGCAGGAGCCGTCTGCGCCTGCCGCCGCCGTCCAGTGGGCCACCACGGGCGTTCAGCGTACGGTTACGGGCACGGTGAAAACACTGCCCGCCAAGGTGCAAAAGGCCGGTTTGGGCGCTCCCGCAGTAGTGGTCATCGGGGATGTGGTGAAAGAACGCGAGTCCCTGAACTGGTTTGAACAGCTGCCTCTGTTCGGCAAGCGCATCGTGGTGACGCGCACCCGCGCCCAGGCAGGGGAATTGAGCGCGCGCCTGCGCCGTCTGGGGGCGGAAGTGCTGGAGATGCCTGTCATACGCATTGCCCCGCCCTCCAACAGGAGGGAATTTGCGGAAAGCGTGGTGCACGCCCACACGTATGACTGGCTGGTGTTTTCCAGCCCCAACGGGGTGGAGCGCTTCTTCCAGGCGTTTTTTGCCGTGTACAGGGACATCCGGAGCATTGGCGGAGCCAGGATTGCGGCCATCGGGCCGGGGACGGAGGCGAAGCTCCGGGAATACGGGCTGGCCGTGGATATCATGCCTAAGAAGTTTGTGGCGGAAGGCCTCGTTAAAGCGTTCAGGGACGCGCGCGAAGAAATCGGAAGCATTGAGCACAGCACTTTCCTGTGGGTGCGCGGAGAAGAAGCCCGCCGCGTGATTTATGACGGGTTGAATGCTCTGGGCGCCATCGTGGACGAATGCATCGCCTACAAAACGGAAGCGGAAACGGAGGATGCGGCGGGAGCCCAGGCGGCTTTCCGCGAACGTGGGGCGGACATCGTGACGTTCACCAGTTCCTCCACGGCGGAGAACTTCTTCAAGCTGGGACTTCCGTGGCCGGAGGGATGCCGGGCCGCCAGCATCGGCCCGGTAACCACGGCAACCCTCAAGGAACTGGGGCATGCCCCTTCAATTACGGCGAAAACACACGATATCAACGGTCTGGTGGAAGCCATCGTCAAGGCCGCCGGCAACTAGGGAAAACGGCGCGGCCGGCGTGAAATGCCGGGCCGGGCAGATGGAAGACACGAGGCGCGGGGAGGCCGTCTAAAAGCCGTTGACGGCTTCCCAGCCGATGACCTTCCCGTTTTCAAACAGGACATTGCAGGAAACGGGCGGACGGCTGCCCAGGGGCATCGTGACGCCTATCCCGGCGCCTGTGCCGGAATCCCAGCCCCGGAATCCTCCTCCGCCCAAACCCACGGACCAGCCCGTGCCGTTCCGCGTGTAAATCCACCGTTCCGTGTTTTTCCCGTTCATGCTGCCCGCCATTTTCTGTTCGGGTTCTCCCCATGCCAGCAGAACCGCCGTGGGGGACATTCCTTTTTCCAGCTCCCCGCGCGCCACTTTGGCCTGATGCTCCTTCGGGAGCTGCTCGTAAGCCGGCATATTCTTCGCAATGCGGTCGGACGGCGTGGGGGTGCAGCCTGCCAGCAGCACGAGGCAGGAGGGAAGAAGAACGAAAGAAAGGCCGGTTTTCATCATCCCGTAAATAGCACGGCGGCGGATGCCTGGCAAGGTGGCGGAGCGGCTTCCCGGGAAAATGGAGATGAAAGGATTCGTTATTTTGACATAAAAGCGCGCTTTTCCCGTAAGTACATAATTGGTTATTGACAAGCATGGGGGGTAGGGGAGTAGGAATTCACCTCCAACTGCAACGCCCCCTTTCCCGAAGCGGGCGCCGCCTTTATTGTTCAGCACTTTTTTCCGAGCCGCCGATATGTCCAAAACGTTAATTATAGCAGAAAAGCCGAGCGTCGCCACTGATTTGGCGAGAGTGCTGGGCAAAGAGCTTGGAAAATTCACCCGGGACAAGTCCGGGGCATTTTACCAGAATGACCGGGCCATCATCACCTCTGCCGTGGGGCATCTGCTGGAACAGAAAAAACCCATGACGGAAGAGGGAAAATCCCTGCCGTGGAAATTCGACTATCTGCCCGTCATCCCCCGGAAGTTTGAACTGGAACCCATCAAGCAGTCGGAAGACCGTTTGAAAAAGGTTCTTCAGCTTGCCAGAAGCAAGGACGTCACGGAAATTGTCAACGCATGCGACGCCGGGCGTGAAGGGGAACTGATTTTTCACAATCTGGTGCGTTACGGAAAATGGACCAAGCCTACGCGGCGCCTGTGGATGCAGTCCATGACGGATGAGGCCATTCTCAACGCATGGCACGGCATGCGCAGCGAAGCTGACATGAAGCCCCTGACGAATGCCGCCGTGTGCCGTTCCGAATCAGACTGGCTGGTAGGGCTGAACAGCACCCGCGCCCTGACTATCCTGCAATCCCGCGGCGGCTTCAACGTCACCCCCGCCGGGCGCGTGCAGACGCCCACGCTGGCTATTCTGACGCAGAGGGAATTGGAAATCCAGGCGTTTGAACCGGTTCCTTATTCGGAAGTATGGGCTGAATTCGACGTGCAGTCCGGCTCTTACTCCGGCCGCTGGATTGACCGTGACTGGAAGAAAAACGATCATCCCCATTCCCGCGCGGAACGCATCTGGGATCCGGAACAGGCAGCCGTTATCCGCGACCGCTGCCGCGGCAAGTCCGGCACGGTGACGGAAGAAAAAAAACCGGTCACGACGATTGCTCCGCTGTTGTATGACCTGACTTCCCTTCAGCGGGAAGCCGCCAACCGCTACGGCTTTTCCGCCAAGCGCACGCTGCAGCTGGCGCAGGAATGCTATGAAAAGCACAAGGTGCTCACTTATCCGCGTACGGACTCCCGCTACCTGCCGGAAGATTATCTGGGCAAGGTTTACGGCATCGTAGGCACGGTGGCGGAGCAGAATCCGGAATTCGCCCCCTTTGCTAGGGACATTTTGGACAACAAGCGCATCAAGCCCAACCGGCGCGTGTTTGATACGAAAAAGGTGAGCGACCACTTTGCCATTATCCCGACCGGGAAGATGGAGAAGCTTACCGGGGACGCGCAGAAGCTCTTTGAAATGGTCATGGCCCGCTTCCTGGCCGTCTTTTTCCCCGCCGCCGTGTTTGAAGACACGCGGAGAACCACGCTCATTACCCACCAGGACGGCGTGGCGGACGCTTTCCTGACCACGGGCCGGGTGCTTGTGGAGCCGGGCTGGCAGGCTGTTTACGGACGGAAAGCCGGCGCTTCCTCCAAGGAAGAACTGGTGCCCGTCCGGGACGGAGAGCAGGCCGCCTTGCGTGAAATTGAAATCCGCAACGCCATGACCAAGCCGCCCGCCCGGTACAATGAAGCCACGCTGCTGGCCGCCATGGAGGGAGCCGGGAAGCTGGTGCATGACGAAGAACTGGCCGCCGCCATGAGCGAACGCGGCCTGGGCACTCCCGCCACACGCGCCTCCATCATTGAGGGACTGATTTCCCAGGAATACATTGTCCGGGACGGCCGCGAACTTCTGGCGACGCGCCGCGGTATTGAGCTGATTGCCCTGCTGGAACGCATCGGCCTGAAAACGCTTACCTCCCCCAGCCTGACCGGGGAATGGGAATACAAGCTCAAGCAGATGGAACAGGCCGCCCTGCCGAGGGATTCCTTCATGGATGGCATTAAGACCCTGACCGGGGAAATCGTGAAGAGGGTGAAGGATTTCCGGGAAGCCCAGCAGCAGGTGGAACTGCCGGAGATGGAACTGGACTGCCCTTCCTGCCATGCCCACGGCCTGAAGAACACGCTGGACGCCGTTTCCTGCCGTTCCTGCAAGTTCAGCATCCGCAAGGTTATCTCCGGCCGCGACATGACGGACGAAGAATTGAAAACTCTTATTGTGGACGGCAGGACGGGAATCCTCCACGGATTTACCTCCCGGTTCGGCAAGCCTTTTGAGGCGGGGCTGGAACTCAACGACAAATTCCGGGCCACGCTTTATTTCCCGGCGCGGGAAGAAGATGAGGCCGCAGGGGCGGAGGAAGCCGTGAAAGTGGCTTCCGTCACCATCCCGGACATGGGAGAGCATGATGTGATGGAAACGGCCAAGGCCTGGAAAATTCCTTCCCTGACCCTTGGAAAGGAACATGCCGCCGTTTCCGTCTCCCGGACTATTCTGGGGCGTGAAATCCCGCTGGACCAGGTATTGAAGATTCTGGCGGAAGGGAAATCCGATCTGATGAAGGGGTTCATTTCACAGCGTACCAAGCGCCCGTTTGACGCTTATCTGGTTTTCAACGCGAAGACGGGAAAAATCGGTTTTGAATTCCCGCCGCGGGAAAGGAAATATCCCGCTAAAAACGCTGCCGGAAAAACGGAAGGCAAAGCGGAGAAGACGAGCCGGAACGCCGCCAAAACAGCCGGGAAAGACTCCAAATCCGGGGCTGCGGCCAAAAAGGGGCGCAAGCAATAACGCCGGCGGAAAAATGCCGCCGGGAACGGAGATTGAGGGAAGAGCCGGGAAAAAGCTTCTTTCCGGCCGTTCCCGTATGTTAGCTTGAAAGCGCACCCCCTGGATTCCTGACGATGAAATTCCTTTTCTTAGCTGTGCTGGCGTGGTGCGGCGCGGTTTGTGCGCCGGCGGAGGAATGCGCCTTTCCGGGGGAACGGGAATGGATTTCCAAATTTGGAGATGTGGTGAAGGGCAGTTTCCAGTCCTGCACAGGGGCCGGGGCAGTTCTGAAAATGGGGCGCAGGCGCGTGGAAATTCCGTTAACCCGTCTGGATGAGGAAGACGCCGCGCTTGCGGCTTCTCTGACGGGAGCGGAGGCGCGCCGGGACCTGAAACTGGCAGCGATGCTTTGGCCGTTCCTGATGAGGGAACTGGAGAAGGTAACGTGGACGCCGGCGGAAAAAGATATCCCGTTCCGGTATCAGGAAATGGCCCGGAGAAAAAATGCCGGAGCTTTGACGGGAACCAGAAAAGTGGATGGGCTGGTTTGCGCCACATCGCTTTCCATCATTCAGGGGCTTCCGGTCCGTATCCGGGAATACTTCCGTCCGCAGGCGCGTCCGGAAAGCGGCAGGGGGCAGAAGAATTTCGATGTGGTTCTGGAGCAGGGGAACCGTTGCGCTTATTATGATATGGGTAAGGGCGTTCTTATTCCTTCCAAATGCCTGTCTGAGGAACGCACGGAAATGCGTGCTCCCGTTTCCTTTCTGCTTCCTCAGGGGGAACAGCTTGCCGCAAGGGAAGCAAGGAACTACAGGAATGCGGACTACTCCCTGCTTGTGGAAAACCGCCCCGTCAGGGGAGCCTATGAAACATGCAAGCCCAATTCCCTGGGAAGAAAAAAACTGGTCATGTACTGGAATACGGAGGGTGAAATGGTTTGCGGCGCCATGAAGCTGGACTATGACAACATGCGCGTGGCCGCGTTATTTGACGGCAGGCGGAAGCTGATGAATGCCCCTGGGCTGGGATATGCCGTGATTCTTTCCCGGCTGGAGAAAAAAGGCAGGAGCTTGAAGGAGAAAGGCCGTTACTATCATGTGGCGCTGGCCGCGGACGGCCTGCCCGTGTACCATCATGAAGGCCCGGAAGATGAGGCCGCCATGAACCCGCTGCTTTACGGGAAACTACGCGATTCCGAGAAAAAAGCGGCGCTGGCGGAGGAAAGAAAACGTGAACAGGCATGCCGGGCCAAGTGGGAGGCCCGGCGGCGCCTGGTGGAATCCGCCAGGAAGCGGAATACCTGAAACATTCCCTGCCCCCTTGATGCCGGAAGCGGCAAAGGAGAGCGCTGCATATGCGGCAATACGGCGGGGGGAAAATGTTATTTTCCCGCCTGGAGGCAGCGGTAATAATAATCCACGCGGGAAATGAACCAGCTCCATTTATACCCGGGGCGCCCGTTAGTCATCAGCGGGGCGGGGCAATTCTTGCCGGACCAGTAGTTGTGGGGCACTACGTTGCGCAGGGGGACGTTGTAGCGCATCATCAGCAGAGCCGCCAGTTTGGCCGTTTTGTTGTAGATGACGACAGGGTTGTGCGTGGTGCATTCACACATTTCAATGGCTACGGAGTATTGGTCTCCCGGTCCGGAATGGTCCGCATGGTGGCCTGTTTCCGTAGTGGGGAGGTGCTGGTAGGCGCCGAATTGGTCCACAGTAAAGTGCCAGTTCAGGCTGCGGGATTTGCCGCTGTTCAGATAGCGGGAGTGGGCGTTGGCGTCTCCCTTGGGGTTGGCGGTGCTGTGGATGGTGATGAAGCGGGGACGCATGGAGGACGCGCGCTTGCGGGCATACGTATTTTTAGGCATGTAGGAAACTTTAATGCCTACTTCACGGCTCATCTGGCCGGGTGTGCGGGGGACTACCGACGCCTTTTGAATTTTAAAGGAGACGGCCGGAGGCCTCATTTTATCGTTCTGCGAACAGCTGCAGAACGTCAGGGCGGCGAATACGGCAAGAAAGCCCGTCCAGACAAATCTATATTCCATGCGTTTGTTCTAGAAACAGCCTAGAAGGATTGCAAGAAGAATTTGGAATTAGTTCACCTGAACTAATTGAGCTGCGCCATGAAGCTGCAGATGTGCCCTGTGCAGATAAAACGGACGGGCCGCGCCATCAGGAGGGGCCCGTCCGCGAGGGGAAGCCGTGCCGGGAACGCCCGGCACATACCCCGTTATTTGAGAATTTGGGTAAGGACATATTGCAGGATGCCGCCCGCCAGATAGTATTCTTTTTCAATAGGCGTATCAATGCGGACGATGACAGGCACGTCAAATGCTTCCGCGTCTGCGGGCTGTACGCGCAGGGTAACCTGCTGGCGCGGAGCGATGCCGTCGTTCAGGCCCAGAATGGAGAAGGTGGCGTCCTTCAACGGAGCGATGCGGTCATAGTCCGCCTTGTCGGCGAAGTTGAGGGGCAGGATGCCCATGCCGATCAGGTTGGAGCGGTGGATGCGCTCAAAGCTCTTGGTGATGACGGCCTTGACGCCCAGCAGGTTAGTTCCCTTGGCCGCCCAGTCGCGGGAAGAGCCCATGCCGTAATCTTCTCCGCCGATGACAATGAGCGGCACTCCGTCCTGAGCATAGGCCATGGCCGCATCATAGATGAAGGCGGGCGTTCCCGCGGCCGGGGTTATTGCCTTGTCCGGGGCGGGAACGGCGCGGTTGCCGAAATACAGCGTGTAGCCGCCTTCCGTGCCGTCCACCATCAGGTTTTTAATGCGGACATTGGCGAAGGTGCCGCGGGTCATCACGCGGTCGTTTCCGCGGCGGGAGCCGAAGGAGTTGAAGTCTTTTCTGTCCACGCCCATGCCCTGCAGGTACAGCCCTGCGGGGCCTGTTTCCCGGATGGCTCCGGCAGGGGAGATGTGGTCCGTGGTTACGGAATCGCCGAAAATGCCCAGCGGGCGGGCGTCCGTGATATCCGCCAGTGTGCGGGGCTGTCCGTTGAAGCCGCTGAAGAAGGGAGGGTCCTGAATGTAGGTGGAGTGTTCATTCCACTGGAAGACAGAGCCTTCCGGCGCGTACACGGCTGCCCAGCGGGGATTCTTGTCCGGCGTGATGGTGTAAAGCTCCCGGTAGGCTTCCGGGTTGCGGGATCTGGCAACAGCTTCCGCAATTTCCCCGGAGCTGGGCCAGAGGTCTTTCAAAAATACGGGGTTCCCGCTGCGGTCCGTGCCCAGCGGTTCCGTCTGGAAGTCAATATCCACGCGGCCGGCCAGAGCGAAGGCGACGACCAGCGGGGGGGACATCAGGAAGTTGGTTTTGATGGAAGCATGGATGCGCGCTTCAAAGTTGCGGTTGCCGGACAGGACGGAGGCCGCGACGATGTCATTGTCCCGGACGGCCTGTTCCAGTTCCGGATTTAACGGGCCGGAGTTGCCGATGCAGGTGGTGCAGCCATAGCCGACGGTTTCAAAGCCCAAGGCGTCCAGGGATTCCTGAAGGCGGTTGGCCGCAAAGTAGTCGGAGGCGATACGGGAACCCGGAGCAATGGACGTTTTTACATGCGGAGGAACTTTCAGGCCCCGTTCAACCGCCTTTTTGGCAAGCAGCCCGGCGGCAAGCATCAGGCCCGGGTTGGACGTGTTGGTGCAAGAGGTGATGGCGGCGATGAGGATGCTGCCGTCTTTCAGCTTCGCTTCCTGGCTGAAGCCGTCCACCGGGACGGGGACGCCCGCCGGGGAATGCATGGAGACTGTGACTTCCGGAGATTCCTTTTTGCCGTAGCCTCCTTCCGCCACGGGCATGCTGACAAGCTTGCGGAAGCTGTCCCTGATGGAGTTCAGGCGGATGTGGTCCTGCGGGCGCCTGGGGCCGGAGACGGCCGGTTCCACGGCGGACAGGTCCAGTTCCAGCTGGTCCGTGTAGTCCAGATCTCCGTTGCGCGGCATTCCCCACAGGTTCTGCGCCTTGAAGTAGTTCTCGTACGTGGTGATGGCTTCTTCGCTCCTGCCTGTCTGGCGCAGATAGTCGGAGCAGCGTTCGTCCATGGGGAAGAAGCCCATGGTGGCGCCGTATTCCGGGGCCATGTTGGCTACGGTAGCCCGGTCTGCCAGAGGCAGGGCCGCCGCCCCGTCTCCGAAGAATTCCACAAATTTGCCTACGACGCCGTGGCTGCGCAGCATCTGGGTGACATGCAGCGCCAGATCCGTAGCGGTCACTCCTTCGCGGAGTTCTCCTGTCATATGGACACCCACTACTTCCGGAACCAGGAAAGTGACGGGCTGGCCGAGCATCCCGGCTTCCGCCTCAATGCCGCCCACGCCCCAGCCTACAACGCCCATGCCGTTAATCATCGTGGTATGGGAGTCCGTCCCCACCAGGGTATCCGGGAAGTAAACGCCGTCCTTTTCCATCACGCCCTGCGCCAGGTATTCCAGATTGACCTGGTGGACGATGCCCACGGACGGAGGCACTACGGAAAAAGTCTGAAAGGCCTGCTGGCCCCATTTGAGGAATTCGTAGCGTTCCGCATTGCGCTGGAATTCAATGTCCAGATTCTTTTCCAGGGCATCCGTGCAGCCTGCCCAGTCCACCTGGACGGAGTGGTCCACCACCAGGTCCACAGGGACCAGAGGTTCAATGACGGAGGCGTCTTTCCCCAGGCCGGCTACGGCGGAGCGCATGGCCGCCAGGTCCACCAGAAGAGGGACGCCCGTCAGATCCTGCAGGACAATGCGGGCTACCGTGAACGGAATTTCGTAGGAACCGGGATTGTCCGCATCCCAGGAAGCCAGGTTGTCCACATCCTTTTCAGTCACCTTCAGGCCGTCGCAGTTGCGGAGCAGGGATTCCAGAACGATCCTGATGGAAACGGGCAGGCGGTTCAGGCGGGGATAGCCGTTTTCCGCCAAGGCTGGCAGTGAATAAAACTGTCCCGGGGTTCCGGCTCCCGTGGTGAACGTGCTCTTGGCAATCTTGGTCATGATGCGGAATAGAGGGTTAACTGTAAACAGGCGGCTGCCCTCCTGGCAGTCGCGGGTACTATACAGGCCAAATGTGATAAGGCAAGGAATCTGTGTGACGGAGAGCGGATTTTTCCCCCCTTCCGAAGCCGGGGTAATTTTTCTTTGCGCCGGGGTTTCCGTTTTTCCGGCATTTTTTCTCCATGCATGCTGCAGGAATAACAGAGTGCGTCATGGAACATTGAAAATAAGTTCTCAGTATTGTCACAACCCTGTGAAAGGTTTCAAGATGATGAACGCGAAAAATATCTTATTAATCACTGCCGGAGCGGGAGCGTTGGCGCTGGCTTCCTGCTCCGGACCGCAGGAAGAGAATTTGCGCATGGTGCCCCTGACCGTGCCTGCAACCGTACCCATGACCTCCTACGGACCGAACGCGAGGGTGGTCGTGGCAGGAATTGATTATACGGAGGTGCACGACGAATGGATGGATACGGATACTATGAAAAAGGCCACCCCGGGCAATACGCGCGTGGTGATCAGCCGCGGGCGTCAAAGGGGCCAGTTGATGGTGGGGGATGAGGTCGCCATGGATTTTCCCGTTTGCGTGGGTAAGGCTTCCCACCGTACGCCCGTGGGCCATTTCCGCATTACGGAAAAGGCGGTGCATCATGTTTCCAATTTGTATGATGCCTCCATGCCTTACTTCATGCGGCTGACGGACAGCGGCATCGGGATGCACGTAGGCCCTGTTTTCCAGACGCCCCAATCCCATGGGTGCATCCGCATGACCCGCTCTTCCTGCGTGCCGCTTTTCAAAACCGTTAAGGTAGGCACGCCCGTTACGATTGTACAGTAATGCCCGGAAAATCTCTGGACGCTTTTCCGGAAGAAAAGTTTCCCGCTTTAAAAAAACTCATTTTTTTAAACAAAAAAACGCCGCCCGCCGCTATTTTAATAAACGGTACTTGCCGCAAGTCGCATTGCCTCAGCAACCCGAACTTCCATGCCGCTGCCGGCTCATTGTCTTCACTTCATCGGCAGCGGCATGGAGGCCGTCCGCTTAGCCGCGGAACCTGCGGGATGAACAGGACTGCCCGTGTGTTCCTCCGGGTTGTGAAGGATTAATGGAGAAGGAGGGATGGCATTCCCTGTTTTCCTTCCGGATTATTTTTCCGCAGCGTTTCTGTCTGTTCCCGTCTGGCGAAGCAGGGGCAGGTATTTTCCATAACCCTGCGCTTCCATCTCCTGTTCCGGGATGAATTTCAGGGAGGCGCTGTTGATGCAGTAGCGCAGGCCGCCCAGCTCCTTCGGGCCGTCCGCGAAAACATGGCCCAGGTGGGCGTCTCCCGTTTTGCTGCGGACTTCCGTACGCCGCATGCCGTGGGAGAAATCCTGTTTTTCCTGAATCAGTTCTTCTTTGATGGGGCGGGAGAAACTGGGCCAGCCGCAGCCTGAATCAAACTTGTCCGTGGACAGGAATAAAGGTTCTCCTGTTGTGACGTCCACATAAATGCCTGGTCTGTCGTTATTGAAATATTCGTTGTGGAAGGGAGGTTCCGTAGCGTTATTCCGCGTGACGGCAAATTGTTCGTTTGTCAGGATGCGGCGCAGCTCTTCGTCCGGTTTTTTCCGATAAACAGGTTCGTTTTCACGGGCCTGGGCCGCTTCCCGGAATTTGGCGGGTGGAATATGGCAGTATCCGCCGGGGTTTTTATCCAGATAGCGCTGATGGTATTTTTCCGCCCGTGAAAATTGGCGGAGGGGCTGAACTTCAATTGCCAGAGGCTGCCTGAAGTGCTGCTGGAGCCTTTTCAGGGACGTTTCTATAACAGGTTTATCCTTTTCATCCGCGTAATAAATGCCCGTGCGGTATTGAATTCCCCTGTCGTTTCCCTGTTTGTTGACGGAAACGGGATCAATAATGGAGTAATACCGTTCCAGCAGAAAGGGGAGACTGAGTTCTTCCGGGTCAAATACTATTTTTACCGTTTCCGCATGGCCCGTTTTCCCGCTGCATACTTCTTCATATGTGGGGGAGGGCGTGGAGCCGTTGGCGTATCCCGCTTCCGTTTCCTGAACGCCGGGTATCAGGGAGAAGTACTTTTCCACTCCCCAGAAACAGCCTCCCGCCAGGTAAATCGTTTTTAAATTCTTGTTGTCCATATGAGATTTGTCATTGCTGCTCGCCTGGCCTTTTTCCCCGCAGGAAAAAAAGGAGAGCATGGCGACTGCGGCCAGAATGGCGCATGCCAGTCCGGCCAGTGTCCATGGTCCGTGGTAAATATGCTTCATCAACGCTGTATGGAGTCGTATTCCGGTGCGGGCGCAGTAGCCCCGTGGGCTGGGGATCTGTTATTCCCCATCTCTTCCGGAAAGGTAAAGAATTAGACATCAGCAGGTTCATTCCGTTCGATACCTGGGTCAGTATGCCCTTATTTCTCCCGTTTTTCCGTCTGCATCCTGTTTTTCAGCCACTGGTAAATAACACGGTCGGAGGCGTCCGGTTTTCTGCTTGTCTGCATGCTGAATCCGTATTTAGTTCGGAAGTTGAAGACGGCCAGGGAAGGGCTCAGGCCGATGGAAAGCCCATCCATCCGTATTTCCACCTCTTGCGGGACATGGCTGGAAAAGTTGAGGCGCCCGGCATTGGTGACAGTTCCCACATAATTTTTAATCAGGGAAAGAATTGCCGGCTGAAGGGAAGAACCTCTGGACATGGTCCGCGCGGCGGGCGAGCAAGGCTCTCTAAAAAGAACGGCAACGGGAGCATCCGCTGCGCGGGGAGCCGCGAGCTTGTCCATGGGAACGTTCCACAGGAAAGAAAACAGAGCCGTTCCCGCCAGAAAAACGGGAATCGCCAGAATGGAGGCCCATAGGCGCAGCCTGTGTTTATTCCGTTTTTTGCCGTTGTCTTTTCCCCCAGCCATGGAAGAATCTGAAGCATGGCATGGGTTCCCGGCAGTGTCCATCAGTAAATGCAGGGTGATGAAGCGTTGCCGGGCTGGATACCCTTGCGGGATTCTTTTGCATGAAGCTGAGAGAGAACGGGAGATATTCTTCCTGCTCCCGGGCGTTTTATGGCAACAGGTCCCACCCGGAAAGCCATGTTCCGGGTGGGGCGGGTATTGGGGCGCCTGCTATTCGGGCGCCTTGAAGTTATATACGGGCCTGATGCGTTCCACGATTTCCGCTGTTTCATGGATGTTGTCCAGCACGCTCTCGCCATCCTTGTAGGCCATCGGCGCTTCATCCAGCGTGGCGCGGGAAACGCAGGTGGAGAAGATACCCTGCATGGAAGCCTCGAATTCCTCCAGGGAGAGATTGGCTTTAGCCTTTTTGCGGGACATGCTGCGGCCTGCGCCGTGCGGGGATGAGGAATTGAATTCTTCATTTCCTTTGCCGATGCAGATGACGGAGCCGTCACGCATATTCAGGGGAACGATGAGTTTTTCTCCGCGTCCGGCCCGGACAGCTCCCTTGCGGATGATTTGGTCTTCCGCAATGTAGTTGTGCACGGTGTCGAAACTTTCCAGATCAGCTGCATCGTCCAGCAGTTCATGCAGTATCACGCGGCGGTTCAGGGCTGCGAAGCGCTGGGCCACCTTCATGTCCCGCATGTAGTTCAGCGTATCTTCTCCCTGAAGGTAGCAGAGTCCTTTCTTGCGTTCTTTGAGATAGGCGTCCGGACAAGTGTCCACGGCGATTTTCTGATAGCGTTCCGCAATCTTCAGGCCGAAATTGCGGGAACCGGAGTGGATGCACAGGAAAGCGTGTTCCTTCCCTTGCGCTATTTCAATAAAGTGGTTGCCTCCTCCCAGAGACCCCACGGAGCGGCGGTGCCTGTCTTTGTCCGTTCTCAGCACATCCATGCAGATGCGGGAGATTTCTTCATCCAGTTCCGGGTCGTCCAGCAGGGCTTGATGAACGGAGGAACGGGCGTGCATCCCGGACGGGACACGCTCGCGCAGGCGTGCGTCAAAGCTGGAAAAATCCGGCAGTCCGGACAGTCTGGCGGTAAGCACTCCGCAACCGATGTCCACGCCGATCAGATTGGGAATTACCTTATCCGTTTTCAATTCCGCCGTGAACCCGATGACGCAGCCGGCTCCGGCGTGCACGTCCGGCATGATGCGCACCCGGCTTCCTTCAAAGGCGGGGTGGTTGCAGACGTCCCTGATCTGGGTGCGGGCCAGGTCTTCCAGTTCATCCGTGAACACGCGGGCTTCCGTGTATTTTCCGTCAATGGTGATCATGGTTTTATTCTTTTGGTTGAGGGGCGCAGAGATATTCGGAAAGCGCCTTCGCGCCCTGTGACCTTGTTACCATAACGTATTTGTTGACTCTTGCATTATATAAGTATTCATATTATATAACTATAAAGTTATGTTTGAGCATCTTTTCGCAGAACGGGGGCTGTCCCTGGACCGATTGAAAACCTTGATAGAAGTGGCCAAGGCCGGGAGCATTGCCGCTGCCGCCCGGGGGGACAGTGCGCGGCAGAGCCTGTATTCCCGGCAGATCAAGGAATTGGAGGAATTCTTCGGTGTGGAGCTGGCGAGCCGCCGCGGGAAAGTGCTGGCTCTTACCGGAGCCGGGTGGGAGCTGGTGAGGCTGGCCAGTGAAAGCCTGTGCCTGCTGGATGATTTCAAAAGCCGGAGCCGGAACCTGCCCTACCGGTTCACCATCGGAGCCGGGGACAGCCTGCATGCTTGGGTGGCGGCTCCCGTGCTGGCGAATATCCAGAAACGGGGGCTGCCGTGGCTTTTCGCGCTGGAGAACCTCCGCAACAGTGAGATTCCCTTTAAGCTCCAGAATATGGATATAGACTTCGGCATCGTGCGTACCAGCGCGCTGGAGGCGGAAGGGTTGGAAAGCCGGGTCATTTGCTCCATGGATTATGCGCTGTACGTTCCTGTAGCCCTGGCCGGGAAAAAGGCGCGGGGGAGGAAGGAGGATTTTCTCCGTCTGCTGGAAATGTTCCCCCTGGCGACGCTGGGGAGCGGTTCCGGGTTTCATGCGTTGCTGAAAAGGAACTGCGCTGAGTTCGGCATCAGGCTGCGGGTGCAGTGTGAAACGCAGTCTTTTCCTTTTGCGGCCCGCATGTTGAAGAGCGGGGCGTTTATGGCGATTCTGCCCTGTATGGCGGAAAAAGAACTGGGGGAGGGATTCGTCAAGGTTGCTCATCCGGTGTTGGACGGGTTGTCCCGCAGTATTTCCCTGGCCTGGAATCCGCGGTTGCTGCGCGTGAGGCCTTCAGCCAAACGGGTAATTGATGTTTTTTCCATCCCGGAACGGGAGTGATGAAAGGAAAATCAATCCGAATCCACGCCCAATTTATTTTTCCGGTAGTGGTCCAGGGAAATGCGGTAAAAATACACGATTGCCAGCAGATTCAGCAGGGCTCCTGCTCCGAAGGCCCAGTTCAGGTTCAGGTACGCGTAAATTTTGCCTCCCAGGAACATGCCTGTTCCCACTCCGATGTCAAAAGCGGTGAAAAATGTGGAGTTGACGGCTCCCCGGTGGCCGCGATCCGCCATGTTCAGTTTCATAGTCTGGAACGTGGGGATGAAAATGCCGAAACCGAAGCCGATGAGGATGGCGGAAGCGTAGTAAATCCATTCCAGCGGCGCCAGCGCCAGCGCGCCGAAGCTGACGGTCAGAATGCCCAGGGAGATGACGGAAAGCTCCGCCACGCGTCCGCGGTCGATTTGCCTGCCTACCATGAATCTGGAGACCAGCATGCCCAGCCCCATCAGCGCGTAAAACAGCCCGGCGTATCTGAATCCGTGCATTTCCCCGTACAGGGCGGAATACACGGCCACCACGCCATAGGAGAAGGTGGCGATCATTACGTTCACCGCCAGCGGAATGCCCACGCGCAGCACCAGACGGTCCAGTACCTTTTTAGGCGTTTCATACACGGGCTCCTGAACAGGGCTCCCGGGAACGCGGATGAGAGATGCAATGCCCGCTCCGGCCAGGCACAGGAGCAGGGAGCTCCAGGTAATCACGTAAAAGCCGTACTGCTGGTATACCTGAAGGCCGATGACGGGACCCAGGCACATGCCCAGCGTCATTGTCATGCCGAAGAAACCCAGGCCTTCCCCGCGGCGGGCAGGGGGGATGATATCTACCGCCATTGTCGGGCCGGAGGTGGTCATGCCTCCCCAGATCAGGCCCTGTATGAAGCGCGTCAGGAAAAACGCCAGGGCGGTGGCGGCCGCAGCATACCCTGAAAAGGACAGGGCCAGCATAATGTAAACCGTGATGTAAATCTTCTTGCGGTCTCCGGTATCCACCCGGTGTGCGAACCAGGGGCGGGAGATAATGGCGGCCAGAACATAAATGGACATGATCCAGCCCAGCCAGCCGGAGGAGACCTGCAATTGCCCCGTCAGATACAGCGGGAGAACGGGTACCAGTTCATAGAAGGCCAGACCCGTCATTAAGTTGGCGCAACAGGCCAGGATGTAGTCCCGCGTCCAGAGAGGCGCTTTGACGGATGGTGCGGTTCCCGCCGCCAATTCATCTCTGGTCCGGGTCATGCAGGGGTTGTACAGCCGTTGGGAAAAGTTTCAAACGGCCTGACGTGTCATGATGATGAGGAGCGGGGAAGGAAAGCCCTGATGAATCCTTGTTGGGAGACGTTATTCATTTTCACGGGAAAAGGTTACGCCCACCAGCGTGTTTCTCCCGTCAATGGCATTCAGATAGTCGAATACTTCTCCGCAGGGTGTTTCGTTCTCAATGAGGAAAATGAATGCTCTGCGCTGGTTGATATGTTCATTTGCCATATTGGAGAAAGCCTGAAGGTCGTTTTTCCGGGATTGACCGGATGGTTTTTTCTGGATACGCCAGTAAACAAGCTGGTAGTTCCCTCTTTCCGGGTAAGGGGACCGGATGAATTTCACGACGGGATAAACGGGTTCCCGGGAAAGTGTTTTGTTGAAAACAAGAAAGTCATTTTCACGGAAAGGATGTTCCAGAACGGCATCGTCGGAAAGGCAGGGAGTGTCCGGGTTCATATCTTTTTCAGATTCCGGATCAGATTCCGGGGCCATATCCGTGGAGACGGGAAGATCCCAGCAAATTCCATTTCCAAAGGCGGACGCGATGGCATCCCCTCTTTTCAAACGGAGATTATTTACGCCATGCGCATAAGCCTCCGATATGCCTTCAGCGACGCGGAACCAGGGAAGGGACGGATTGTCCAGATTGATGGTCAGGCATCTTTCGCAGGCTGAATCCGTCTTCCATTCCTGTATGGGGCCGGGCAGTTCCGATGCGTTCACGATTATTTCTCCGGGCAGCAGGTCGCTTTCCTTTTTAGAGCATGCCTCAAAAAGGAAGCTGATGAAGAGAGGGAGGAAAACGGCAAGAAGACGAAACAGAAGCATTTATTCATTCTTCTTATATAATTTCTATTGCATGTCAAAAGAATAGAGAGTGCGGTATGCACCGGGAAAGATGACGCTGGCTCCCGCTCCGGAATATGCCTTCTTTTTTGCGTGCAGGACGGCGCGGGCATGGTAGGGTACATGGTATGAGCGTAATCACCAAACGTGGAGACAGCGGCGAAACGGACCTGATGTTCGGCAGGCGGAGTCCCAAGACAGCGCCGCGCATTGAAGCTTACGGAACGGTGGATGAATTAAATTCCCTGATTGGCGTGGTGCGCCATTCCGGGGTAAGCTCCCGGACGGTGGAGATGCTGGACGGCGTCCAGGCGCGCCTGGTGGGAGCCATGGGGGAACTGGCCACGATGGAGGAAGATTTGCCCAAATATGACGCCAAGGGGTACGCCCGCATTACGGCGGAAGATGTGGCATGGCTGGAGGAACAGGCCCATTTGCTGGAAAAGGAATGCGACATCCGTTTCAAAGGCTGGGCCCGCCCGGGCAAGGAAGGATCGCTGGGCTCCGCGTATTTGGACCTGGCCCGTTCCATCTGCCGCCGTGCGGAACGCCGTGTGGTGGCGTTGAGGCTGGATCATGCCCTGAGCAACGTGAACACGGCCCTGTTCCTGAATCGCCTTTCCGATCTTTGCTGGGTGCTGGCCCGTTTTGAGGCGCTGGCCGCAGGAGAAAAGGCCCAGGCCTGAGCAGGCCGTTTCCGCCCGTCCTCCTGTTCCGGCATGTTGCGTATCTGCGTGATTCCCGTGTCGGGAGAAGCCCGGAAAGAATGGTTTTGCCGCAGCTCCATGTCCGGAGGGTAAAGCCCCCGGAATTGTTCTTCGTTATCTCCGGGGGGGAGCTTCCCGGTCAATCCAGCGGCAGGATGGAAGTAACCAGCATTTTGAACCGTTCCCGGGCAATGACGGAGTGAGGCACTCCGGCGGGAATCAGGAGGCTTTTTCCCTGGGGCAGAATAACTTCTTCATTGCCCACGGTGAAGTACGCCGTCCCGTCCAGAATCTGTATCAGCGCAGGACCGGGCGTCTGGTGAGTGGGAAGGAGCTGTTCGCTGTCAAAGGCCAGAATAGTCATGTTGACCCCTTTGGAGCGTACAAGGGCCAGACTGGTGATTTGCCCTTCGCGGTAATCGGTCAGATCGGCGTAATTGAAGGGCGTGCGTTCGGGGAGGCGCTGAATGGATGTCATACAAATTGGACATCCTTGTTGGCTCTTCCCGTTTCTCCATGACAGGCTTCCGGGAAAAAGGTCCGCTCCAGACCCGGGAGCGGACCTTGGCATTCAGCATTCATATGGTGCTTACTTACGGAGTCAGCGTCCTGAATTCATAGGCGTGAGGTCGAGTTCACAAGTAAACAACAATTTTTCTATATATGAAAAATACAATTTACTTCAAGAGAATTTCTGCAGGAAAGTTCGGATTCAGCATCCGTATGAGGTTGTTTCCAAATGCGGGCATCTGCCGTCAGCGGTTCCGCCGCCCGCGGCCGGATGTGCGCTTCTCCTGTTTGGCGGGGAAGGCCGTTTTTTCCGTTTGCCGCGGTTTCTCCCGTGAGACGATGGCGAAATCCGCCCACTGCTGCTCCCTGTCCACTTTCACGGGAATGACGGGAACGCGCAGCCCCGCGCACAGCACGGAACCATGGTCGTTTTTCCAGCGGCTGGCAAACGCCTCATACACCCAGCGGCCGCCGGGAAGTTTGTCCGGCTTGACCAGCCCCTTAATCTGGAGGCGCGGGATTTCCAGCAGCACGCCGAAGTGGCGCGTTTCCGTAACCAGAGCTTCGTGCACTTCCGGATGATCCGTGTAGCACTGACCTTCCAGCCATTCGAAGAGTTTCATCCGGTTCGCGTCCTTTTCCGCGCTGGCGGAAATTCGTTCCGTCTCTGAAATGTGTTCCGCGTCTTCCTCCAGCCTGCCTGCACTGCCTGCTCCTTTGGCTCCTTTGGGAGGATTGGACAGCAGGGGATTCAGGGAGCGGTGAACCACCAGGTCCGCGTAACGGCGGATGGGGCTGGTAAAATGGCAGTAATTGGGAGTGGCCAGGCCGTAGTGGCCCAGGGGTTCCGTGTCGTACCTGGCCCTCATCAGGCTTTTCAGGAGCGCCAGTTTAAGCAATTGCTCGTCTGGGGAATCCTTGATGGACTTCATTAGTTCATTCAGGTACTGGCGTTGTCCGATATCGTGGATGGGATGCCCGTACAGTTTGCACAGCTGGCCGAATTCAAACAGTTTGGAGGAATCCGGTTCTTCGTGAACACGGTAGATGGTGGGACGGTTCCCGTTTTTCAGAGCCAGGGCCACGGCCTCGTTGGCGGCCAGCATGCACTCCTCAATAAGCTGATGGCTTTCATCGTATTCTTCCGTGATGATGCCCGTCACACGGCCGTCCTTGTCCATAACGGCTCTCACTTCCGGAAAGTCCAGATCCAGGGCTCCCTTGGCGTAGCGGTTGCGGCGCAGGATGGAGGCCAGATTCCAGGCTTCCCGCACCGTGGAGGGAACTTCCCCCTTGTCGTTTCCTTTCAGCATGGCGAAAGCCTCCTGGTAGGTCAGGCGCGCCTTGCTGCGGATGAAAGCGTCCGCAAAGCGTGCACGGAGCATCTTCCCCTTTTGATCAAATTTCATTTCGCATACTTTTGTCAGGCGCACGACATCCGGCCGCAGGCTGCACAAATCGTCGGAAAGGCGGGGCGGGAGCATTGGAAGGACGCGGTCCGGCAGGTACGTGGAATTGCCGCGGCGCAGGGCTTCCCCATCCAACGCGCCGCCGGGCCTGACGAAATGGGAGACGTCCGCAATGTGAACGGCCAGCGTCCAGCCGGACGGAGTGGCCGTGATGGAAATGGCGTCGTCAAAATCCCTGGCGCTTGCCGGGTCAATGGTGATGACGGTACGGTCCGTCCAGTCTTCCCGGCGGGCGAGTTCCCCGGGGGAAGGGTTTTGAGGCAGCGTTTCCAGCTCCCGGAGCACGGAGGCGGGGAATTCCGCGGAAAGGCCATATTTTCTGATAACGGCTTCCATGTCCACGTGGGGTTCGTCCGGATAGCCGAGCACCTCCACGATTTTCCCGCGCGGGGCTTTCTTTTCCTCACCGCAGGGTACGGGCTCCACGGAAACCAGTTGGCCGGGAAGCACCTCCATGGCGGGTTTTTCCGCCAGTTCAATGGATGACGGAGAGCTTACGCCGTCCCCCAGCACGCGGCCCGGCTTGTTCTTTCCGGTGCGGAAGACGCCAAGCCAGCGGGAGCGCGCGCGTTCCGTCACTTCCTCCACGCGGGCTTTCATGCCGGCATCCGGGGAAGAAAAGCGGTCCCTGCAGATATTCCTCCGGCCCTTGGCCGTCTTGCGTTCCACGCGCACGGCCACCCGGTCCCCGTCCAGGGCAGTGCCCAGACGGTTGGGTTTAAGTTCCAGCTCCGGAATGGCTTCCGTGTCCCATCCCAGGGCCGCAGCGGCGGGGTCCCCTTTTCTGGGGAGAAAAAGAATCTTGCCGGAGCGCAGGATGCGGATCATGCCATGCACCAGGTTCCGGCGTTCCCGCTTTAAAGCGTATCTGCCCTTTTGTAGCCGCACGAGTTTTCCTTCCTCCTCCATCTGGTCCACCAGGGCGCGGAAATCCAGCTTCTGCCGGGAATCCACGTTCAGGGCGCGGGCCAGTTCGGATTTGCTCTGGGGTTCGTAACGTCCGTCTTCCATGTGACGGATCAGGCGGTCTTTAAGGGAATGATTCATTTTGCGGAAGTTCCGGGAAAAGGTGTCTCCCATTCCCATGGAAACCATCATAGGGCGGTTTGCGCGCCGCTTCAAGGCGCGGGCGGTGCATGCCGCGTTCGTCAGCGGTTTTTGGCCTGCTGCCGGGCATGCCGTTGTGCGGGACCGCAGTCCGTCTAGGGATTTTTTTAATTATGTGGCGTATGGATTGACAATGATCTGTTTTTTGGATTTAACGATGTTTGGTCGTTTTTTATGAAAACATTTATTTTTCCGTTTTTGGCCTGCTGTTTCCTGGCGTTCAACGCGCTGGCGTCCAAGGGCGTTGAAATACGGCATGAAACCCAGTTCTGCGCGGCGGAAGTATATTTCAGGTATCCCGATCGCAACCCTCCCCAGGAGGAGATAGACAAAAGCAACAGGGAAAGAACGACCGTCACCCTCCGGGAATACATCACCCTGACCGCCACGCTGGACGGCAAAGAGCTCCCCGAAGGCACCCGGTGCGACTGGTCCGCCGTGGAAGGAGGGGAATATTTTAAAATCGAAGTTGACGATGTAGATGAAAAACCGGGGCAAGTAACTGTCAACATCAATACCCTGGCCAAAACGCGGCAGACGCTCAAGGTGAAGGCGGAGGTGGACGGGGGGGAGCAGGTGGTGGAATTCACCCTCATCCCGCCCCAGGGGCTGATGTACGCGGGGGCGGAGAGTCCTTTCCGGCAGGCGGAGGAAGAAGCGGCCAAGGTGGGATGCACCGCGGGGCTGAGCGCCCTCCGCATCCTGCGCGTGTACCCCTTGAGCGTCAGCTTCACCAATCTTTACTCCCTGGAGCAGCATGTCGGTTATGAGCCCGACTCTCTTCCGAACCATCCCCTGGTCAGCGAGCATGCGCCTTCGCCGGATCCCGCACGGGTTTCCGTCACCAATGAAGTCTATGACAGCACCAACTGCCTGTATCCGCCGGCGCTCATTGACGCGTTCTCGGGGTCCATCGGCTGGACGTAGAAGTGCCGCTGGCAGATATTCGGATGTACGGATGACCCCCAAGGAGGCAGGTACACGAAAGAAAAAGTGCTCTGGGATTTCAACACGGATCAGGTTTTCTCCATCAGGCGCGATCCCGATACGGGAACGGTGCACTACCGGATCCAGAAGTTCAAGGGATTGAACAAAAATGACCCGGGCATCGTCACCGCAACAAGCAACTGATTTTCTTTATGAACTATTACCTTTCCCTCTGTCTTTCCGTGTTTCTTTTCTTTTCCGTCGGGAGCCGCGCGGATGAAGCCGCGTACGGCGACCTTCCTTCCTTCATGAACATCCGGCCCGAAAGGCTGAGCGGGGACGCGCGGCATCTGAAGGACCTGCTGGACCAGGGGAAGCTGGGCGATTTTTACCAGCAGGCGCTGCCCGTGCTCAACAGGGAGCTGTTTGACGAGGACGGCGGAATGACCCCGGAAGAGCTGGGAAACGCCCTGTTCATCAACAACATGGTCGTCAAGGCCCCCTATCAGGACTACCGGTTGGACAACTTTTCCACCTGTATTAACGAAGGTGATTTGCGTGCTAAGTTTAAAGCGTATGGAAATCTTTCCAAAATTAAAAAATATGTACGGGAGAACAAGAGGCTCAGGCAAGGGAAGGATCTCGCGAGGTTCTGCCTGGAGGCGGAGTTCGAATATATCAGGCGGATGATGCTTCAGGGCGCCGCCGTTTACCGCTACATCGCCGGGCTGGAGGCGGAGCACGGGAAGTTCCATCCCGTGAGGCCGGTCGACACGCTGCCCTACTGGCGTTACCGGGAGACGAAAAACCTCGCCGCCTGCGGTGCGGAAGAGGAACGGCGCAGGAAGGCCCTGTACGAGCGGAATGTGGACGGACTGGTCCGCCTCCGGCAGTCCTTCCGCTGGTATATTAAACACAGGGAGGGTGTCCTGTTGAATATCGTTCTGAAGCTTCACCCCGGGAACCGGAGCCGTGCGCTGGAAAGGCTGAGGGAATGCGGCTACAAGACGGACCGGGAGCTGGTGGAGTTTCTGGAGAGGACCGGCGGCATGAGAAAGAGAGTTCAATTCCTGTACTCTCCCGGGATGCTCCGGGAACACAGAAAACTCGGGAAAGAGGATTAACCAGCCATGACCGCGAACGCCCTGCTGAGAACGCTGTTGTGCTGCGCCCTGTTACTGGTATCTGGTGTTTCCCGGGCCCGGGATGTCGCCGCCGTGGAGAGTTTGCTGAGAGCGGATTATTCTTCAGTCATCATTGACGGCGTACGGAATCAACTCCGGAAACAGCTTGATTCTGGTACTCTTTCACCGGAAAAAATCCGGCGGATAGTACATCATCCGGAATTGGAGCAACTGTGCCATATCGGACAATTTTTCCGTTATGCCAGCCAGGAAAAGACGTTTCCAACAAAAGAGCTCCGGGACCGGACGTTTACCAGGTGGCTTGTCTCCCATCCGGAAGTTTTCCGGAAACTGGCCCATGCTGGGTATGCTCAGCAGAACAGTCTGGCTATTCTTTACCGTCTGTGGAATAGCGCAGACAGGGACTTGTGCGGAGTTGACCTTAACATCGCCCTGGGGGCCTGTCTCATCGCCGATGTTTTCACGGCAGAGGAATGTATAGCCAAGTATGGATTTTACCATGATTCCCATCATCATGGCAGGTGTTATCCGCAGGCCGACAGCCTTGAACCGTGGGAGTGGGCCGTAGTTCTGAGAGGAAAAGAGAGTCTGGAAGATCTGGCATGGGCCCAGCAATTTATTGAAGGGAAAAACATCAAACCCGAGCAGGCAGGGGGTAAATTTACCGGATTTATTCCCTACCGTAAAAAGAATCACAGAGGAATCAGCGTCCATGCCGGGGCCGCGTTTTACGATAACAAGCCCATCACTCTTCAGCTTTATACGGAATATGGAGGCGTGTGCGGAGCTGTTTCCAAGGGGGCCGCGGGTTTTTTAAGAGCCAAAGGCGTCCCGGCGTACCCCATCGGGCAGCCGGGGCATTGCGCTTTTATTTGGAAACACCCCAAAGGGCAATGGCTGATCGGCAACAACATTGGAGGATGGAACTGGGCCAACGGTGGAAATAGACTGCCGTGGAAAGGCCCCGTGCAGATTATCGCCGCCCTCTGCGCTTTCTGGCAGGGCCCCCAGGCCCGTGAATCTTCCTTGATGTACGATTTATCTTTTTATTCCCGGAATCCGCAGCATGTGGAACTGCTGCTTCAGGAGGCGTGCCGGGCCAATCCTTACAATTATCCGGCCTGGGTGCGTTATTTGGGCATCAAGGCGGGAGGTGCGGCCGATAAGAAGAAGCTGGAGTACCTCATTCAGTTCAGCAAGGCGATGCCCCGTGAACATAACCTGATTGATTACGTGGCGGGTCATGTTTTGAAGATTAACCCTGAAAAGGTGAATCCCTATGAATTGTACGCCTGCGGGGTCAGCCCGGACAGTACGCCCGAAGCAGAAGAACTTTTCATCCGGCAATTTTGGAAAAAGCTGATTGCCGACTGCCCTGAGGTTAAACTCCATGCTATTTACAAGGAAGGGACTACCGGTAATTTCTTAAATTTGTGGCTGGAGAAATCAAAAAATGTCAAATGGAATTCCAAAATGAAGAGCAAAACCAGCAGGGCTTTTCAACAGGCGTTGCTGGCTTTGACCGGCAAGGAAAAAACTTTCATTAAAATGATGAAAAGCTACCGCCGGTTTCTCATCATGTGGAATGATGAGAAATATATGATGCAGGCGCATGAATTTGTGCAGGACCATTTAAAAGGCATTACCAGCGACCAGGTGAAAAAGGAGATGGCCGGCATGGGTAGAAAAATGGGTATCCTTTTAAAGAATGATAAAATATTGAACATGTATGGTCAAAACCGGGAATCCGAATAGGGATTGACCATTGTTCAAAGGGACATTATCTGGGCCGGAGCGTGCCTTCCGTGGTGCCGAGCTGTTCCGCGACATCCAGTTCCCGGATGAGCCGGGCCGCCGTGCAGGAGCCGTCCAGCAATTCCCGGTAGCGGGACACCAGAAGGCGTATTTTTTCCGGGGGATCATCCAGCAGTTCCAGACGGAGGCGGGAAAGACCCAGGCGGCGGAAGCCCCGGAGGAAGCCGGCTCCCGTCTGAGCGCGTCCGTTGAACAGCGTGTTCCGGCACCCGGCGTCCGCCAGCAGGGGATGAAGCTGGCCTACGCGGTCACGCAGCTGCACATGATGCCGTTCGCAGGGGCGTCCGCAATTCTTATAACTGGTGCCGTCCGACAGGAAGGTGCAGAACACGCAATGCTCCATGTGAAACATGGGCATATGCTGATGCAGAGTCAGTTCAAACCATTCCGGCGGCGCGGCGCGGAGCAGGTCCGCCACCTGTTTCGCGTTCAGGTCGTAAGAGAGGGTGAGATATTCCAGCCTCCCCCGTTCTTTCAGGATAGCCGCGCTATACGGATTGGCGACATTCAGGGAAAAATCCCCAATGCGGCGCAGGGGGGAATGGCGGAAGTATTGCGCCGCGCCCAGGTTGCGGATGAGGATGCCGTCCGGCTCCGCCCGTTCCATGAGCTTAAAGTAACCGGTTTCAGACGGCTTCTGGATGCGGGGCGTCGCCAGAAAGACGGGGATGCTGTCCGCGTGCTGCCGAACCGCTTTCACTCCCGCCGCATAGTCCCGGAGGTCTTCAAAGTCCAGATAAACGGCATCCGCCCCGGCATCCAGAACGGAAGGTATCTGTTCCGGTCTGCGGCACAGCACAGACAGGTACGGCGGCGCGTCCGGAGCTGCCGCCCCCGCCGGAAGCGCGGCAGGGGTGAAAGCCGCGGAAAGACGGGAGGGAACGGGGGCTTCCCTCTCCTGCCGGACCGTTTGAATTTGTTCCACGAGGGCGCGCCTTGCCTGGTTGAGGATGCTGAGCGGGAGCATCAACCCGTTCGGCAGCCGGCATTCGCAGGAAGCCAGGCGGAACCCCGTTCCTCCCAGTCTGCCGAGCTGCTGTTTCAGCGCTTCAGGAGTCAGCGGGCGTTTTTCCGCCGTTTGCAGGGGCTGTGCGGACTGCACGGAACACCCGTATTCCGGGCAGGAAACCGTTAGAGGCTCCCCGGCGGATCCGGTACATGTCAAATGGAGGGGTACGGAGGCTTCCGGCAGGTGTTCCCGCATTTTTTTCAACTCCGCGTTCAGAGCCGGATCATCCGTTTTCCAGAGCTTCTGCCCCGGCCTGACCCTGCTCCAGTCAATGCGGGATGCTTTTCCATGGAAGAAAAGGCGGTTTCTCTGCACTTTCCAGATACGACCGCCCTGTTCTTCATTGCGGTCTTCCCCTGCATCAATGACGAAGCCGTCACCGGGCGCGAGCGGAATGCCTCCTTCCGGTCTGATATCCAGCCAGCCCTGACCGCTGTTCATGATGACGCCTGCATAAGCGCCCCTCTTTTTACCGTAGCGGCCGTGGGTCAGACGCGGGTGGTCCGTTCCGTCCAGCCAGCCTGTGGAGAAGCCGCGTGAAAATACCATTTGCAGTGCGTAGCGGTCGCGTATGGTCACCATTTCATCCACAGGTATTCCAGCGCAGGCGGCGTCCAGGGCTTTTCTATAGGCCGCCGTCACCGCCGCAACGTATTCCGGGCTTTTCAGGCGACCCTCTATCTTATAGCTTTTTACGCCCATGCGGACCAGGTCCGGGATGCGGTCAATGGCGCACAGGTCCTGGGGGCTGAGCAGGTAGCGCCGTTCTCCCAGGGGAACGGCTTTGCCGTCTACAACCAGGGAATAGGGCAGGCGGCAGGCCTGCGCGCATTCCCCCCTGTTGGCGCTGCGCTGGCCCAGGCTTTCCGATGTAAGGCACTGGCCGGAGTAGGCCACGCAGAGCGCCCCGTGAACAAATACTTCCAGGGGTATGTCCGTATGCCGTACGCATTGCCCGATTTCCTTCAGGCTCAGTTCCCGGGCCAGGACGGCCTGCTTCAGGTCCAGGAATCCGGAGGCGAATTCCAGCCCGTCCGGAGAGGAAAGCGTCATCTGGGTGGAGGCGTGCAGTTCCAGCTTCATGTCGGGAACCTGCCTTCCCCATTCCGTCAGGCAGCGGGCAAGTCCAATGTCCTGTACGATGACTCCGTCCGCGCCGGCGGCATTCAGGTGGCCCAGGTAGGAGAGGGCGTCCGCCAGCTCGGAGGTGAAAATGAGCGTATTCATGGTCACGTACCCCCTCACGCCGTGCGCGTGAAGGAAACGCATCAGTTCCGGAAGGGAATCCAGCGTGAAGTTGTTTGCGCGCAGACGGGCGTTGAAACGGTCCAGACCGAAATAAATGGCGTCTGCGCCATTGGCTACGGCGGCGCGGGCGCAGTCCATGTCCCCGGCGGGGGCAAGCAGTTCGGGACGCAGGTCTCCGGGCCGGAGGGCGGAAAGGGTCATGTCGTCGGAAGTCACGGGGAAAGGCAAAGAGGCTGTCGGGGTTATTGGGCGGTGCTGCGTTTTTCCGCATGGCGGAGCAATGCTTTCAAATCTCCCAGAAGGAACAGGGAACCTGCCGCCAGAGCGGGGAACGGGGAAGCCAGCGCCGCCTGCAGCCCGTCCGGAAGCGTGGAATGAATGAAAACGGGGCCGGTTTCCTGCCCGGCCAGCAGGGCAGCCATTTCTTCCGCCGGCATGATGCGGGGGGAAGTGCAGGGAACCAGGTGCCATTCTCCGGCAATTTCCCGCAAAACCGGAATCATTTCCCGGATATGCTTGTCTGCGGATGCGGCAAAAACCAGAGCCGCCTTCCGTCCCGGGAATTCCTTTTTCCACGTGGCTGCTAGCACGCGCGCCGCATGTTCGTTATGAGCGCCGTCCAGTACCAGAGGGGGCGTCTCAAGGCGTTCGAACCGTCCGGGCCACTGTACCTTGGCCAGGGCAGCGGCGGCTGCGGCAGGGGAGGGAAGAGCATGGAGTTGCCTCATGGTTTCCAGCGCCAAGGCTGCGTTTTCCCGCTGATGGGTTCCGGGCAGGGATGGGCGGGGCGTGTTCCGGTTCGCCCGGGCAATCGTGAGGGGAGAACGGCGGTTCCGCGCCGTCCGTTCAATGACGGCCATGACGTCCGGGTGCTGCACGGCGGTTACGGACGGTTTGCCGGGGGCGATGATGGCCGCTTTTTCCGCGGCAATCTCTTCCAGGGTGTCTCCCAGATACTGCTGGTGGTCCAGACCGATGGGGGCCAGTACGGCAATGTCCTTGGGCACGGCGTTAGTAGCGTCCAGCCTTCCGCCCAGCCCTGTTTCCAGAATGATGAAGTTCACGCTGTTTTTACGGAAGTGGCGCAGGGCGACGGCCAGAGCCAGCTCAAAAAAGGTGGGCGGCTGTTCCCAGCCTTCCGCCAGTTGTTTCAGGAAGGAAATTTCCTCCGCCAGAGCGTCCGGAGCAATCATGTTCCCATTGACGCGGATGCGTTCAGAAAAATCTACCAGATGGGGGGATGTGAACAGGCCCGTTACATAACCCTGCGCCCTGGCCAGGGCCTCAATCATGGCGCAGGTGGAGCCTTTGCCATTGGTGCCGGCCACATGGACCACGGTGGCGTTGATATGGTCCGCCCCGGCTGCCGCCAACAGTTTTTCTGTGTTGTCAAGCCCCAGCTTGATCCCGAAAAATTGGGTGGAGAAGAGCCAGTCAAGGGCGGCGGATACGTTCATGGGCGGTATTTTACCACGGGAAAACTCCCGTTCAACTCCGGTATGGCGGGGAGAGCCATAAAATACCGCCGGGAACAGACGCGGCAAACACGAACAAGCTACCGTTGCTACCTCTCGGTCCTGGCGGGGTTTGCCAGTCGTGCCTCCACGGGGTTCCCGACGGCCCACCCAGTAAACTAGGTTTGCAGTGCAGTGTCAACCTTCAAAGACATCATCTCCTTCTGGCGAAAGAGAGCAGAATGGAGATCAGCAACATTACGCCGATGACGGCCGCCGCCGTGAAAAAAATCTCTTCTTCCTGTCTGAGCCGGCTGCGCTCTTCTTCGATTTTCGCGTCTCTGACGCGTTGCAGCCCGTGCAGGGCTTTGGTCTGTTCCTCTACATCCGCCTCCGTTCGCATGACAATCGTTTCCTCATGGTTGACGGCCTGGTCGTAAGGAGCGATCATCGCGCGGAATTCGGGGTCTTCCGAAAGTATTTCCGTTTCATCATAATCTTCCGCCAGGGGGGAATTCATGGAGTCCCGAAGGCTGGCGATTTGTCTGTCCACGTTGTTTTGGAACAGGCCCAGCTCCCTTTTGGCCTTTTCGTAGGCTTCCGTCTGGTCTCGCAGAGCGGCTTCCCCCTGGTTGGTAATGCGCTCCAGTTCCTGCGGAAGGCTGGCCTGAAGTTGGAGCAGATCCGCCCGGTTCTCCGTCACTTTAAAATCCCCGCTTTTCTTGTTGGATGCCTCCGCGCGCTGGATGCGGTTGATGTCCAGACGGGTTTCCACCTGACGTATTTGTTCCTGAATCCGGTTTCGGGCGTTGTCCAATTGTTGTCTGGTGGCGTTCCGCCTGCTTTTGAGTTCTTCCACTTCCGCAACGCGGCGGTCATATTGTTCCAGCAGATAGGCTATTCGGGCTTCCGCGCTTCGGGCATTGGGCCTCCCGTTCACGGGGGAGGGCGCCTTTTTCCCGTCTTTTCCCTGGTCGGTCTGCTTGGTTCGGGAATCCCAGTACTTGCGTACGGCTTCTTCCTTCCGTTGAATGGCTTTTTGGAGGCGCGCCGCCTGCTGTTCGTGAAGTTCCGCGGCTTCATCAAAACGGGCTTGGGCCGCATCCAGCTCCGGGCACGGTTCCTGCTCCATGGCTTTGAGAGCTTCATGCTTGGGTGCGATGCCGTTTTGATAATAATTCCAGCCGTAGTATCCCCCGGCGAGCAACAGGATGAGAAGGAGGTAACGCATAAATGAAAGGAGGGTAGAGTCAGAAGCAAATCTCATAGTGAGAGTTCCGCCGGATTTTGCAAATCCTAAAATCAGCCATCCGGAGCTTTTTCCCTCAATAGGGAGAATGATGATAAATCCACTCCGGAGGGGGCGTAGTTTTCCTTGAAGCCATACTTTCAAGCCATGTCTATTTTCCCATCACGCAGACAGTTTCTCAAATCCCTGGGGCTTGCGGCCGGAGCGGCTGCCGCCGGAAATGCCCTCCCCGGGCAGGCTGTGGAAATCCCTGCCGGAGACCATCTCTGGAAATCGGCTTTTCCGGCGGTCCCGAGGCCTTCCGGTTCCACATACATGGGTGGATTCAAGGCTCCCCGGCTGGATCGCATCAGGCTGGCTTTCATCGGCGTGGGCGGGCGCGGGTTCTCCCATCTGACGCAAATGTGCGTGATGGATGGAGTGGAAATCGTGGGCATATGCGATTTGAAGGAAGAGTTGACGAGACGCGGAATGGACCGCGTGCTTTCCAGAATGGGGAAAAGCCCTCTGGGTTATTCCGGCGGCGACAAGGAATACCTGACCATGCTGAAGGAGCTGCAACCGGATGCCGTCATTATCAGTACGGATTGGAGCTCGCACGCCAGAATCGCCTGCGACAGCATGAAGCACGGCGCCCACGCCTTTGTGGAAGTTCCGCTGGCCGTCTCTCTGGAGGAACTCTGGAATCTGGTGGATACCAGCGAGGCCACCAGGAAGCATTGCATGATGATGGAAAACGTCAACTATGGGCGTGATGAACTCATGTTCCTGAACATGGTCCGGCAGGGCGTCATCGGCGACCTGCTCCACGGGGAGGCCGCGTATATCCATTGCCTGGTGACGCAGCTGGGGGACACGCGCGGGGAAGGGGCCTGGCGGCCGGAATATCATACCAGAATCAATGGCAACCTGTACCCCACCCACGGGTTGGGGCCGGTGGCTCAATATATGAATTTGGAGCGTAGAGAGGACCGTTTCTGCCGTGTGGCGGCGTTCGCTTCTCCTGCTCTCGGGCGCAATGCCTACGCTAAAAAGCATCTTCCCGCCGATCACCGCTGGAACAATACCCCATTCATCTGCGGCGACATGAATACGGCCGTCGTCAAGACGCAGCTGGGGCGGACCATTCTTGTCCAGCTGGATGAGACGTCTCCCCGGCCTTACTCCCGCGCCAATCTGATTCAGGGAACGGAGGGCACGCTGGCCGGCTTCCCAACCCGCGTAGCGGGCGAAAAGCTGGACAACGGCAATTATCATGAATGGATTGAAGGCAGGGAAAAACTGGCCGCTATTTACGAAAAATACGACCATCCCCTCTGGAAACGCATCGGGGAGCTGGCCACGAAAATGGGCGGCCACGGAGGCATGGACTTCGTGATGCTTTTCCGCATCGTGGAATGCCTCCGGAATGGAAAGCCGATGGATCAGAACGTTTACGAAGGAGCCGCCTGGTCTTCCCTGCTGCCGTTGACAGCCCGTTCTATCGCCCAGGGCGGCCTCCCCGTGGAATTTCCGGATTTCACCCGCGGAGACTGGAAAACCACCGCGCCTCTGTCCGTGGTTTCATGAATAGCGCCGGGGATGAAGGGGCATTGTCCTCTTCCGGGAAGTTCGGGAAGGAATCCGTTCTTCCGCAGAGAGCTCAACAAGGACTGCCGGAAAACAAATCGTTTAATTCTTCCGCGCTCATCTTCAGGAGCCATTGTTCGGGGCCTCCGGAGAACAGGTCGTCCGCCATGCGGCTCTTGTTCTTCAGCATGGCGTCAATGCGTTCCTCAATAGTGCCCCGGCAGATCAGGCGGTGCACAAGTACGTTCCGGTGCTGCCCGATGCGGTAGGCCCGGTCCGTGGCCTGGTTTTCCACAGCGGGGTTCCACCAGCGGTCCACGTGGATGACGTGGGAGGCCTGGGTCAGCGTCAGGCCGGTGCCGGCGGCTTTCAGAGACAGGATGCAGAAGGGAGGCCCGGATTCCTTTTGAAAGGCGGTGACGATGTTCTGGCGTTCCGGAATGGGCGTCCCCCCGTGCAGGGTAAGCCCGGAACGGCCGAAGACTCCGGACAAGAGATCGTGCAGGTGAGGAATGATGGAGCGGAACTGGGTAAAGAGAATGGTTTTTTCCTGCCGGGCGGCAATGGAAGCGCACAGTTCCTGAAGACGCCGGAACTTTCCGGAACGTTCCGGCGCGTAGTCGTCCGTGCCCTGGAACTGGGCGGGGTGGTTGCATATCTGCTTGAGGCGTGCCAGAATGGGTAAAATCAGCATCAGGCGGGCAGCCGGGTCCGGTTCGTCCAGTACGGCATGCAGCATGTCTATCTGTGTTTGGTAAAGGGCGGCCTGTTCCGGCGTGAGGGAACAATAGGCCGGTATTTCCGTTTTGTCCGGCAGATCGGGAACCAGCGCCGGGTCCGTTTTCATTCTGCGCAGGATGAAGGGGCGTACCAGGCGCCGCAACGGGGCATAGCCGTGTTCCAGGGAACGGGTGAAGGATTCAAAGCTTTTTCTGCTGCCCAGCAGCCCCGGATTCAGAAATTCCATCAGGCTCCAGAGTTCATTCAGGTTGTTTTCCACCGGTGTGCCGGACAGGGCTATGCGTCGCTCCCCATGCAGGGAACGGATGGCGCGGGAACGGGCGGAGCCTGCGTTTTTAATAGCCTGTGCTTCATCCAGAATGATGGCCGGAAAATGCAGGTCGGCCAGCGCGGACGTGCGCGCGGCCATGCCATACGTGGTGATGACGGCGTGGCAGTCTTTCCGGCGCGGGGTATTTTCCGGCTGCCACGGGTCCGGGGAGGAAGGGTGCATGATGCGCAGCATAAGTTCCGGAGCGAAGCGTTGCGCTTCTTCCTTCCAGTTGGACAGGAGGGAGGCCGGAACTACAATCAGAGCCGGCAGGTTCTCCAGCCGGCCTTTTCTCCGCAGGACGTCCAGCCACGCGATAGCCTGAAGGGTTTTCCCCAGTCCCATATCATCCGCCAGGCATGCGCCGAAACCCCGTTCCGTAATCCGGTAAAGGAAAGAAAACCCTTCTTTCTGGTAAGGGCGCATCAGTGCGTCCAGCCGGGGAGGAAGCTCCGGTACGGGGGCAGGGGTTTCCCCCGTCAGGATGTCCAGGGCCTGCCGGAGGTTTTGTCCCGGTTCCATGACGCAGTCTTCATCCGGTTCCGGAATCTGTACAAGTTGGCTGGAAGGGCCATTAACCAGCATTCTCAGGCCCTGGACCAGAGGGATGCCGAGGGAGCTCATCATGCGTGCCGCTTTAGTCCACCGGTCCATTAAATCCCGGACTTTCCGGGCGTCTACGCGAACCCATTCCCCCTTGAAGCGGATCAGGCCGTCTCCGTTGCTGAGCAGTTCCCCCAGTTCCTCCGGGGTCAGGTCTTTGCCTCCCAGAATGGCGGATACGGAGAAATTCAGCAAACTGCGGACGGAAAGCCCGGAGGAATGGGCTGTCTTTTCGCTTCCGGATGCATCCGCCGTGACTTTTACCTGCAGTTTGGGAGGGTTCTTTTTCCATAGATTCACCATGCGCACAATGATGCCTGCGCGTTCATAGGTCGGCGTATCCTGCAGAAAGTCCCGGGCTTCCGGAGCGCTCCAGGCCATCGGCGTATAAATTTTCCCGTTATCCAGCAGCCGCCTCAGCAGGGAACTTTCCCGTGCCGCTTCTTTTAAGGGCTGGAGCACAGCCAGCAGGGCGGTGTGATTTCCTTCATGGAGTTTCAGGGCGGTGGAGAGGGGAAGGTGGCGCACCTGGTTGTCCGCAGCGCTTTGATGCGCAAAGGTGGCCATGAAAGCAAAGGGGCGGGCTCCTGTGGCGTCATCCCGATTTTCCGCAAGGTGGAAAAATACCTTGCCTATCTGATTCCAGGGAGCGCCCAGGCCGTTCAGCCATTCGGCGGGGGTGATGCCTCGGGCGCGGATTTCCTTTGCTATTGCCTTTCGCAAGTCTTCAAGCCATCCGGCAATGATAGCTGGCGTGGCATATTCCGCGCCCGGTATGGGGGGGAATTGTTCCGCCAAAGAGGCTTTTTCCGCGGCGGAGGCCAGAAGATGGTCCAGAACAGCATCTACCTCATCCGGCCTTTCTGCGGCAGCGTGCGCCATGCGGGTAAGCGCCTGGCGCGCCATGTTCTTGATAAAGAACGCGCCCGGATCCGGGGCGGTTTCCCAGTTGGATACGGCCAGTGCATACAGTCCGTTTCCGGTTCCTTCTTCAAACAGGCGGTCGAAGGGCGGCGTGTCCGTCACCGGAGCGCCGGAGGGAAGGATGCGGAAACCATTGATATTCCGTTTCTCTTCCGGTACTGCATCATAGGGATCCGGCTGCATGGCTGGCGGGAATGTAGCGTGAGCTTGCGGCCGTAGTTCAAAGGGCGAACGTTTTATCTCTGATGATAGGCAGCTTGGACGGCGGCGGATTGAGCAGCTTTTTGGTTTGTTTCAGGTAATCAATCAGGGCTTTACGGACATCTATCCCCGTCGGTTTGCCGTTTCCCCGTTGGGGAAAGATGAAATTGCTGCACAGGTAGTCTCCCATGGCGACAGTGTAAATGACCCCGTTTTTCAGCGTGCTGGTAATGCTGGGCGTAACACCGTCCATGATCTGGTAGGAAAATCCGGAGCAGTAAACTTCCAGAATGCCTCCTTCGTCATCGGTCGGAGATATGAATTTGGACAGGATCAGTTGTTCAACGTCCGCCTTGCTCATGGAGCAGGTGACGATCTTTTCCCGGAAGGGTTCCAGTTCGTAAACGTTCCTGATGGTAATGGGTCCCTTGGCGAGATGGTTTTTGGTTCGTACGCCGTTACGGTTATAAATGGCGATGTCCGAACGGGAAGCCTGTTGAATGGCTTTGCAGAAAAGGGTGCCTATGGTGACGTGCGTGATATCTTCTTCGGCGACGCCTACCTGATGGTTGAAAGACGGATTAACGGTAAATTCCCGGACGATTTTCTCTGCTTCCGGATCGTTGGGAATGTCTGCGTCCAAAGAAACGGCCCTGGTTGATTTGGAAAGGACGGAAACGGGTTTTTCCGTGGAGAAGATGATTTCCGTAACTCCTACGTGGCTCAAACTATGTCCCGTGTGGCTGAGCAGCGTGCCTGTTCTGAGATGACCGCTGGGAAGCATGACATGGGTATGGCCTCCGAGAATGACGTCGATATTCGGAGAATATTTCATCATTTTCAGATCCTTACCGTATCCCAGATGGCTGAGGATGACGTTAATGGTGTTGTGGTGAAGCCGGAACCTGTCCGTGATGCCCTTGTAATCTTCTTCATCCGGCAGCGTCCATGAGATGCCGGCCATCTTCCTCACATCCGTGGTTTGAAGGTCCGCCAGACCTATGAACCCTACGGAAACGGACGTGCCTTCAATCGGGATGCTGACATACGGAGAGAAACAGTTTTCCAGAGTAGGGGAAAGATTGGCGTTGGTAATGACAAATTTGGTGGAAGGCATTCCCTCAATATGGTCGCGCAGGGCCTCCTGCCCGTAGTCCAGGTCATGGTTTCCGATGGTCACTACGTCATACCCCAGTTTATTCATCAGGATGGTAAGGGGCTTGCCCCGTTTTTCGCAGTCGTCCACATAGGGATTACCCACGAAATAATCTCCTGAATCCACCAGCAGCACGTGCGGATACTTGGCGCGGTATTGTTTTACCAGCGTGGCCAGTTTTGGGAAATTGTCCAGATTGCCGTGAATATCACTGGTAGAAATGATAATCAGCGTTTTATTGGGATCCGATTCAAACTCCTGGGCCAGAGAGAACGGGCACAGGCATGCCAGGACGGCAAGAACAATGCGGGGCGGAATCATGCAGGGGAAGGTAATGAAATGGGATTAACGGGCGAAAACCTCATACGGGCCGTCGCCCACGGAGATGACTTCCAGACGAACCCTGGACACGCCGCGTTTATGCAGGCCGATGCGGCTTGCAGCAGAGGTGGTGAGGTCTATCAGGCGATTGCTGTGAAAGGGCCCGCGGTTGTTGATCCTGACGACGATTGACTTGCCGGTTTCCAGGCAGGTGACTTTTACCTTGCACGGCATGGGCAGGGTTTTATGGGCTGCCGTCATGGAACGCCGGGGATTGATGTACTCTCCGGAAGATGTCTTCAGGCGGCGCGCTTTGCCGCCGTACCAGGAGGCATAGCCGGTTTCATGATATTGCAGGGCATCCGCCACGCTCATGGGAATATATCTTTTTCCCCGCACCCGATAGGGCGCATTTTTAACATGCGCCTCTGCCGCCTGAACGGACGGCTCCGTTTTCTGAGGGCGCTTCTCCATGGTGGAGCAGCCCGGCATCAGAAAAAGCAGCGGAACGAAGAGGAGCCATTTCACGCTTTCTACATTTAACACATATTTATAATCCTGTATAACAAAAAAGGAACAGGAATTGAAATTTAAGGAATAGAATAAGGGCGGAACAATCTTTTCCCGGCCGCGGTTTACCAGTTGAGCGGCCCGGAAAAATGCAGTATGATCTCCCGCATGAATTCTTCCAAGGTAATCGGCCTGGTCGCGCTGGCGGAAAAACCGGGACTGGGGGAAGCGTTGCGCATCATGCGCCGGGAACTTTCCCGCCACGGGCTGGGCTCCTGCGTCATTGAAACGCCGGATGCCCTGGAACGGGCTATCGGGCGGTGCGGCATGCTGGTGACCTTCGGAGGGGACGGCACCATGCTGACCGTCTCTTCCCTAGCGGCCATGCACCGCGTTCCCCTGGCGGGAGTGAACCTGGGCCGGCTGGGATTCATGACCACCTGTTCCGTGCAGGAACTGCCGCTTCTGGCGTATGCCCTTCAGGAAGGTTCCTACCTGACGGATGAACGTTCCATGCTTGAAGTAGTACGGGCAGGGGAAGACGGCGTTGCGGCTCCTCCCCGCAAGCTGGCCTTGAATGAAGTTTCCCTGATCCGCGCCCAGTCCGGCAAGATGGTGGACCTGGATGCGGAGATAGACGGGGAATTGCTGAACCGCTACCATGCGGACGGCGTTCTGGTTTCCACTCCCACCGGCTCCACGGCATACTCCCTTTCCGCCGGGGGGCCTCTGGTCTGGCCCATGTCCCGTGTCGTATGCGTCACCCCCATCTGCCCGCACAGCCTGACCAATCGTTCCGTGGTGCTTCCTGACACCATGACCATACGCCTGCGGCCCCGCGAGCGCCGCGGCCGCTTTGACTCCATGGTCTATTCCCTGGACGGCCGTTCCGCCTATCCCATTGAAGTGGGAGAAAGCCTGGTAATCCGGAAGGCGCCGGAAACGCTTTCCCTGGTTCATCTCCGGAAGCAGAATTTCGGCGCCCTGCTGAGGGCCAAGCTGCGCTGGCAGGGGGCGGAGATCCCTTCCGATGATGAATAGACCGTCGCGGAAGCCCGGCTCCCGGCGGGCTGTTCCCCCCTGCGGAATTCCCGCATCCGGGAACAGTCCTTCGTTCATCGTTCCGCATTGGCGCAGGGGCGGTAAAACGATTTTTTTAGGATGCGGGCTTGACGAAAAGGCCTATCCTATCATACTCTTCCTGCCCTGCCACCAAGGGGGTGGCAGATCTTAATCGCATAAACGCGTAAGAAATAGTCATATATGAAGACCCACGTGAAAAAAGGTGATGAAGTGGAAATCATCGCCGGACGTAACCACAAGGGCAAGCGCGGCACCGTTCTCGCCGTGAATGCTTCCAAAGGTACTGTCATCGTAGAAGGCGCCCGCACCCTGAAAAAGGCTGTGCGCCCGACCGAACAGAACCCGGAAGGCGGCATTCAGGAAATCAACGGCCCGATTCACATCTCCAACGTGAAAAAAGTAGGCTAGGCCATCCGGTCTGACCCTGCGCTTAAGCCATATCAATCATTAATAAAGAGCTGACCCGCTAAAACAATGAGTACACCAACACTGCAAACATACTACCGTGAAAAGGTCGTTCCCGGCCTTCAAGCGAAGCATGCATACAAGAACGTGCATCAGATTCCCCGCCTGGAGAAGATTGTTGTCACCTCCTGCATGGGCAAGCACCCGGACCGCAAGCAGGCCGTGGAAGATGCCGTTAATGAAATCGCCAAAATCACCGGACAAAAACCCTCCGTCACCTATGCCCGCAAGAGCGTGGCCAATTTCAAGGTGCGTGAAGGCGAACCTCTGGGAGCCCGCGTAACGCTGCGCGGCGCCCGCATGTGGGAATTCCTGGACCGCTTCATCAATATTACGGCTCCGAACATTCGCGACTTCCGCGGTCTTCCCTACAAGTCCTTTGACGGCAACGGGAACTATGCCGTCGGCATCTCCGACCAGTCCATCTTCCCCGAAATCGAACTTGACCAGATCAAGCGTCAGATCGGCTTCGATATCATTTTCGTGACTTCCGCTCCTACGGACGATGAAGGCCGCGACCTGCTTCGCGCCCTGGGCGTCCCCATGCGCGAACCGAAGAAGGCCGAAGAAACCCAAACCGCCAACGCCTAACTATTTCTTACCATGGCCGTATTAAGTGATCCCATTTCCGACTTCCTCACCCGCCTGAAAAACGCCAGCCTGGCCGGCAACGAGGAATTTACCGCTCCCTGCTCCAACATCAAGGTGGAAATCGCCCGGATTCTGCAGGAAGAAGGCTACATCTGGAACTATGAAGTGACCGGAGAAGGCTCCAAGAAGCAAATCAAGGTGAAGATCAAGTTTACCCCGCAGGGCAAGCCGGTCGTTACCGATGTGAAGCGCAGCTCCAAGCCGGGCCGCCGCCAGTACGTTTCTTCCGAGGACATTCCCCGCGTTCTCAGCGGGCTTGGCATTGCCATCGTCTCCACCTCCCGCGGTGTGATGACCGGTGCGCAGGCGCGCAAGCAGAGCATTGGCGGCGAACTTCTCGCCCTTGTATGGTAACCATTAACATTTCCTAAACATATGTCCCGAGTTGGTAAAAAATCCATCACATTGCCGGACAAGGTAACGGTAAAGGTTAACGGCTCTTCCGTTCAGGTGGAAGGCCCCAAAGGAAAGCTTTCCTGGACGCTTCCGGAAGGCATCACCGCTACCGTTGAAGGCAATCAGCTCTCCGTTGACCGCGCCGGCGAAAGCCGTCAGCTTCGCGCCCTGCACGGTACGAACCGTTCCCTGTTGAACAACATGGTCATCGGCGTGTCCGAAGGCTTCGTCAAGAACCTTGAAATCGTCGGCGTCGGTTTCCGCGCCGCCGTCAAGGGCAACATCCTGGATCTGAACCTGGGCAAATCCCATCCGATCAACCAGGTAATCCCGGAAGGCCTCAAGGTAACCGTGACCGAAAACACGAAAGTGACGGTCGAAGGCATCGACAAGCAGGTCGTGGGCCAGTTTGCCGCTGAAGTCCGTGCGTACTATCCCCCGGAACCCTACAAGGGCAAGGGTGTGCGTTTCGTCGGTGAAGTTATCCGCCGCAAGGAAGGCAAGAGCGTCGGTAAGTAATTCAGGTAATAACTATTACAACATATTTACACACGATGAGTACTATCAATCGCAAAGCCATCCGCGCCAAGGTTCGCCGCCGCATCCGCAGAAAGGTTTCCGGAACGGCTTCCCGCCCCCGCCTGGCTGTCTATTTCTCCAACCGCCACGTCTATGCCCAGATCATCGACGATACGGTGGGCAAGACTATCTGCTCCGCTTCCACGGCCGATGCTTCCATCGCCGATCCTTCCAAACTCGCCAACTGCGCTACCGCTACCAAGGTGGGCAATCTGATCGGCGAACGCGCGAAGGCTGCCAATGTCACTGAAGTCGTTTTCGACCGCGGTGGATTCAAGTTCTGCGGTAAGGTGAAGGCCCTGGCCGATGCCGCCCGCGAAACCGGTTTGAAATTCTAATTGAAAGATTCCCTAAATGAATAACGAAACGGAAAACACTGCTCCTGCTACGGAAGCCGCCGCTCCCGCTCAAGCGCAGCAACCCGCAACGGGCGGCCGCGGACCCCGCGGACCCCGCCGTGATGGCCAGAATGGCCGCGGACCCCGCGGACCCCGTCGTGACGGACGCCGTGGCCCTCAGGCTGAAGCTCCCGTGGAAGAAGGCCCCCAGCTCGCTGAAAAGGTTGTGTTCATCAACCGTTGCGCCAAGGTCGTCAAGGGCGGCCGCCGCTTCTCCTTCTCCGCCCTCGTCGTGAGCGGAGACATGGAAGGTCGCGTAGGCTTCGGCTTCGGCAAGGCCAATGAAGTGGCAGACGCCATCCGCAAGGCTACGGAAGCCGCCAAGCGCCAGCTTCGCCCGGTCTCCATCGCCAACGGCACGATTCCGCATGAAGTCTACTCCGAATTCGGCGGCGGCAAGGTGCTTCTGAAGCCCGCCTCCCCCGGTACCGGCCTGATTGCCGGCAACACCATCCGTGCCGTGCTGGAAGCAGCGGGCGTGCGTGACATTGTTGCCAAATCCCTCGGTTCTTCCAACCACGCCAACGTGGTGAAGGCAACCCTGCAGGCTCTCGCTTCCCTGCGCACGAGCGACCAGGTTCTTGCCGACCGCGGCAAGAAGAAGGAAAAGGCCATCTAATCTGATCAGGAGGCGGCGGCCCGGCGCCGCCGCCTCCACGAAATCCAACCATTGTAAATAACATGTTACAGCTTCATACGATTAAGCCCAATCCCGGAGCCAAGCACCGCAAGAAGCGCCTCGGCAACGGGGAAAGCTCCGGTCTCGGCAAGACCTGCGGCAAAGGCAACAAAGGCCAGAAGGCCCGTTCCGGCGGCACGATCCGGCCGGGCTTTGAAGGCGGCCAGATGCCCCTTCACCGCCGTCTGCCCAAGAAGGGGTTCAACAACACCCGCTTCCAGGATAAAATCCTCATCGTCAACCTCTCCCAGCTTGAACGCGTGTTTGAAGCCGGCGCTACGGTTGATGAAAACACCCTGCGTGCAGCCAAGCTCGTCCAAGGTCCCTGCGACGCCGTGAAGCTTCTCGGCAACGGCACCCTGACCAAGAACCTGAACGTAGTCGTGGACTTCGTGAGCGCCAGCGCCCGCGAGAAGGTGACCCAGGCCGGTGGCACCGTCACCGTGCTTAGCGAAGCCTAATCACATTTGGCGAACCGGGTCATGCAGCTTGACCCGGTTCGCATCATTGTGTTTACTGTTGCGGTTCCCATGGATGCCCCGGGTGCAAACCGCCGCGACATGCAAGCCAAGCTGCGCGCCAACTTTTATATTACAGGACCATGATATCCGCATTTGCAAACTCCATGAAAGTACCGGAGCTCAGGCGCCGGATTTTGTTCACACTGGCGATGATTGTCGTCGTCCGCCTGGGGGTACAGATTCCCCTGCCGGGCATTGATGTCATGGAGCTGCAGAAAGTGATTGAAGCCTCCACGAACGCCAGCGGCCCCGGAGCGGGTCTGGCTACCGTGCTGACCATTTTCTCCGGCGGCGGCCTCCAGCAGTGCGGCATTTTTGCTCTGGGCATCATGCCCTACATTTCCGCTTCCATTATGACCCAGCTCCTTTCCGCGGTGGTTCCCCAGTGGGCCAAGATGGTGCGGGAAGAAGGCGGCCGCCAGAAAATGACCAAGTGGACGCGCGCCATCGCCATCGTCATTGCCCTTGTGCAGGGCTGGTTCCTGGTCGGCACGCTGGAACATCCGGAACGCCTGCAGGCCGTGGGCCTCAACATTCCTGCGGACTGCCAGCTTGTCATTGACCCCGGCATCCAGTTCGCCCTCATGACGGTGCTCATTATGGTGGCGGGCACCATGTTCCTGATGTGGATAGGCGACCAGATTACGGAACGCGGCGTCGGCAACGGCGTTTCCCTCATCATTTCCGTCAACATTATTCACGCCCTTCCGGGGGCAGTCACCCTGGCCTGGAAAACCCTGGTGTACAAGGACGGCGCGGTTGTTCCCATGGGAGCCATGCTGCTCGTGGCCCTGATTGCCTTCCTGATTGTCGTGGTGGCGCTCGTCGTGACGGTGACGCAGGCCCAGCGGCGCATTCCCGTGCAGTACGCCAAACGGGTCATGGGCAACAAAATGTTCAACGGCGCCACGCAGTACCTGCCTCTCAAGCTTAACTACTCCGGCGTGATGCCCGTCATTTTCGCTACGGCCATCCTTTCCCTTCCGCAGGTTCTCTTCTCCCAGATCGCCCACTACAACACTACGCTGCAGTGGATCGCGACCAAGATGAATGACTGGCTGAATCCCGCTTCTTCCGGTTATTACATTATTTCCGGACTCATGATCTTCTTCTTCTCCTACTTCTGGGTGGCGACAATGTTCCAGCCCTCCCAGATCGCGGAAGACCTGAAGCGCAACGGCGGCTATATTCCCGGCATCCGTCCCGGCCCCCCCACTGCCCTTTTTCTGGACCAGACCATGCAAAGGCTGACCTTTGCCGGTTCCGCATTCCTGACCCTCATTTACTTCCTGCCTTCCCTGCTGAATATTGGGGGCAATATCCCCTACCTGGTCACCCAGTTCTTCGGAGGCACCAGCCTTCTCATTCTGGTGGGCGTACTGCTTGACATGATGCGCCAGGTGGAAACGACTCTTCTTTCCCGCAATTACGACGGCTTCCTGAAGAAAGGCAAGCTCAAGGGCAAATACGGGCACATCCAGGGTACCGGCGCCGCCGCGGGCAGCCGCACCGTTACCGTCATGTGGATTGTGATCGCCCTGCTTGTGCTGGCCGGAGCCATCGCCTACAACGCCATGCAGTAAGCCCTCCCCCCCTTTTTTACTGAAAGTAAAGATATGAAGGAACTCAAGCATTTCATTCTGGTTGGGGCTCCCGCATCCGGCAAAGGGACCCAGGGCCGGTTTCTGGCTGATACCTTCGGCCTCCATTCCCTGAGCACCGGCTCCCTGTTGCGGAGGGAAGTGGAATCCTGCACGGAACTGGGCCGGAAAGCCTTGAGCTATATGGACAGGGCCATGCTGGTTCCGGACGAGATTGTCAACGACATGGTGCGCGGCTGGCTGTCGGAGATGGATCATGGCGCGTGGCTGCTGGACGGCTATCCCCGCACGGTTGCGCAGGCGGAAGCGCTGGATCATTTTCTGAATCAGCGGGGAACGTCCGTGGACGTGGTCGTCTGGATGGATGTGTCCAGAGAACTCATTGAACAGCGCATCATGCGCCGCCGGGAATGTTCCACATGCGGTTACGTGGTGCAGACTCCGGAAGAGGAATGTTCCAAGTGCGGAGGGAAAATGGTTTCCCGCAAGGATGACAACATGGAAGCTTTCGCCCGCCGCTGGAAAGATTTTGAAGCCATGACGCTGCCCGTAGCCAGGTACTACGAAGCCCGCGGCCTGGTCGTTAAAATGACGGTGTCCGAAGAACGGGAACCTGCCGAGGTTTCCCGGGATCTGGCCCGCAAGCTGGAAGAGTACCGGCAATAAAAAGAATAATCCCATGGCAGAACGAATCCATATCAAGTCTCCCGGCGAGGTGGCCAAGATGCAGAAGGCCGGGGCTGTAACGGCGGAAATCTTGATGGAGATCGGGGCCGAAGTCCAGGTGGGACGCACCACGCGGGAAATAGATGATATTGCGCGTGAAATCTTTAAAAAGCACAAGGTAGGCAATTCCTTTTACCAATACCGCGGGTTTCCCGGCCAGCTCTGCATTTCCATTAATGAGGAGGTGGTGCACGGCAGCGCTGGTCCCCGCCGCATCCAGAACGGGGACATTGTGAGCTTGGACGTGGGCGCCGTTGTGGACGGCTGGCATGGAGACAACGCCATGACCGTGCCGGTGGGCATGGTGGATCCGGAAAAACTGCGGCTGCTGGCCGTGACGGAGGAATCCCTGTTCCGCGCCATTGAACTGGTAAGGCCGGGCGCCTTGCTGGCGGACGTCTGCGCGGCGGTGGAGGGCTTCGTGCGTCCCCGCGGTTTTACCGTGGTTCGGGATTTTGTGGGGCACGGCATAGGCCGCCACCTGCATGAAGAACCCCAGATTCCCAACTACCGCCCTCATTACAAGCTTCCGCGCCTGAAAAAGGGAATGGCCCTGGCCATTGAGCCGATGGTGAACGCGGGCAGGCCTTCCGTTAAAATTCTGGATGACGGCTGGACGGTCGTCACGGCGGACGGCAAGCCTTCCGCCCACTTTGAGCACACGGTTATCGTAACGGACGGTGCGCCCCTGATTGTGACGGACCGCCCCCGCATCGCGTTGCCGGAGCAGCTCGGCATTGCTCCTTTGTAACTTCAGCACTTCCTGGGAATGACGCCGCCGGAAGCCTCCATTCCCGTGATTCTGGAGAAGACCGCCGCCCGCCGCATGGTGTGGGTGGATGTGGCCCGCGTGGTCGCCTGCATCCTGATTATTGCGAATCACATGGCCTTCTATTCGGCGGAGCTGTACCGGTGGATATGGGCGGAGTTCCTGGCGGCGCGCACGCCCTTTTTTCTGCTGGCGGCGGGCTACTTTGTGGGGAGAGGTTCGTTCGGCCCTCTGGATGGAGGAAGCCTTTTTCTCTGGAGGCGGAGCTGGTTTCTTCTCCGTCCGTATCTGGTGTGGGGGCTGGTTGCGGCCGTCCTGATCGGCTGGTCTCCCCTGCATGAATATTATGCGTCCTACCGGCCTATGTATGAATGGCTGGAAGGGGGGGAGGGCGCCGGGTTCTGGCCCGCTCTCGCGGCGTTCGGACGCTGCCTGGGCATTGCCGGGCATCCCGTGGACGCGCCTATGTGGTTCCTGCGCGATATTATTATTTATACCGCTGCGGCTCCCCTTCTTTACCGCTTGGGGGACTATCTGCTTTGGGTGGGGATTATCATGCTGTCCCTGAACTATTTTGCGCTGGATCTGGCGGATCATGATTATCCCATCGCCAACAGCCTGGGATTTTTCCTGCTGGGAATGTATGTTTCCCGGTATTCTCTGCCGTTCCTGACGGAAGCCGTGCGCCGGTACGCAGTGCCTTTTCTGGCTGCCACGCTTGCGCTTACCTGGTGGCTGGCAGGCCACCGGGACCAGCACAACTCCATGCTCATCGCCCTGGGCATGCTGGGGCTGATGTCCCTGGCCATTCTGTTCACGGAATGGTTTCCGCGCGCGGCCAGATGGGTGGCGGGGCTGGCTCCGGCGTGTTTTTTCATTTTCGGGACGCATTACATCGTCATCATCCTGCTGCGTGGAAGCGGCTGGATTACATGGAAGGGGGAAGCGTGGGACATGCTCTGGCTCTGTCTGGTCCCGGTCATTTTCGCCGTGCTGGCGGGGTTTTTTTTCTTCATGAAAAGATTTGCCCCGCGGCTGGTTCCCCTGCTGGGGGCCTATGGGAAATAGCCGTCTTGAAGAACCCTTCCGCCGGGACGGGAAGGGAGCCGCGCTTATCTCTTGCCGTCAAAAGGCAAATCCCTTATTCTTTCCTTTGCTGAAAGGGGTGGAAACGGCTTTTTTGTCACGTTGCCGTTCTTGCTCCACGGCCGGGAAACAATACATGGTATGGCAATGATTCAAGGCGAGCTGGTTCAGGATTCGGAATTATCAACTCAGGCGGTGATCTATCTGGGCCCGAGCTCCATGAGCCTGATGGTGGCTGAGGCAGTCCGGGACAGGATTCGCCTGCTGGATTTCCTTCAGCAGCCCGTCCCGATGGCGCGTGACATTTTCCGGTTCCACCGCATTTCCCGGCATACCATGGACCGCTGCGTGCAAATCATCGGCGACTATCTGGAAATTCTCAAGGAATACGGAGCCGGCAGCAAGCTTTCCGTCCGGTTCATGATTTCCAACATCATTTCCGAGGCGGATAATGTGGATGTGTTCGTGAACCGCATGCACGTGGCCCACGGCCTGCGTGGACGCCGCATTGACGACGGCAAGATGACGCGCCTCATTTACGTGAAGGTGCAGGAGGCTCTGGCCCAGTATCCGGGATTCAGCAAGAAAAAGGTGCTTGTGGTCCATACGGGGCCGGGCAATACCCGCGTGCTCCTGTTCCAGAAGGGGCGCATCGTGCGTTATTCCTGCTACAGGCTGGGAACGCATCGTACGGGGGAGGCCGTCGGGGAAATCGAGTACGGAGACGATGTGGCGGAGCTTTCCATTCTGCGGGAGCACATGCGCGGGCAGGTGGACCAGATTTGCCTGGATTACGGGGGCGTGAAGGGCCTGGCGGGCCTGATCGTCATCGGTCAGGAAATGCAGCAGCTCCGGGACCGCCTGGCCCCCACGCCGGAAGGCAAGGTGGCGTGCTCCTCCCTGGCGGCGGAGGCGGAGCGGATGTCCCGCACCACTCTGGAACAGCGCATGAACGTTTACGGGGCGGATTTCGCCGGGGTGGACTCCCTGCTGCCCGCCGTTTTGATGACGGAAATGATTGCCCGCAGCCTGAACCTGAATGACGTCATCATTCCCGCGAGCGGTTATGACGAGGAGTTTTCAAGCAGCCTGATACGCGCGGAACAGCATCCGGGGGACCTGGAGGCGGAGGTCCTCCATTTCGCCGGGATTCTGGCGGACAGGTACAAGGCAGACAAAGGGCACCGCGAGCATGTGGCGCGCCTGTGCATGGAAATGTTTGACCAGCTTCAGGACCTGCACCGCCTTTCCGAGCATGACCGGCTGCTGCTGGAAGTGGCCTCCATCCTGCATGAGGTTGGGTCTTTCATCAACCAGCAGAACCACCAGCTCCATTCCCAGTATATCATTCTCAACAGTGAAATCTTCGGCCTTTCCCGGGATGATGTGGAAACGATCGCCCTGCTGGCCCGCTACCACCGGCATGAGGTTCCCGCCAATTCCGATCCCATGTACGGGGAGCTGGAGCTGAGGGACCGCATGCGCGTAGCCAAGATGGCCGCCATCCTGCGCGTGGCGGATGCCCTGGAACGCGGCCATGCCCAGCGCGTGAACGGCGTCCGGGCGCACATCCGCGGGCGTATGCTGGAGCTGGAGCTTCAGGGCGTGCGAGAAACCGCCGTGGAAGACCTGGCCCTGCGGCTGAAGGGAGACCTGTTTGCGGATATTTTCGGTTATGACGTCGTGTTGGCGCCCCAGCGGTAGGCTGATTTAAAAAACTTCCATTTTCCATTTTTCCCATGTCTGATGAATATATCAACAGAGAACTTTCCTGGCTGGAATTCAACCAGCGTGTGCTTGACCAGGCCGTAAGAACGGATCTTCCCCTCCTGGAACGCCTGAAATTTCTGGCTATTACCGCCTCCAACCTGGATGAGTTTTTCATGGTGCGCGTGGGCGGCCTTCAGATGCTGCGGCATTCCGGTTCCCGCGTGAAGGACATTTCCGGGCTGACTCCCACCCGCCAGCTGAAAGCCATCCGCTCCCGCGTGGGCCGCATGATTGAGGACCAATACCGCCTGTTCCATGAGGAAATCCTGCCGTGGATGGAAATCAACGGGATTAATCCTCTGGCAGTGGAGGATCTCAGCACCTCCCAGAAACTGACGCTGGAGCAGTATTTCAACAACCAGATATTCCCGCTTCTGACGCCGCTGGACATGGATGCTCCGGAGGCTCCCGCGCTGCCGTCCCTTAAACTGCTGATGGGCGTGGAACTGCGCGACAATGAGACCGGGGAGGTGCGCTCCGCCGTGGTGGCCCTTCCGGACGGCCTGCCGCGGCGCGTTCCCGTCCCTTCCGCGGAGGCGGAACGCTACGTGATGCTGGAGGACCTGGTCCGGGAGTGCATCGGCACCGTTTTTCCCGGTGAAACCGTTCTTTCCGCAGCGGTGTTCCGCGTCACGCGCAATGGGGATATTGCCGTGCAGGAGGAAGACGCCCTGGATTTGGCGGATGAGATGGAGGAAGTGCTCGTAGCCCGGAAATTTTCCGAATGCGTGAGGCTGGAAGTAGAGTCCTCCGCGCCCGCCCCCCTGCATGACAAGATCATGCGGATTGTAGGCGCCGGGAAGGAAGAGACTTATGACCTCAAGGGGCCCCTGATGCTTTCCGACTTCATGGAAATGGCCTTTGCACCCGGCAATGACCAGTTGAAGGTGGAGCAGTGGTCTCCGCAGCCGTCCCCTTCCGTGAATCCGGCCGTCAGCATTTTTGAAAATATTGCCGGCGGGGATATTCTGCTCAACCATCCTTATGAAAGTTTTGAACCCGTCCTGCGCCTGGTGGAGGAGGCCGCGGAAGATCCGGATGTCATCGCCATCAAGCAGGTGCTGTACCGCACCGCCAGGAACTCCCGCATCGTGGCCGCCCTGAAAAAGGCGGCGGAGAGCGGCAAGCAGGTGACGGCGCTGGTGGAGCTGAAAGCCCGTTTTGACGAAGCCCGCAATCTGGAGAAGGCGGAAGAGCTTCAGCGTTCTGGCGTGCAGGTTGTTTACGGCGTCAAGGGGTTGAAGACCCATGCCAAGATTTGCCTGGTGGTGCGCCGGGAACAGGGCATGCTGCGGCGTTACTGCCATTTCGGCACGGGCAATTACAATGAAACCACCGCCAAGATTTACACGGATATTTCCTACCTTACCTGCGACGACCAGCTGGGAGCGGACGCTTCCCAATTCTTCAATTCCGTGACGGGGCGCACCAAGCTCATGCGCTTCCGCAAGCTGTATCCCTCCCCGGTGTTGATGAAGGCGCGCCTTATTGAACTTATTGAAGGGGAGGCGGAACGCGCGCGGCAGGGGGAACCCGCCCGCATCTCCGCCAAGATGAACAGCCTTCAGGACGTGGAAATTATTGACGCCCTGTACAGGGCCGCGGACGCCGGGGTGGACATTGAACTGAACGTGCGCGGCATTTGCTGCCTGAAAACGGGCCCCCGGCCCAACGGCAAGGTAATCCGCGTAGTCAGCATTGTGGACAGGTATCTGGAGCACGCGCGCATTTTCTTCTTCCACCACGGCGGCAACCACCAGCTTTTCATCGCCAGCGCGGACTGGATGACCCGGAATCTGGATAAAAGGGTGGAACTCATGGTGCCCGTCACCAACGGGAAGCTGGCGCGTCGCCTGAAATCCATTCTGGACGCCTGTTTCAGGGACAATGTTCAGGCGTGTAATATTCTGCCGGACGGCACTTCCGAACATGTCGTCCGGAAAAAAGGCCAGAAAGCCTTCCGTTTGCAACAGTACCTGACCAAGGAGGCGCGTCGCCTGGCCAAGGACAAGGAACGGGAACGTCAGCAGATGCTGGAACCGCACACGCCGCATTAAAGACGTTCGTTACGGGCGTTTGGAGGTTCGCAAGGAACAGTCTCCGGAGTACCCGGTTTTCCGGAGAGTAGGAAAGCTGCTTACGGTTTTCTGCCGTCAAGAATGGACAGCACTTTCTTCAGCCATCTGATCCTGTCCCGGCGTCTCCGGAAAATATGGCCCCGGGAGAAGAACAGTTTCCATTGCTGGCTGCGGATATGGCGCCGGATAAGCGGAGCCAGCCCCCGGGAAATCGCATCCAGTTCTTTCCGGAACGCGGGAAGCTTCTTTGCTTCCTGCCACCAGAAAAAGGCGTACAGGATCCAGTGGAATTGCCCTATGGTTCCGGGGGCGTCAGGAAGCCGCCATGGTTTTTCCGGGCCGACCATATGCAGCAGTTTCCATGCATGCCCGCAGGATATGGACGGAACGTTTTCAAATTCGGTTCCGCGCAGGCGCTGTATTCTTTCTTCATCCCACGTCCAGGACAGGAACTGGAAGTTCCATTCCGGAGGCAGCGGCGTTATGTCTCCATGCAGGGCGATATTCAGGATGTCCTGGTCCGGATAGGGGAAGGGTTCCGGGCGGCTTCGGAGCTGTTGGAGCAGCCGATGTTCCAGGTTGCGGCGGCGCATCTGGTCCAGGTCCAGCACCAGAACGCCGGAATTGCAGTAGGAAAGGGGGGAGGAAAGATAGCCGCCCATATATTCCAGATGAGGGTGCATCGTTCCTTCCTCAATGCTCCAGAGGGCCAGGCCGTCTCCGGCCGCCGCCGCGGGAGCTCCCCGCAAATCGGAAAAATAAAGCTCGGCTACGTCTCCGGCCAGCAGGGTATCCGCGTCCAGATAAACGATCCTGCCGTACTGCGGGAACAAACTGCCGGCCATCAGACGGGCATACGCGAGAGGGGAGTAGCGGTTCTTGTTGCCGTTTTGGAAGAGCTGGCGGAATTGTTCCGGAAGCTGCAGGAAAGAAAGGGAAACCTGCGGAAAGGGGGCGGCGACCCGGTTCAGCTCCTGTATTATTCGCGCGTCCATTCCGTCGTGGACGATGTGAATGTCATAAAAGCGTCCGGAACCGGCGTGAAGGCAAAGGGTGTGAATGGCTACGCTCAGGGGCAGGCCCCAGCCGCCGGTGGCGGAAAACATGACGGGGATGCATGATTGTTCCGGGGGTGCAGGAACGGGAGGGATTGTCATGACGTCAGGGAATTTCATGGTTCGGGGTGGTTTTTGGGGCGTTCCTGTTCTGTTGGCGGTTCCTGCCGGGCGGCGAGAAGGGGCAGGAGCAGTCCGGCTGTTTTTCCGGCCTGGTACGCGCGGTCCGGAGGGGAGAAATGGAAGGGATCTATATATCTCGCCCCCTGCATGAAGTCATGGTGGTCTGAAAGAACCGCGCCGGGCAGGGCAGAGGCCGCTTCACGGACAATGGCATTAAAGGCGGCGAGGGTTTTCTCTTTTTCTTCATTCAGCGTGCCGTCCGGCCCATCCATGATGGACGTGCTGGTCGCCAGGATGAGGAAACGGCAGCGTTTGCTGAGCTGGGAGACGAATGCCATGTAATTTTTGCGGAAGTCGTCCACGGAAATGGCGGAGACTTTATTGGTGACGTGGGAACCGAAGGAAAAGATGATGGCCTCGTACCCGGCGGAGGGAAAATATCCTGCAAGAGCGGGGAGGTAGTCCGGATCACCGGGAATCAGCGTGGAGGAGAACAAATCGATGTCCTCCTGAAGTTCTGAGGAAAGGGGGCGCCACAAATGCCGCATGACGGAACCGCCAATGAGCAGTATGCGCGCCTGCCCTTTTTCCGGATGAATGGCCGTGATCCAGTCGGTTTCCTCACGGTAATGGGTCGGGGCCGCCAATGCCCTCCAGCAGACAAGCATGCGTTCCTTTTTGCGTTTTCTTCTTTTCTCCAGCAGGCGGTGTATTTTCCCGGAACGCCTTCTCACCCATGTCCGGCCGAAAGGCAGCCGGCGGAGAACCTGTTTTCCCAGATTCCGGTAAGCTTCCGGGAAATCTTCTTCCCCGGAACCGGGCAGGGGGCGGCATTGCAGCATGCCGACGCAAAAATCAATGAATGGAAGGTTCTGCCTGTCTGCCAGCGTGCGAAGAAGAGCGTTCCAGGCTTCAAGAACGCCCGGTTCTTCTGCGTAGGGATGCCGGGCGCTGCCGTAGTCGGAGGGCGGGGATGACAGGAGGATCAGGCGGCGCGTTCGTTTCCGCAGAAAGGCGAAAAGCCTGCAAAGCATATCTTCGGCGCTTTCCATGGGCTCTCCTTCCCGGAGGGGCTTTCCCATGAGCCTGCCGTTGGCGAGGGAAAGGTGCAGGGGCGGCCACATGAAAAGAATAACGCTGTAGCGGGCACCGGAAAGGCAGTGCTCCATTTGCCGCCACAGGCAGGGATGGTTGAGCGGGAAATTGAAGATGAGCGTGTCGGCGACCAGTCTGGACGATTTCAGATGGACATGGTTTTTTGCCAGGGCGGAATTGCCGATCACCAGCATTCTGTCATTGCCGAGCAGGAGATGGTCGTGTTGCTGATAGGAATAGATGAACACGGCAGAAACAACGGTTACAGGGATGAGCGGGAGTTTCTCTTGGCGGAGTAAAGAGTGCATCCGAGGATTTGGAGGGTGTCTATTCCGTTTTTGGAAAACCTCAGCCGGAACATGTGCCTTCTGGCGGTTTTGAACTTCCAGAAGCATTGAAGGAGGCGCAGGTAAATCCACCGTCCGGCCAGGGCTGCTTCAAGGTAGGTCCGCTGTTCCCTGGGAATCCCGCGAACGTGTTCGGAAGTGATGTCCGCTTCCCGCCAGAGTTCCGCCCAATGCCTGAGCTGCCGGGCCGGCATTTTATTGTCCGGAAAAAGCAGGGGGACGATATAATTCATGTAGGCCGTGCGGTTGCTCTCCAGAACCCCTTCCCGGAGTTTTTCCCTGGTGAGCATCTCGAATACGGCGTAATAACTTGCGGGCCGGGTTTCCGCTTTCCGGTTGCGCGAAGAAACGGATTGGGGGCCGCCCAGCCCGTAGTGATAAAGTTTTTCAGAGGTAAGGGCGATGCGGCGGCAGCGGGCGATGGCCCGGGAAACGTACAGGGTGTCTTCCCCGCTGGTGAAGGAAGATGGCAGACGCACTTCCAGGGGGGCGGAACAACCGGGGAGGATTCTCCTGAACAATTTGCTCCAGACCACGCCGGTGATCCTGTCTTCCAGAAAGAGCCGGAATATTTCGCCTTTCTCCGCAAAGACGCCGTCGCAGGCGGTATGTTCTATATGAAGGAGCTTTTCCTCAGCCATTCCGCATGATTCTCCGCTTTCAGCCGGAAGGAAGGGGGAATAGGAACATTGGACCATGTCCGCCCCGCTTTCTTCCGCCAGCCGGTAGAGCCGTTCATACATGTCCGGCTCAACGTAGTCATCCGGATCCGCAAAACCCAGATAGGGCGCCGCGGCTGCCCTGATTCCCGCGTTGCGGGCTTCCGCCCTGCCGGAATTTTCCTGTGTAATCAGGCGGAAACGGCTGTCTCCGGAAGCATATTTCCGGACGATGTCTCCGGACCCGTCTGTCGAACCGTCGTCCACGCAGATGATTTCCAGGTCGCGGAGGGTTTGTGCCGCCAGGCTGTCCAGACAGCGCGGAAGAAGGGGTCCCATGTTGTAGATGGGGACGATGACGGAAATGAGGGGAGAGGACATGGGCTGCTGCGTAAGGAAACGGGGTTATATCCGGAGCCATGAGCCGGGGATGAGCGCGTCGTCCGTATGGTACCGGTCGTTTTCATTCCTGTTGAACCAGATGCGCGGCGCGATGACGATTTTCTCCGCGTGTTCGTTGAGCCAGGCCGCCCACCAGGAGAACGTGCTGTTGGCGATGATGTGGTGGCGGCAGTTTCGCATCAGCTCCAGATCGAAGTAGCCGGCGCCGCCGTCGTTGATATCCACATGGACATGGGGCAGGGCGGGCCTCAGGTGTTCCCGTGCCCACGCTGTGTCGTCCGAGAAGATGAAATAACGCAGGGATTCCTGCGGAACGCCTGCCGCCCTCAGTCTTCCTTCCATTTCAGCCATGCTCCGGAGATAGTATTCCAGCGGCGGCGGAGAAAGGTAGGGGTTGGAGAGGTAATCCGTTCTCCTGATGTGCAGGGAAATGGAGCAGCAGGAACGGATATCTTCAAGAATGCGGGCGTTTTCCGGAGTCAGGGGAGTTTTTAGACGGAATTCCCTGCAAAGCTGTTCCCGGCAGTGGAGGAAGTATTGTTCCGTTTGAAAATATCCCTTGAAATAGGTATGGCAGCGGGGTGGGGCCGTGAGGCCGGGATCGAACCCGTGCCGTTTTTCCTCCCGGAAATGAGGATATTTGGGGGCGGAGAACAGGGAACGCAGGCAGGCGGGAATGCGGGACTTGCGGAAAGCCCAGGAGGGAGGGCCCCCTTCAATGGGAAGGGAAATGTGGAAGTGATGGAGTTCGCAGACCCTCTTGTCATCATGTTCATATGATGAGGCTTCCAGCCTTGCTTTTTCCCCTTGCCGGGAGAGCGCGAAGAGAAAGGCGTATTGGAACAGCTGGTTTCCCAGCCCTCCGAAAAGGCGCATGACCAATTCTTTTTTCTTTGCCATGTTCAAGCAGGGAAAAGGGGTTAAAACGGAATATTCCCGCGTATGCCCTCCAGTTGTCCGCGTATTTGCCGCAGCCGTACCCGGCCATTCCTTCTCCATGAAGGAACAGGGCAGAAAGGAAGAAGCTTCCAGAGGATTCCGGTGTTCCTGCCGGCCTTCCGGAGCCTTCTTCCGAAGTCTGAAAAGCTGGTGGATTTCAACAACAGGCGGAAAGGAAGATGAAGAGACTCTCTCCGGCACTCGGCGTTCGTGCAATGGGCGTTCAGGAAGTCCCGGATGATGCCGTAAAGCATTTCCTGCTCCCCGGGAGAGAAAGGCATGTCAAGCAGTCTCAGTTCAAATGGTTCATGCTCTACAAAGCGGACAAGATGGCCGGCTTTTCTTGTCCAGAGCCGGCGTTGTTCATAAAACTCTTCAATCAGGGAAAGCCACCGGGGGATCATGTCCAAAATATCGGCGGTTCTTTTTCTTATCTGGTGGTGGTTGCCCTGTTCATGCTGGCGGTAATGGTAAACGGCCTCCGGGCAGAAGGAGATTTTTTCTGCCAGCGCGAGCGCGAAATGCGAGAAGAGGCCGTCTTCACAGGGGTGAATGCCTTCCGGGAATTCCAGATTGTTTTTTAAGGGGAACTCCCGGCGCAGAAATATGCCGCAGGTGGGCAGGGCGGGGATTTTATCCGGCGGAAACCTGTCGCAGAACAGTTTTCCCGCTACGGTCAAATCGCTTGCTCCGCGGTCTGAGGCGTCCAGAAGATGTTTGAGAAAGGCTTCGTCAATAAAATCGTCGCCGTCAACGAAACACAAATAGCGCCCGGAAGCGTGCCGCATGCCCAGATTGCGGGCGGAGGAAACGCCTCCGTTTTCCTGTTCGAAATAACGGATTCTTGAGTCCGCCTCTGAAAAACGCCGGGCGATTTCCCCCGACGAGTCGGAGGACCCGTCGTTAATGATGAGGCATTCCCACTCCGCAAGGGTTTGCCGGCGTATGCTGTTGATGCACTCTTCAAGATATCGTTCCTGGTTGTAAACGGGAACAATGACGGAAACCTGGGGCTGTGGCGGGCAGGATCGGGTCATTGGCGGGACTGTTGAGGTTTGGAGGGGGAGCATGCGGCAAGAGCCCGCTTCAGGTTGGAGCGGGATTCCCTGTCAATATCCCTGCCCAATTGGAGAAGCGCCTGCTGCATTTCCGCGTATTCCTCCTCCGTTTGCCTGATGGCGCGGAGCATGGCGCCGCCAAGCGTTTCTTCCCCGTAAAGAAGTGCGTTCCGGTCATTGAAGCCGTAGAAGGAAGCGAATTTTTCATGGATGACCGGAATCTTCGCGAATCCGTAAATAAGCAGGGCGGAGCCGGTGATGCCGGTGGTAATGTAGCGGTCGTGCGCCGGATTGCCGGGATCAAGGAGAGGCAGGAAATAGTCCGCCCGCTCCATGGCCGCGTACATGGAAGGAAAATCAAGCCTTCCGGTCACATGCAGGAAAGGGCGCAGGTGGCCGGGAATTTCTCCCAGCTCTCCTTCCCCTACGATGATGACGGAAAAGTTCCTGTATCCTTCATTGTAGATGGTTTGCAGCGCTTCAATCAGGAGTTTGTGGTTTTTTCTCTGTGCGGAAAGGGAACCTACGGTGATGAATACGGGTTCACGGTTCCGGGGCGCAGGCGGGATTTTCCCGAAAAAGTGCGGATTAACCATCGTCCCTTTGGGAAAGTAGCTCAGCGTCAGCAGACGTCCCTGCCGTTCAAGTTCTTCTTCCCCGAACCGGGGGATGTCATTTAATTCATGTTCGACGGCCAGAAGATTGGTGAGTCTGTCAAGCCCCGTCATGTGAAGGAACCCTGCCCATCCCGGAATGTCATAAAAGGCGGATGTTGATACCAAAATGGCTTCGTACCGGTTGAGGACGGGAGCTTTGGCCAGGCGCTTCCATGAAGTGCACATGGCTGTGAAGATCTGGATCTCGTTTTCCTTGAAACAACACAGAGGCGATTGCCCGGCCAGGCTGTGATGCATCAGGACATCAACGCGGTATCCCATGTCAAGCAGATGACGGCAAAAACCGGGGAGGACTTCTCCGTGGCAATAGTTGGGCTCCAGAATAAGGATTGTGCGGCCGGCTACTGCATGCCTGCGCCATGCGCGCATGCTTCGGCGGGCGTTCCGGTCGTAGTCGGACAGGAAATCGCGCAGAAAAGCGCGTCCTTTTTTACGCAGATTCCGAAACGGAATACACATGGTCAGCAATCGGAGCATGACTGTTTGCGTATGTGTAATCGGTTTCATGGTGAAAAATTGCAGGAAATATCATGAATATCGCCTGATACGGATGGTGATTTTTTTCTTTTTGCCGTTCCGGGCAGATTTTCCCCGCCGTAAAAAAGAATACGTTGTGCAACGATGGTTGAATACTTAATAAATTCATACTGAAAAGCAATATCAAAAAAGCTCCTTTGCGCATGATGCCGGAGTATTCCTGACGGTTTGAATTTTCTGCCGTACTGCCGCCCTCTGTTTCCGTCGTTTCCGGGGAAGACTGCCTTTGCATTTCTTTCCGGAAATAGTTTCGCGTCTCCGGTTTCCCGTTTTTCAATAAATGGCGTTGCTGTTTTTTCTTGATGTGAATTTTCAATCCGGATAAAAAAGGATGCTTCCGCCATGAGCGTATCCGTTTCCATCATTGTTCCCTGCTATAATGTTGCCGCCTATCTGGACCAGTGTATGGAAAGCCTGACCGGCCAGAGCATGGAAGATATTGAGATCATTTGCGTCAATGACGGTTCTTCCGACCGTACGGCGGAGATATTGCGCGAATGGAGGAACAGGGACCGCCGCGTCCGGATAATTGACCAGAAAAACAGCGGCGTTTCCGCAGCGAGGAACAGCGGCATGGAAGCGGCTGCGGGGACGTATATCGGCTTTGTGGATCCGGACGACATGGTGGAACGGAATATGTTCCAGCGCCTGTTTACTGCGGCCGCGGAAAAAGATGCGGATGTAGCGGTGTGCGGATACCATGAATTCTGCGACTGCGGGGACATGGATATGCCTGAAAGCGGATGGTCGCCGTCAGCCGGATTTTTCCCGGAGGAAAAAGCGGAGCGGTTCCGGCGGGGGACGCCCTGGAGCCGGTGCGCGGGAACGGTGTGGAACAAGTTGATCCGCAGGGAGCTGCTGGAAGAAAACGGCTTGCGTTTCGTTCCCGGATTGAGCCAGGGGGAGGATTTGTATTTCTGTTTGATGCTGTTGACTTTTGCTCCGCGGCTTTTGACCATTCCCGACCGGTTGTACCACTATCGGCGGGAACGCCCCGGCTCCTCCTCCTGCGGGCGGGATCCCCTCCTGGGGGATTTCCGCATGGATTTGATGGGCATGGAATCTCTGGCGCGTTTCTGGGGGCAGCGGGGGCTGCTTGATTCACCCGCCGTCTTCGGTCTGGTGGACTGCTGCATGGAATTGATGCGCAGGCATTTCATCGTGAAAGAGGGAGCTTTTTTCAGGGCGTCGCCGGAAGACCGGGAGGTTCTGCTTTCCGGCTGGAAAAAGTGGCTGGAGCTGGTGGGCGCGGAGAATGTCCTTCCCCGTCTGGACCGGTGGGACCGGGCTTTTTGCCGTCTTTTGTTGAATTATCCCTGCCGGAGCAATTTTTTCTCTGCCCTGCATTCCCGCCTGATGTCATCCCGTAAGGGGCGCCGGGGGGCTTACTACGCCCTGAAAAGGCGCCTGATGAAGTGAAAAGGGGAAATTCTTCCTCCTTCCCCTGTTGTTCCGGCGCCGCATGGGGTTGTAGAAAGGCGGAATGCCTGCCGGCCTCCTACAGGCCCGTGTAGCACATCTGCTCTTTGAGCTGGGCCACCTGGAGGTCTTCCCCCAGATATTCCCCGATGGAGTAGCCGAAAAGCATGGCGGCGCCGGGGCCGTTGGCGGTGAGCATGTTGCCGTCCAGCACCACATTTTCATCCTTCACGATGCGGGCGCCTGCTTCGTTGAGTTCCCGGTAAACGTCCTGGGCCGGGTAGGCCGTGACGTTCCTGTCCCTGACCAGGCCTGCTTTGGCCAGAACGATGGGGGCGGCGCAGATAGCGGCTACCAGCTTGCCCGCTTCATGCATTTTTTTGACCAGATGGATAACTTCCGGCGTGTCCCGGAGTACCCAGGAACCCGCGCCGCCGGGCAGGATCAGGGCGTCCAGCTTGTCAGCATGAAGTTTGTCCAGCATGGTGTCCGTGCTGACGGTTACTTCATGGGTGCTGACCACCTTGTCGGCCTGGACGCCGGCAAGCACTACGTCCATGTTCAGGCGCCGCAGAATGTCCAGCGGAGCCATGAGTTCGATTTCTTCAAATCCGGGAGCGGCAAGTATGGCGACTTTTTTCATGGTTGGTAAGACAGGAGGGGGAAGCGGAACGTTCAAGGAAAAGAGCAGAATATTCCGGTAGCCCTACAGGAGGAGGAGAACCGGGTTTTCCAGGAGGGTTTTGAATTCGGCGGCAATTTTGGAAGCCTTGCATTCCGGCAGAATGTTGGCGTTCACGTACAGGGTGACGGGCAGAATGAGCTTGGACACGGGCCGCCCCGCTTCAATGCCCGTTTTCGGCGTAGTGCCTCCTATGCTGATGATGCTGTGGGGCATTTCCGGCAGTGCGGCGCGCTGGGCTTCCACGTTCACGCCGCTGTCGCAAAGCAGGATATTGGGCGCGACGCTGCCTGCGGGGAGCGGCCCTGCCGCGGGGGCGGCCAGGCGTTCCATGGCGATGTTGTAAATCGTCTTGCCGGAGGCGTTTTCAATGAAGACGTATTTTTCCCCCTTGTCCAGCACCATGAGCAGTTTCGTAACGGCGTCTCCGGCCAGCCATTCCGGCTCGCTTACGCATGCTTTCACCGCAGCGCGCACCACGTAGTCAAAGAGGCTGTAACGGCCGCCGATAAGCTTTTCGCACTGGACGGCGATGGGCGTGCTGATGGCGGCCAGGTAAGCCATGTTCGCCTCCAGGGAGTACAGGTAAAAGTTGTCTACGCGCGTGGCGTGGCGCGTGTCCCGGGGCGCCAGCGGGGTCTGCACCCGGCGGGCGGGGCCGTCTGCGGGGCGCAGGGCGGCCCGTACATCCGCAGCCATGATTTTGCCCCGGGGGCCGGTGCCGCGCAGCGTGGCGGGATTCAATCCGGCTTCCGCCGCCAGTCTGGCGGCCAGCGGGCTGCATGTTACGGGCGGGCACGGAGGGCAGCCGCAGGCGGCCGCTCCGAATTCCGACTGAAGCAGCGCAATAGGCGCTCCCACCGCGGCGGAACCTCCTTCCGGCACCAGGATTTCCGCCAGGGTGCCGTCCTCGCAGGCCTGGAGTTCCACATGGGCCTTGTCCGTTTCAATGTCGGCCAGATGGTCGCCGACCTCTACGAAGTCCCCTGTTTTTTTGATCCATCTCAGGACGATGCCTTCGTGCATGGAGTCGGACAGGCGGGGCATTTCAATGGTAGTAGCCATGGAGGTGAATGTTGAAGTATGGTAAAAGGGGGGAAGGCGCGCCGGAAGGGGCGGGACGTCTCCTTCCGGCGCGCGGAAGCGCGGCTACGCGCTGTATTTTTCCACGCCGTCGATGAATACCTTGCAGGTATTGAAGTCATCGTCCAGCAGAACCATGTCCGCCGTGAAGCCGGGGGCGATTTTGCCCAGGCCTTCCAGGCCCAGGGACTGCGCCTGGTTCCAGGAAGTGGCTTTCACCAGGTCGCTGAGGGGTTTCCCGGTCAGGCGGTGCACGTTTTTCAGGCCGTGGGCGTACTTGAGGGTGCTGCCGGCCAGGGCGCCGGATTCCTGCAGGCGGGCCACGCCGTCCTTCACGATGATGGGCAGGCCGCCCAGGTCCCCGGGGCCGTCCGGCATCCAGGAGCAGGCCAGGGAGTCCGTAATCATCAGCATCTGGTCGGAATCCTTGTTCTTGAACACGGTTTTGAGCATGTCCGCGCAGAGGTGGATGGTGTCGCAGATGATTTCAATCTTGATTTCCCTGTCCAGAAGGCCGGAACCCACCAGGCCGATTTCACGGTGGTGCAGGGGAGACATCTGGTTGCAGTAGTGGGTCAGGTGCGCCAGCCCCGCGGACTTGGCCCTGTTGAAGTCCGCATGGGTGGCGGCGCTGTGCCCGGCGGAGCAGCGGATGCCGTTGGCCGTGGCTTTCTCAATGAATTCAATGGCTCCGGGCATTTCCGGCGCCAGGGAGACCAGCAGCACCCTGGCAATGGAGTTCAGGTTGGCCACTTCATCATAGTCCGGCTGGCGGACAAAGGCGGGGTTCTGCGCGCCGCAGCATTTGGGGTTGATGAACGGCCCTTCCAGGTGGACGCCGGGCGTTTTGGCGAATTCCTGGTTCTTCATGTATTCCGCCACGGAGGCGCACACGTCTTCCAGCACCTTGGGAGACAGGGTGAGAGTGGTCGGCAGCCAGGAAGTGACGCCTTCCTTCATTTTGCATTCCGCAATGGTGCGGAGGCTTTCCAGCTTGGCGTCGCAGGTGTCGCAGCCGCCGGCGCCGTGGCTGTGGATGTCAATGAAGCCGGGCAGGAGCATGCGGCCTTCCGCATCCACGACCTTGTCTGCGGCGGGAAGTTCGCTCCCGGCGGGATAGACGGCGGTAATGGTTTTGCCTTCCATTTCCACGGCAGCCCCGGGCATATCAATGCCGGGGGAGATGATGCGTGCGTTTTTAATGAGTGTTTTCATAACAATGAATGGTTGTTGGATGGATGTTGATCGTCGTTTTTCTTTGTTCGGCCGCGTTTTCCCGCCTGGCCTCTGCCGCTTCCCGGTTATCTGGCGGCGTCCAGGGCCTTGTTCCACCGGGCTACGCGGGAGGCTTCCGCTTTCAGCACGACGGCCGCGGCGTTTTTGTCCAGAATGCGGATGTCCTTGATTTTATCCCCCCGGACGATGGAGTTGACGACGGACTGCCCTTTCAGCACCTTCCCGAAGACCGTGTGGCGGCCATCCAGATGAGGCGTGGGCACATGGGTGATGAAGAATTGGGAACCGTTGGTGCCGGGGCCCGCGTTCGCCATGGAAAGCACGCCGGGGCCGTCATGCCTGAGATCCGGGGAAAATTCGTCTTCAAAACTGTAGCCGGGGCCTCCCATGCCCGTGCCGGTGGGGTCGCCGCCCTGGATCATGAAATCCGGAATCACGCGGTGGAAGGTAATTCCCTTGTAGTAGCCCCTGTTGGCGAGGTTCAGGAAGTTGGCTACGGTGACGGGCGCCTTGGAGGGGTAAAGGGCCAGTTCAATGTCCCCCTTGGTAGTGGAGAGGACGACATGGACGTCCTTGAGGCCGGCGGCGGATTCCGCGGAGGCGCTGAAGCACGCCAGGGCGCACAGGGAACACAGCAGAAGGGTGAGATATTTTTTCATGGCTTCTTGTTTCCCCCCTATCTTGCCCGAATAGAAGCAGGGTTGCAAGTAAATCGCGCGCCCTGACGGGAGAATGGCGCTGGACGCGTCAATGAGGGAAGGTTGTTCCCTGAAGAAGAGATTGTTAAGGTGTGCGTCCGGTTGCCGGCCCGGGACTACCTTGAGCCGGAATACGCGCGGGAAAAACGGAAGACCGCCCACGCCATGAAGAGGCTGAGGATTCCCATGACGACGAATTGCCAGGAAGGGGGGATGACCAGCATCATGGCGTATTGGAACCCGACGGCCAGCAAACCGAGCGCGCAGTCCACCAGGTTACCGGCGGCGATCATGTCCCCGCGCTTGTCATTGTCCGCCCGGTCCTGGAAAAAGGCGTTCAGGGGCACCAGGAACAGGGCCGCGGAAATGCCCGCCGCCATCAGCAGGGCGTAGAAGACCGGGGAAGTCATGGAAACTGCGGACAGGGCCGAGCAGCTCGCCGCCATCAGCACGCCACCCGCCACGGAAACGTTCATTCGGATGCGGCGGCGGCAGATCACGGAAGCGAGGATGCCGCCCAGCACCGTTCCCCCGCTCATCCAGGCCATCAGCACGGCTCCTACGGAGCTGAAGTCGTCCCCGCCGCCGGAGATTTCCTTCGCCATCTGGATAGTCATCAGCATGACCGTGCCGCCGAAAAACCAGAAATAGCCGATGCCCATTTCGCTGACGCGCAGGTTGCGGTTGTTCCACAGCTTGCCCAGCTGGTGGAAGTGCTCGTAAAACAGGGACCAGGAGAAGGGCCGGAAGCCTTCGGGAGCATACCGGGGCAGATAGAAGCTGGAGATGGCCACCGGAACGGCCAGGAGCAGAAACACCAGGCATGGGAAAGAGGCGGCATACCAGCCGTCATTGATGCCGGAGGGTTTCAGCCATGCGTTAAACCATGGGAAGAAACCCTCCCCCAGCCAGCGGTGCCAGATGGTATCCGTGGAAGGCTCCAGCAGGTAGCGGAACCAGATGAAGACGCCAATCTGGCCGATGAGCAGGCTGAGGATGGAAGCCATTTCCACGATGCCGCTGGCGAACCCCATGCGGGAGGTTCCCACAATGTCCTTGACGATTCCTTTCTTGGCCGGGCTGAAGACGGTGGCCTGCACGGCAAAGACGCAGAACCACAGGATGGCCCCGTTCAGGTTGTGGACGCGCAGGCTCCAGTACATGCCCGCCAGCACGCATATCTGGAGCAGGGCCATGGACTGGATGATGCGCGCCTTGCAGAAACGGTCCGAAAGCCAGCCGACGAAGGGGGAGAACAGGATGAAGGGCAGCACGATGATGGCCCCCAGCGGATATTCCAGGTCCCCCTCTGAGCCGTACAGCCAGACGCCCAGGGGAATCAGCAGGAATTGCGCCCCTTTTTCATTGAAGGAGTTCTGCGCCTGAATCAGCACGAGCCGCCAGAAAGCTCCCCATGGAACTTCGCGGGCGTGTCCTGGCGTATGGGCGCTGGAATTCATGAAGTTACAGGCTGGGCTCCTCCGCTTTTTCCAGACCGGAGCCGCGGAACAGGCACAGCACGCCGATGACGGCTGTCAGCAGGGCGCTGGAAACCAGGGAGGCTTCTTCACTGAACCCGCACATTTCCGGGCTGGAGAACAGATATTGGAATACCACCAGGCTCAGGAAGGCGGCGGGAGCCGCCGCCGGCCAGAAGCAGCGGTTTTTGCTGCGCAGGTAAATGGAGACGGCCCAGAGCGTAGCGGAGGCCAGAAGCTGGTTGGCCCAGCCGAAGTACTGCCAGATGATGGCGTAGTCCATGCTGCTGACGGCGATGGCTGCGGCGAAGAGCGGTATGGCGATCATCAGGCGGCGGCTCAGCTGTTCCTGGCTCAGCTTGAAGCAGTCCGCAATCATCAGGCGCGTGACCCGCAGGGCGCCGTCCCCCGTGCTGATGGGGAGGATAACCACGCCGATCATGACCAGGATGGAACCGACGCTTCCCATCCAGGATTCGGAAATCGTCTGGATGGCCAGAGCCGGAGCCTTTCCGTTGGCGGTAGCCGCTCCCAGGGCTTCCGGAGAGCCGTAGAAGGTCAGCGCGGCAGCGGCCCATATGAAGGCGATGATGCCTTCCGTAATCATCGCCCCGCCAAAGACGGGCAGCCCTTCCCGCTCCGTTTTCAGGCACCGCGCCATCAGCGGGGACTGTGTGGCATGGAATCCGCTCACGGCTCCGCAGGCGATGGTGATGAACATCACGGGGAAAAGCGGGAAATCCGCCGGATGGCGGTTATGGAAAAAGTCCGTATCCGGAAGCACTTCCATGCGGGGGAGATGCATCCAGGCCGGCAGGGAATCCGCAAAGGGCATCAGAAGCATCACGCCCAGAATACCCATGACCATGATGATCAGGGCGACGGAAAAAAGAGGATAGACCTTTCCCATAATAGCCTGGATGGGAAGAATGGTCGCCAGAAAATAGTAGCCGAAGATAATCCACACCCATGCCGAAACGCTCCAGCCCGTCATGGGGGACAGGATGGCGGCGGGCCCCACGGCGAAGACGACGCCCACCAGCACGCTGAACACGATGCAGACGGCGCGGCTGATCCACTGGGCCTGCCCGCCCAGGTAGCGCCCCAGGATTTCCGGCAGGTTTTCCCCTTTGTGCCGCAGGGAGATCATGCCGGAAAAGTAGTCGTGCGCCATTCCGCCCAGAATGCAGCCGAAAACGATCCACAGGAGCGCGGCCGGGCCATACAGCACGCCCATGACGGCGCCGAAAATGGGCCCCAGCCCTGCAATGTTCAGCAGCTGGATGAGAAAAACGCGCCAGCGCGGCATGACCACATAATCCACGCCGTCCGTACAGGCCACGGCGGGAGTCTGCCGGGAGGCGTCCGGCCGGAAAATCCTTTCCAGCACCCGTCCGTAAGTGAAATAACCGGCCGCCAGGGCCAATATCCCCAGAATGAAATAGCAGTAACCGTTCATGTTGGAAAAAAACCGGCCGCCTCATGGGCTGCCGTCCGTTCACGGAACTTAACTTTTCTCCCTCCCTCTGGCAAGCCGTTAGTGAAAAAGAGGAAAAGGAGGGGCGGATTCCCAATCCGAAAAATAAATCCAGGTCTGTTTTTCATGCGCAAAAAATTGGAATTATGAATTTTACGATAGTTTAAAATCTCCAACAGGGAAACTTGCAATTTCAAGATGGCCCTGTTCGTTTATCTGCATAAACATCTCATTTCTATTATTTAGTGTTGACTTCGGATTGGGAATCCGCTAAAAGATTGGCCCCGCTCAACCTTTCCCATTTCCATTTATGAAGAAAACATTGATAATCATTGCGTCTCTGGTTCTTGGCACGGCGGCTTCCCAGGCCGCGGTACTGTGTACCACTACGTTTAACCGGACCGGCACTTCCCTGGATACCGTCACGGTGAGCACGGTTTCCGATGCGGGACTTACCACCTCCACCTCGATTAGTTCCGAGAATTTCAGCAAGAGCACTACGGGCAATGACCTGCTGGCTTCAGGCTCCATTCCCGCCTCCGTATTCTCCCCCAATGCCAATGTGGGGAATAACCAGAATAATACGTGGAGCGTTTCTTTCACGTTTACCAACACCGGTTCCCAGGATATGCTGATTACTTCCATTGATCTTTCCATGATAGGATTCACTGGAGCGGGCGCCGCGCAGAATGCCGGGGGCGGTGTGGCCAATAACGATTATGTTGGAGGAGCCGACGGCAATTTGAACAAACCTGTCAATATCACCCTCGGCATGAGCGGGCAGGAAAGTCAGACGCTGGCCTATAATGGCGCCACCAGTACAAATACGTCCGTGGGATCCTGGGATGGCGTTCGTACGGGAAACTATGAATATAGCGATGTTGTGTTGAAAGCCGGGGAGTCCATGACGTTAACGGTCACGGCTTCCAAAAACGAGGCCTACGGCAGCGGCTGCTTTATTGGGCTTACGGGAATCCAGGTGAATGGGGAAGTGGTTCCGGAACCTGCTGCAGCTTCCCTCAGTCTTCTGGGGCTGGCCGCGTTGATGATGCGCCGCCGCAGAGTTTGAGGTTCCTGCTTCTGATGTATTTGAACAGGCCGCCCGTTTTTTGAAACTGGCGGCTTGTTTGTTTTCAGCCAGTGGGGGGGCTTTGTCCAACTGGAGCGTTGGGGGCGCCGCCGCGGAATCCGTGCCAGGGGCGTCCGCTTCCGCCTACACGCATTGGATGGTGACCAATGGAACGGATTTTGCGGGAAGGGCGGATGTCGGCGGATTGGGCGCGGGAGGGACGCTATTTGAAGGGAGTCAGGATTCGGGGCTTAGCAGCCGCCGGAAGGCAAGATCCCCTTGTTCATTATAAACACGAACAAGGGTGTATATCTGCGTGTGGAAGAGGGCGGCATTACCGTGGAAACCGCCGGCGGGGGCTACGGATTTCGGGAGCGCCCGGCTGCGCGTAACCGCGGACCAGGTGCGGCATGTGGCTGAAGGGCGCAGCCTATATGTGGGAAATGGCAATGACGCCCGTCCGGGGGATTATATTTCCCTGACTTTGGAAAACGATGTTCCGCGACGCGCGACAGTAACGGGCGGAGGCGCCGTGCGTTAAACAGAAAGAGAAATTTTATTCCCCGTCATTTTCCGAATCGGCAGGGGGCGCTTTGGGCAGGTTTTTGTCAATGTCTTCCAAAAGGTTGACCAGGTCAACGCCGCGCTGGGCGGAGTCGTCCAGACGGAAGGTCAGGCGCGGCGTATTGCGCAGCACCACGCGCCTGGCCACGGCGGACTGGATAAGCCCGTGCCGGGAGTTCAGTTTTTCCAGCACCTGGGCGGGAGCCATTTTCCCTACGACGCCCACCCATACTTTCCCCTCTTTCAGATCGTCCGTCACTTCCACTTCAATCACGGTGACAATTGTGCCGGGAAATTCAAAATCCCGCTGAATGGTGGTGCCTATTTCCCGGCGCAGGAGTTCGTTTACCTTGTCAGTGCGTCTGCTCATATGAAGAGATAGAGTGATAAATGGGCCGATTGGTTCAATCGGTGAAGAAAGAATGGAGGAAAAGACAGGGACGGAGGTTTCCCGGCCGCCCGGAGGAGCGTACAGGAGGCTCCGTCCCTGTTGGTTGATTCTCGTTGAGGGTTACAGCGTTTGCTGGATTTTTTCCAGCGTGTAGCATTCGATGATGTCGCCCGTCTCGTATTCGTTGAAGTCTCCGAGGCGGATGCCGCATTCCAGGCCCGCCTTGACTTCTTCCACTTCATCCTGGAAGCGGCGGAGGGTGGACATTTTGCCGTCAAAGACAGGCGTCTTGTCGCGGATGACGCGCGCCTCGCAGCTGCGGAGGATTTTGCCGTCCTCCACCATGCAGCCCGCCGCGCGGCCCTTGTTGAGTTTGAAGACCTGGAGCACTTTGGCGTGCCCGATGATGGTTTCGCGCGTTTCCGGTTCCAGCAGGCCCAGCATGGCATCCCTCACCTGGTCGATGAGTTCGTAAACGATGGAATACAGTTTTACCTGCACACCTTCCCGCTTGAGCAGTTTGACGGCGTTGGCTTCCACTTTGACGTTGAAGCCCAGGATGACGGCATCCGAGGAGGAGGCCAGCAGAACGTCCGATTCCGAAATGGGGCCGGCGGAGGCGTTCAGGAAAACGCATTCCACTTTGTCCGACTGGATGTCCAGAACAGCCTTCTTGATGGCTTCCACGGAACCCTGCACATCCCCCTTCAGGAGTATTTTGAGCTGGGCTTTCTGGGTGCCGTCCCCCATCATGGCGAGCAGTTCTTCCATGCGTGCCTTGCGGGGCTGGGCCAGGCGCTGCTTGCGCAGTTCCTCCTGGCGTTCTTCCCCAAGCTTTTTGGCGGCGCGTTCGTTTTCCATTTCCACCAGTTCGTCCCCCACATTCGGGGTTTCAGAGAAGCCGGTAATTTCCACGGGCATGCCGGGGCCTACCTTTTTGACGCGTTCGCCGTGGTCGTTGACCAGGGCGCGCACCTTGCCGGCGTAAGGGCCGCAGATGAAGGGCATCCCGACGCGGATGGTGCCGCTTTCCACAATGGCCGTGGCGGAGCTGCCCGTGCCGGGTTCCACGCGGGCCTCAATGATGGAGGCGCGGCAGTTGGCCTTGGGGTTGGCCTGGAGTTCCAGCACTTCCGACTGGAGGACGAGAAGGCCGAGAAGGTCGTCAATGCCGGCCCCGGTCAGGGCGGAGACTTCCACGCATTCCACATCGCCGCCGAAGTCCGTGGGAACCAGCCCTTCTTCCATCAGGCCGCTCTTGGTCTTGACGGGGTCTGCGGCCGGAAGGTCGCACTTGTTGATGGCCACGATGATGGTTTTGCCGGCCGCTTTGGAGTGGGCAATGGCTTCCCGCGTCTGGGGCATGATGCCGTCATTGGCGGCCACTACCAGCACCACAATGTCCGTGACGTCCGCCCCGCGGGCGCGCATTTCCGTGAAGATGGCGTGGCCCGGCGTATCCAGGAAGGTGAGCGTGCTGCCGTTGTAGTCAACCGTATAGGCGCCGATGTGCTGGGTGATGCCCCCTGCTTCCCCCTTGGCCACGCGCGTTTTGCGGATGTAGTCCAGCAGGGATGTTTTGCCGTGGTCCACATGGCCCATGACGGTGATGATGGGGGTGCGCGTGATGAGGGTGGCTTTGGGTTCTTCCACCACCGGCACGGGTTCCGGTTCCTTGACGGGTTCCTGCTGGGCTTTCACGCCGCCGCCTTTTTCCCGTTTTTCGCGGGCGAATGTGTAGCCGTGGATGTCGCAGATGGTGCTGACGGCGTCCGCATCCAACGGCGTATTCGGGTTGGCGAAGATGCCCATGCCCATCAGATCCTTGATGATTTGGAAGGGCTTGGCTTTCAGCATGGCCGCCAGCTCGGAAACGGAGACGGGCGGTTTGAGGTTGATGATTTTATCGTCCGCGGAGGTTTCTTCCTGGGGTGCGGGCGCGGCGGGTTCTGCGGCGGCCGGGGCAGCGGAGGGCGCCGGAACGGCGTCAGCGGCGCGCGCCGCCTTTTTCTTGGTGCCGGAAAGCAAGTCGAGAGCTTCTTTCTTGACTGGAGCAGGGCGGGAGGGCGCCGGTGCGGGGGCCGGCTGGGGTGCGCGTTTCTTTTTGGAAGATCCGCCGATCAGATCCAATACTTCCTTTTTGGGTTCGTTCTCTTCTTGTTTATTAGGCATCTTGATTTAAGGTTGTTAGATGTTGAGCGCCGCGCCCAACGGTTATTGAGAGATGAGGTCCCGGGCCTTGGCCAGGATTTGGGCGGCTTCCTCTGCGGGAATGCCCATGCTTTCCGCGATGTCGGAAGCTTCAAATCCGGTGAGGGCTACCAGGTCCGTTCCGCCCATGGTCACCAGGCCCATGGCGGTTTCTTCCGGGATTTCCAATTGTTCGCTGAGGGTTTTGGCCGCAGCCTGGCATTGGCGCATGACTTCCTCGGCCGCGGCCTGGCTCTGGCGTTTTTCCGCTTCCTGGACGTCAAAGACGCGCACCTGGACATCCCAGCCCATCAGGCGGGAGGTGAGGCGGGCATTCTGTCCCCTGCGGCCGATGGCCTTGGAGAGGTCCTTGTCGTCCTGGACGATAACGAAGATTTTTCTGGCTTCCTCGTCCACGGTGATTTCCCGCGGTTCCACGGGGCTGAGAGCTTCCCGGACGAAGGCGACGGGGTCTTCCGTCCATTCCAGGATGTCCACTTTTTCATTGTTGAGCTCCCGGACGATGTTTTTGACGCGGGCGCCGCGCATGCCTACGCATGCCCCTACCGGATCTACTTTGTCGTCATGGCTGATGACGGCCACTTTGGTGCGGTAGCCGGCTTCGCGGGCGATGCCGTGGATTTCCACGGTCTGGTCACCTATTTCCACCACTTCCGATTCAAAGAGGCGGCGCACCAGGTTCGGATGGCTACGGGAAAGGATGACTTCCGGGCCGCGCGCTTCCGTGCGCACTTCCACCACGTAGAAGCGCATGCGGTCGCCGACGCTGTAGTCTTCATTCGGCACGCGTTCGCGGGAGGTCATGACGCCTTCGAATTTGCCGAGGTCCACAAAAATATCCCCCTTTTCAAAACGGCGGATGGTGCCCGTTACCAGATCTCCGGCGCGGTCCTTGAATTCGTCGTAGAGCATTTCCTTTTCCGCGTCCAGCAGTTTCTGGAGCATGGTCTGGCGGGCGGTCTGCACCGCGATGCGGCCGAAGCCCTTGGGCGTGATGTTGGTGGGAAGCAGGTCGTGCAGAACGGCGTTCTTGTCCAGCTTGACGGCCAGGGAGAGGGGGATCTGGTTGAATTTGTCGGAGTATTCTTCATCCGGCACCACTTCCAGGTCCGCAAAAATGCGCACCTTGCCTTTGTCCACGTTGATTTCGGCCCTCAGGTAGTTGATGCTGCCGGAGCCGGGAACCATCTTGCGGTAGGCGGAGAGAAAGGCGGACTCCAGAGCGAGGAGAATTTTTTCACGGGAGAGCCCTTTTTCCCTCTCGTAGTAGTCAATCAAAGCTTTAATATCGTTTGTCATGAGTGTGGAGGAGTGTGATGGATAGACAAAAAAGAGCGGGTCGACAGACCCACTCTCGAGTGTCTCTCGGGGTGTTTGCCTATCTAAGTAAGCACGAGGGGGCGGTTCTGGCAAGAAAAAACGCTTGTTCTATGCGGCATGCAAAAGACTGGGGATGATTCCGAAAGAAGAATTTTCCGGAGCCCTTCGGAAGGGGGCGGGACAACGGTGTTTGAGGGCTTGACGGACCCGTCAAAAACGGGAAGTATGCGCGCATGAAACTCGTCTCATGGAACGTGAACGGATTGCGGGCGATTCTGGGCAAGGGGATGGCGGCCGCCGTGGATGCCCTGGAGCCGGACGTCCTTTGCCTTCAGGAGATCAAGGCGCGTCCGGAACAGGTGAAAGACCTGTGGATTTCCTCCTGGCCGCACCAGCTCTGGAATCCGGCGGAGAAGGCCGGTTATTCCGGCGTGCTGATCCTCAGCCGGGTGCAGCCTCTTTCCACGTCCGTCGGAATCGGCTGGCCGGAGCATGACCGGGAAGGGCGCGTCTGCACGATGGAATTTGAGCGGTTTTACCTGGTCAACTGCTATACCCCCAATTCACAGAATGAACTGGCGCGTCTTTCGTACCGGGAGCAGTGGGACGCCGCATTCCGCGGGTACGTGGCGGGACTGGCGGAAATCAAGCCGGTCGTTTTCTGCGGGGATTTGAACGTGGCTCATGAGGAGATTGACATCGCGCGTCCCAAAGAGAACCGTTTTTCCGCCGGATTCAGCGACCAGGAGCGCGCCGGGTTTACGCGGCTGCTTGAGGCCGGTTTTACGGATACGTTCCGCGCCCTGCATCCGGAGGAGCCGGGCTGGTACAGCTGGTGGTCCTACCGCGCGGGCGCCCGCGCCCGGAACATCGGATGGCGCATTGACTATTTCTGCGTTTCCAATCCGCTGGCTTCCAGAGTGAAGGAAGCCGCCATTCATCCGGATGTGACGGGGTCCGACCATTGCCCCGTCAGCCTGGAGATTGACTGCTGAGCGCGGCCTTTTATGCGAGTTTAACTGTAAGAGATTGATGATTATGGAACAGGAATTGCCGCTGCTGGTGGTTGCCACGCGCAACGCCCACAAGACCGGGGAAATCCGCGCCATGCTGGCCGGGAAATGGGAAGTGAAGGATCTTTCCGACTATCCCCAGGCTCCGCCCGTGGATGAAACGGGAGTCACGTTTACGGAGAACGCCACGCTCAAGGCGCTTTCCGCTTCCAGATGCATCCCCGGCGTCCTGCTGGCGGATGATTCCGGGCTGGAGGTGGATGTGCTGGACGGGCGCCCCGGAGTCTGGTCCTCCTCCTTCGGCGGGGAAGAAGGGAACCATGCGAGGAATAACCTCCGCATGATGGAGGAATTGCGGCGCGCCGGAGTGAAACCGGGGGACCGGCCTTCCGCACGGTTCCGCTGCGTCATGGTGCTTGCCGGGAATGGCCGCGTGCTGGCGGAGTTTTCCGGTTCCGTGGAAGGCTACATGTTGACGGAACCCGCCGGGGAAGGGGGGTTCGGCTACGATCCGCTGTTTGTCCCGGAAGGGCATGACCGGAGTTTCGCCCAGCTTCCCATGGAAGTGAAGAATTCCATGTCGCACCGCGCCCGCGCCCTGGCGCAGGTGGTGGCGTGGATGAAGGAACGCCGGGACTGGGGGGTTCTCCGGGCGTCCGGCGGCGGGGAGGTCAGTCCAGCCTGAATGCGCATATCTGGAAGGGAGCCGGTGTTCCGGTATTCAGAAGCTGGTATTTGCCGGCGCGCCAGGAATGATGGGGCAGGCGGGACAGGAAGGCTTCCACGGCTTCCGCTTCTTCCTTTCCGCCTTCGTGGCCGGGATAGCACATGACGCTGAGAAGCCCGTTCGGAGCAATGAGGGCGGCGGCCTGCTCCAGCGCCGCCAGGGTGGATTCCGTCCTGGTGACCGTTTTTTTGTCCCCGCCCGGCAGATAGCCCAGGTTGAAGACGACGGCTTTCACGGGGCCGCCGACCAGTTCCGCCAGGCGGTCATGGCTGGCAAGGTGGAGCCGGACGGCAGGGGTGAGCAGTCCTTCCTTCTCCAGGCGTTCCCTGGTGGCGCAGATGGCTTCTTTCTGCACGTCGAAGGCGTGCACCTGGCCGGAAGGGCCAGCCAGCCGGGCCAGGAAAACCGTATCATGCCCGTTGCCCGCCGTGGCGTCCACGACTGCGTCCCCGGGGAAGACGACGCGGCTGATCCAGTCATGAGCGCAGGTCATGGGGCGGCTGAGCAGGGAACATTTCATGACCGGGTTGTACAGAAGCTCTGCCTGTATGACAATTCGTTTATGAAATTCCGGTGCGGGAAGAATGACAGGTTGTTTTTTGGCAGGGCATGTGTTAGGAAGAGGCTCAAAATCCTCCGCGTGTCCCTGCATGCGGGGATAAACCAAAGACGTTGCCATGAAGATGACTGACAGACGCACTTTTTTGAAGAGGACTGCCGCCGCAGGGGCGCTGGCGGCCATATCGGACATGGATTCCCTGTTTGCCCAGGAGGCCGGAGCTCCGGCGGCTTCCGGCATTCCGGATCTGGTGGCCGTCCGCAACGGCACCCGTGCGGAGATGGTCAGGAAGGCCGTGGAGACGCTAGGCGGCATGCAGGCCTTCGTCAAGCCGGGCCAGACCGTCGTAATCAAGCCGAACATCGGCTGGAACAAGGCTCCGGAATTCGGCGCCAACACTCATCCTGAAACCGTCGCCACGCTGGTGGAGCTGTGCAGGCAGGCCGGAGCGAAGGAAGTAAGGGTGTTTGACCACTGCTGCCACAATGGCGCCTATGAGGGCAGCGGCGTGAAAGAGGCCGTAGAGAAGGCCGGCGGCGTAATGGTGGACGGCGGCAATGAGAGCCAATACGTGCAGACGGAAAACCCGAAAGCCAGAAAATTTACCTCCGCCAAGGTGCATAAGGCCGTGCTGGAGGCGGATGTTTACATCACCTGCCCGCCCCTCAAGCACCACAGCGGTTCCGAAATGACCGCCTGCATGAAGAATGTAATGGGCACCGTCTGGGACCGCGGGGCCATGCATAAGAACGACCTGCACCAGTGCATCGCTGACGCCGTGTATTTCCGCAAGCCGGACCTGTGCGTGCTGGACGCTTACATGCCCATGGTGCGCAACGGCCCCGTGGGGAAGGATACGAATGACCTGGTGGAGCGCAAAACCCTTTTAGCCTCCCGCGATATTGTGGCCATTGACGCTGCGGGCGCCGCCCTGCTGAACAAGGCCGGAAAGATTCGCCATGTGCAGCTTGGTGAGGAAATGGGGCTGGGCACCGCCGACCTTTCCAGGCTTCATATCCGCCGTATCAGCATGGCCTGACGCGGCGGGAGAGCAACTTTCCGCTTCCGGCGGGTTTATGATTCATATGTCAGTCATCAAAGCCTTTTTCGTCAGTCCTCTGAAGTGGCTCCGCGTGACGGTGGCCGTCATTTTCTTCATCGGGATTGCATACGCTTTCCTGCACCATATTCCCGCATGGAACGTGCCGAACATGACGGGAGGCGGAGAGGGGATGGAAGATTCCTTTTCCCTGGCGCAGTGGCAATTGGTGCCGTCCGTGCTGGGAACCCTGAACGGGGCGGCCGTTTCCGCCGTGATTCTGGGGGCGTTGCTGCTGCTTACGCTGCTGTTCGGCCGCGTATACTGTTCCTTCGTCTGCCCGCTGGGGATTCTCCAGGATATTGTTTTCAAAGTCCGCCGCTGGCTGGCGCCGAAGCGTTTCCTGAAATTCTCCCGGCCTGTGCCGTGGGTGCGGTATGGGGTGCTGGCATTGCTGGCCGCCTGCTGCGTGACGGGGTTGGCTGGGCTGTCTCTGAATTGGCTGGACCCTTACAGCATTTTCGGGCGCATCATGTATGTGCTGGCATGGCCGGTTGCCATTTGGAGCAATAACCTGCTGGCGGCGGACAGTTCTTCTGCGGATCTGGTTCAAATGGATTATTTCCCCGTGGCTTTTCCGGTTCTGCTGGCTTCCGCCGGCATGCTCGGCCTGGTGGCCGTCATGAGCGCCTGGAAGGGGCGCCTGTATTGCAATACGGTATGCCCCGTCGGCACGCTGCTTGGCCTGCTTTCCCGCATTTCCCTTTTCCGGCTGGGTTTTGATCCCGCCACCTGCAAAAAATGCGGTAAATGCGTCAAATCCTGCAAGGCGCAATGCCTGAACCTGAAGGAATACAAGATAGATTCCTCCCGGTGCGTGGCATGCTATGATTGCGTGCGCTCCTGCAGTGAGGGAGGAATACGCTACCGCTTGTTTACCAGGACCCGCCAACTGATTCCGGCCAAAAAAGAGAAGGCTTCCCCGGTCCCCGCTTCTTCTTCCGCCGCGGTTTCCCCCATTGCCGGGAGCTCCCGCCGCCAGTTTCTGGAGGCTACTGCGGCCGGGCTGGCTGCGGCCGCCCTTTCCGGATGCCGGGGAGAGGCCGCCCGGAAGCTGGACCCTACCCAGTGCGTTCTCCCTCCCGGCGCCGGTTCCCTGGAACGTTTTCTGGATATCTGCACCGGCTGCCAGATGTGCGTTGCCAACTGCCCCACCCATGTGCTTCAACCTTCATACCTGCAGCTTGGCCTGAAGGGATTCATGAAGCCCAGGATGGATTTTGCCACCAAGTACTGCCTTTATGATTGCCACCGCTGCGCGGAGGTCTGCCCCACGGGGGCCATACGCAGGATGCCCGTTACCGCGGAACGGGATACTGAGGGAATGACAAAAGATACTACGCGCATTGCCGTGGCCCGGTTTTACGTCTGCCGCTGCCTGGTCGCCCGGGAGGACATGGATTGCGGAGCCTGTACGGAGCATTGCCCCACCAAGGCCCTTTACACGGTGCCCTATATCGGGCGTGACGGCCAGGAGCACCGCCTGCCCAGGCTGGATCCTTCCCTGTGCATCGGCTGCGGCGCGTGCGAACACGCCTGTCCCGTCACTACGGAACGGCCAGAGGAACGCGAATGCCGGAACTCCTGCAATCTGTGCGAGGAAAAATGCGAGTTCGGAAGACAACGGGAAATGCCGCCCCGGGCGCTGGTTGTCCGTGCCGTAAACCCCCAGCAGAAAGCTGTTAAAAAGTTTGAGGAAAAAGCTGTGGATCCGGTGGGAGATGCGGATTTTCCATTTTGAAAACGGCTGGCGGTGTGGAAGATGATGAAATAAACGCTTCCGGAGGCTTCAACTCTTTCTTCCGGGAGGGCTGTGTCTGTCCATCCGGTTTTTCGGGGAAATTCCATGCAGCCCTGTTTGCGGCATGGATACGGTTGAGGGGAGCGTCGAAATGAGCGGGGGCAGGAGGAACCTGCCCGCGGAAACGTTCCCGGAGAATATGTTCTCCGGTTACGGCGGGATAGAGTGCAAATGCCCGATTTTCCTTGATGATGCGGAAGTTGATACGTTAAAGTAAAAGAACCATGTTGCAGGCGGACGGCATTACGTATGAGATAGAAACACCGGATGGTCCTTTGAAATTATTGGACAATGTCAGTTTTCATGTTCCCCGCGGACATTTTATGGCAGTCGTTGGTCCTTCCGGCTGCGGAAAGACCACCTTATTGAAGGCGATTGCGGGCATGATTGCGGAAACGGACGGCCGTTTTTTCTGGAATGGCCATGATTTGGCTGAAGAGGACTTTGAACCTTCGGAAATCGGGTTCGTTCCCCAGTTCAGCATTGCCTATGACCAGCTGAGCGTGGATGAGAATGTGGAGAGCGCCGCCAGGCTCCGCTGCCGCTTCAATTCCGTGGACGATTTGGACGACAGCATTGACAATGCCCTGGAGGTAACGGGAATGGAGGGGATTATGGACCGGGACGTGAAGATTCTTTCCGGCGGCCAGAAGAGGCGTCTGGCGTTGGCTATGGAGCTGGTCTCCAATCCCCGGTTGCTGATTTGCGATGAAGTGACGTCCGGACTGGATCCCAGGTCGGAACACGATATCGTGAACCTTCTGCATGAAATCTCCCGCTCGGAAGGCCGCATCGTCATTTCCGTCACGCACAGCCTTTCCCATCTGGACAGGTATGATTCCATTCTGGTCATGCACCAGGGCTGCGTGGCTTACCACGGTTCTCCGAAGACCATGCTGCATTACTTCGGCGTTTCGTCGCTGGAAGAGATTTATCCGAAGCTTCAGGATCGTGAAGGCCCTTCCTGGTGCCGGTCCTGGAGCAAGTACCGGGATTCCTATTATTCCCGTCTGGAACAGGAAAGGGAAAAGAAAATTCTTTCCGGAGATTTGCCGGATCCGGATGCCGTCCGCCTTGCGGAGGCGGAGAAGGAGGAAGCCTCCGGAGAATCCGGAACGGAAAGGGAAAAGGCCGTGGAGGAAAATATTCCGGAAGTTCCCGGATTCTTCACCCAGTTCTTCTGCCTGCTGGGGCGGCGCTGGCGCATCTTTTTCCGGGACCGTTCCCAGTTGGTCCTTCAATTGGTCATGGTGCTGCTGTTTCCCGTGCTGGTAGCCATGTTCACGGACAAGGGCTCCGGGCAAATCGTAGGTCTTTCCGCTACGCAGGATGTCCAGACTGTCCAGAAGGATATGGAAGCCCAGCAGCTGAACATGAAGACGGGATCCGCCGTCTCCGGCATCATCATGTTTGAGGTGATTCTGCTGGGGCTGATGGGATCCAACAATGCCGCCCGCGAGGTAGCCGGCGAACGCGCCGTCATGGAAAAGGAGAAGTATGCGGGCATGAGGCCTTCCGCCTACCTGGCGAGCAAGCTGTCCTATCTGAGCGTTCTGGTGCTGGTGCAATCCGTATGGATGTTTGCCTTTGTGGATTTTTTCTGGGATCGCGGCGGCGGCTTGACGCACCTGCTGTTCCTGATTTTGGCGGATGCCGCCATGACCTTTGTATGCCTGGGCATTTCCGCGCTGGCCCGGAGTGCGGACCAGGCTTCCCTGCTGAGTATTTATCTGGTGGGGTTCCAGCTTCCCCTCTCCGGAGCGGTGCTGGCGCTTCCGGAACAGGTGGAGAACCTCATACGGCCCTTCATTTCCGCATACTGGGCGTGGTCCGGCAGCATCTCCGCCCTGAAGGACGACGTATATTACGCCGTCAAGAATGTGCTGGATACGAACCTGACACCCTCCCTGGTCTGTTACATTGTTCTGGGGGTGCATGTTGCGTGCGGCATTGCGGCCGCCTACGCGGGAATCCGCCGTTCGCGCTGGGAGCTTTAATTTAATGCGTGCACTTGCGGGAAGTCCGTTATATACTTTTTCCATCAAAAGTTATGGCGAGACGGCGTGCAGCAAAAAAGAAAAGTTCCTCATCATCCGCGCTGGTTTTGACGGTCGTGGCGGTGGTTTTTGTGCTGGCCGTTATTGTGGCAGTGGTTATGTTCCGTGCCGGGGAGAAGCCTCAGGCCGGGTCGGATATACCTCTGGACATTCTGGCGGCGAACGCCTCCCAGCTTTCCAAGAACAATTACGCACTGGACGGAACGGTGATTGACCGTTTCCCGCGCGGCAATTCCGAGCTTATTTCCTTCTTGTACAAAGACGCCTCCGGGCGTGAGTGCATCATTCCCGTCTGTGTCTCTGATGAGGCCAGAAACGGACTGAACATCAACCGGGACCAGCAATACAGGATAGAGTTCCGGGTGGAAGACATCAATCCGAAGGTGCGCGGCGTGTGCGTAGCTACATCCATTCAGTCTAAATAAACAACCTCTCCGCGTCCCATGAAATGCTGTTTTTTGATGACCCTGGCCTGCGCGGTTCCCGCGCTGGGACAGATGATGTACAATCCTCCTGTAGCCGGCGGCGCGCCTGCCGCGTCCCCTTCCACCCCTCCCGCCGTTCAGCCGAATGCCTACCAGCCTTCCAGGCAGGGGGATGCCAAGTCCCTGTACGGCAATGAGCTGCCTTTTCTGAATCCTCAGGACGGCACGGTGACCATCAACGGAACGACGTTGAACATGGGCAGTTTCCGGGAGATTGAAGCGCGTTTTAACAAGTACCTGAGCCAGCCGGAAGAGAGCACGGAGGATGCGAAGGAATATCAGAAAATCTTTGAAAAGCTTCATGAGACGCTCTCCATGCGCAAGGAAAAACTGGCAGCGGATAATGTGGTGCGGCAGGTAGTGGACCTGTTGACCGCCGCTTCCAGCAATCCGCTGGACGGAGGCGTTTCCGACGCTCTCTGCCAGGCCATTTACACTGCGTGGCAGGCCAGGAGCAATGGGAAAAACAAGGGGAAGATGCTTGAGGCGGTGGAGAGGGAAATCCGCAGCAACGCCCAGAAGATGAGCCTGATGGAAAGCGGCGTGACGGCGATTTCCGGTGCGCCCTCCGGCCAGAAGGGCGGGAAAAAGGGGACTCCCTCCAATCATCCGGCGAAAAATAATCCCCGTTACAAATACCTGGAAAAGCGTGTGGTGGAGATGGAAGCCCGCAAGCTGAAGCTGGAGAGTGAACAGGTGCTGACGGTGACGGAAGCGAAGGTTGTTTTCCAGTCTACGCTGGTTCAATTGTTTGCCCAGCGGCGTTTTGACCATGTTTCCATAGGCTGCGGCGTTTACAGCCGCCTGTTCAATGACGGGGATACCAAGCTGCGGCTGGATAAAAATTCCGATGCCGCCAAGATGTTCAGCGGTACGCTGGGCGCTCCCCCCACCGTCGCTATTCTGGACAATCTTTCCCGGGAGCTGGCCCGTGATTCCGACCGGCACATGAAGGCCGTGAACAATCTGGTGGATTCCCGTCATTATGTGGATGCGCTGGAACGGCTGAACGAAGCCCTCCTGATCGGGGAATTCATGCCTGCCGTAAATACGTTTCCGTATGAGAAAAAGCAAAAGCTGTATGCCTTCAAGCGGGACGTGGAAAAGTTGTTCGAGCTGATGAACGGCAAAGATTATGAAGAGGCCCTTTCCCTGGTGGAGGCCCTTAAGAAGACTTCCAGGGATTTCAGCACGGGCCGTGCGGAATCCGCAATCAGCGCCGCCGTATTCGCCAGTGACGCCTATATTTCCCAGGGTCAGGAAGCCCTGGCCAGGGGAGACCGCGCCAAACTGGAGGAATGCCTGAAAAGCGCCATTGAAATCTGGCCGAAAAACCCCCGCCTTCTTCCGCTGCGGAACGCCATGATGGCCGCGGGTCAGCAATCCCACGCGCTGGAGGATTTCAAGCGTTTCCACAAGAGTAAGAATTATCGCCGCATTTTTGACAACCAGCATGAATTTGCCGTTCTGGTGAAGGATGATCCGGAGCTCCAGAAGCAGTTTGTGGAAGATTTGGGCAAAATGGCCGTTATTGAGCGTGCCCTGGGCGCGGCGCGTCAGCGTGAAGCCATGCAGGACGTATATGGCGCCTGGGAGGAGCTTCAGCAGCTGCGTTCCAAAGACCAGGAGCTGTTCATCAATGACCAGGAGCTGAACGCCAGGTATCTGGACCTGACGACAAAGGCAAGCACGCTGGTGAATTTGCTGAATGATGCGGAAAAATGCAGGAATGAGGGAGAAGTGGGGTCCGCCCTGGGCAAGTACATGGAAGCTAAAAGGCTGTATCTGTATTCCCGGTTTGCCAAGGAGGGAATTGAGTCCCTGCTGGATGAAATTTTCCGTTGAACTGGACGGATAAATTCCGCCGCATGGCGTGTCTGCGGAGACGGAGTAATTGCTTTTCTTCCGGAACGGCGCCGTTATGCTACGGCTCATGAAGGCAGTATACCTGTGTTTGTGCATGCTGGCGGCGTTCTGTTTTCCGGCTGCGGCTCTTCCGGCGGATTGCAGCCAGGTGATTGTAGGTTCCGCGGGCGGGTGGAATAGTTCCCATGTGCAGTTGAGCCTTTTGGAGAAAGGGCCGCGCGGCTGGGTGATGGTGAAGGGTCCGTTTCCGGCGCGTCTGGGAAAATCTGGGCTGGTCTGGGGCAGGGGCGTCAGCCTTCCTCCCGCCGGGGGGCCGGTGAAGAAGGAGGGGGACTTGCGTTCTCCCGCGGGCATTTTTGAACTGGGAGGCGTGTATGGAACCGTCCCCGCGCCGCAGAAAAAGCGTTCCATGCCGTACCGCCGCATTACGCCGCGGGACATGTGGGTGGATGATCCTGCCTCTCCCCTGTACAACCAGCACTTTGTGCTGAAGCATGATCCCGTGACGCCGTGGGAGTTCAAGCAGCAGATGAAGCTGAATGATTACGCCCACAGTCTGAAACTGTTTATCCGGCATAATGCCGCAGACGGACGGCGGAAACCCGTGCCGGGTGCGGGTTCCTCCATTTTTTTCCATATCTGGCGCCGGGACGGAGGTGCCCCTACAGCCGGGTGCACCGCGATGAGCGAGGAAAATTTGAGGGCCATGATTGCATGGCTGGATCCTTCCAGGCATCCCCTTTACATTTTGCTCCCCGCCAGGGAATATTTGCGTTTGCGCGGAGCCTGGGGACTGCCGTGACGTTTTCAGATAACCCTTTTGCCTGTTTCCTCTCCGCCCCGGAGCGGGAAGAGGCAGGGGATTGGCTTTAAACCATCGGATGGCGGGTCCGGGGGATGGCATTGGACCCCGTGCCGGCTGCACGTCCGCTGCTGCTGCCTGGAGTTCCCTTTCCCGTAAACGCAGGAAGCCGGCCTTTGAAGAAAGGCCGGCTTCCGCATGGTAAAAAGGTTATTGTTCCTGGGACTGGGGAGCGGGAGCTTCCGACTGGAGCAGGGGAGTGGAGGTTTCCTTTACTTCCGCCATGGAAGCCTGTTCTTCCCTGGGCGCGCGGTCTTCGCGGGGCTGCCGGGGTTGTTCCTGGCGTTCATTGGCGCCGCTGACCAGCAGATTGCGGCCCATGAAAGGCTGGTTGTGGAGGATGTCCACGGAACGGATGGCGTCTTCCATCTTCTTCATTTCCACAAAAGCATACCCCTTGGACTTGTGGGTGCGGGGGTTGTAAATGATTTCCACGGAATTGACTTCCCCGATGCCCTTGAACACGTCCTCCAGGTCACTTTCCGTAGCTTCATAGGAAAGATTGCCCACATAAAGCCGGCGGTTGGAGACGGGCTGCTTGGGGGCGGAAGCGCGGTCCTGCCTGTTGCGGGCTACGCGGGTGTTGGTTTTAGCGGCGGCTTTATCCCTGGCTGCATGCTTGTTGTTCTTGGACGGACGGATGCCGAAGAGGCCCAGAAAACGCTGCCACAAGGAGAGTTTGGCGGGCGCTTCTTTTCTATACTTGGGACGGTAACCGCTGGAGTCGCGGCGGTCATTGCCATAGGAGCGTCCGCCCTTGTTGTAGCGGCGGCGAGCCCCCTGGCCCTGTCTTCCCTGTGTGTTGTGTTGTGACATACTTATATTCTAAGTTGGTGATTATGTTGGTGTCATGCCGGATTTATCGCTGGATGCAGTAAATTCCATCCGGAGGATCGCCGGGACGTTCCGCTGCCATGAGAAAAGCCGGGAGTAAGGGGTCCCATGCCCCGATCAACGGTCCATGCAGGTCTGATAGGGGGGCGATCAGGCTAGGCGCGTGGCCAGTCCGGTCGATTGACGCGTATACCAATGCACAGGGAGCCGGATTCTTGCAAGCCGGTATCTCGTCATTCTGGGTTTTCCGGCATCCGGAGGAGAGAAGACCAGACGGACGGTACGCTGCCGTGCCGGATAAGGCTCAGAGTGAGCTGACAATTTGACAAAAAGACGATGACGGAGTATTTAAGTGCCAACTAATCTACATATTCTCTCGATGTTGATTCAAAACGCAGACCGTACTACCTACGGGATTAATAAGATTGTTGTTTCCGTTCTCGCATTCGTCGTTTTCTTCGTTGTCGGATTTGTGTCCTGGCAGTGGGATGGGGTGGCTCCGGAACCGTGGCGTCTGCGGACGCTGGTGCTGGCGCCCCTGACAATGTCTCTGTTGCTGTATATATGTTGTGACCAGTTCGGCGTTTACTTCCGCTGCATGACGCTCAGGGAAAGCATCCGGCGGTTTGTGGTGGCATATGCCTGTTTTGTGGTGTTGAGCGTGATGATATGGAAGTTCTTTGTTCCCTTCTCCGCAGACGTTGGTGTTCAGCTCCTGGCGTATTTGCTTACTTTTCTGGGTTCCCTCTGGCTGCGTGTCAGCCGGTTCCGGGCGGAAAAAAAGCTGGTGGAGGAAGCCCCTACGCTGGTGGTGGGGACTCCGGACCATGTGAAAGAATTCCGCAGGATGCTGGAGAGAAATCATGTGGACTTCAGGAAGGATCTGCTGGTCATGGCTCCTGAAGAGGTTGACAGTGCGGTAGTCAGGAATTTGCTGATTAAAGACTGCGTCAGCAAAGTGGTGTTTCTGCCGGAGGAGGTGGACTCTTCCGTGGCGCGGTGCCTGGTGGAGCTGTGCGGCAAGATGGGAGTCGATTTTTACGCAAGCATGGTGGTAAGCATGCCCGCTGTGCACAAAACCTATTTCGGCGTGATCGGAGGAACAAGAATGCTGGTGTACAAATCAACTCCCATCCCCTATACCACCTCCTGGCAGCTGAAGAAAATACTGGACTGGGCGGGAGCGCTTGCGCTTCTGGTGGGAACGTCTCCCCTGTGGGTGCTGGCTGCTGTGGGCATCAAGCTGTCGGATCGCGGCCCTGTCTTTTACCGCCAGAAACGTTCCGGGCTGTATGGCCGCGAGTTTGGCATGTGGAAGTTCCGTACCATGTACCGGGACGCGGATAAAAGGCTGGATGAAGTGAAAGCCAAGTACGGCAATGACATGGACGGCCCCATTTTTAAGCTGGAGCATGATCCGCGCATTTTCTCCTTCGGGCGCTTCCTGCGCAAGTTCAGCATCGACGAGCTTCCCCAGCTCATTAATGTGCTGAAGGGGGAAATGAGCCTGGTTGGCCCGCGGCCGCTGCCCGTTTATGAAACGGAAGCCTTTACCAGCGACGCCCACCGCCGCAGGTTGAGCGTGCTGCCCGGCGTGACGGGGTACTGGCAGATTGCCGGAAGAAGCAATATCCGGGAATTTGAAAAGCTGGTGGAGCTGGATATGAAGTATATTGACAACTGGTCCCTGTGGCTGGATATCAAGCTGCTTTTGAAAACCGTTCCGGCGGTGCTTTTCGCCCGTGGGGCAAAGTAGCTTCTGGGGCTCCCTGAACTGCAAGGCCGGCGGTCTTTTTCCGGGGATTCGGAATCTGGCCGGGGCCCTATGACGGGCGGAGCAAGCCTGTTTTTAAGAATACGGCAGTCGGACGGGAAGGGAATTTGGCGTATTTGTTGAAAAATGAAGAAAATTGTTGCCGGACAGAGACTTTAACCTTGAGGTGCGGAAAGGGATAAGGCAGAATCAATTTACTATGGATTTAGTTCAGCGAGAAATCTCTAAAGAAACGGTGACTCCGTATTTCATCGAGTATTTCGGTCAGGCGCCTACTCATGTGGCAGCGGCACCGGGACGTGTGAACCTTATCGGTGAGCACACGGATTATAATAACGGTTTTGTGATGCCTATGGCGCTTGATAACCATTGTGTTGTGGCTGTGGCTCCCTCCCCCGTGGGCAAACACCGCTTTTGCGGTTCCCTGGGCGACCAGATCCATGAAATTGCGGTGGAAGACGCCTTGATTCCCGGCGAACCGTTCTGGTCCAATTATGTCCGCGGCGTTCTGGCCAATCTGCACAGGCGCGGCATAGAAATCGGGCCTGTGGATATGCTGATTGACAGCAATGTTCCCCGCGGCGGCGGCCTTTCCTCCAGCGCCGCTCTTGAAGTCGCCGTCTGTACGGCGCTCGCCGCTTTTGCCGGCGTTGCCATAGATCCCAAGGAAGTAGCCCTGATCGGGCAGGCCGTGGAACATGAATTCGTGAACGTTCCCTGCGGCATCATGGACCAGTTTATTTCCGCCAACGGCAAGAAGGGCATGGCTCTCAAACTGGATTGCGCCTCTCTGGAATATGAGCTGGTCCCGATGAATAATGATTCCGTTTCCGTACTGGTGCTGGACAGCGCTGTGAAGCATTCCCTGGCGGACGGAGCTTATGGACAGCGCCGCAAGCAGTGTGAGGAAGCTTCCTCCATCATGGGAGTGCCCTCCCTGCGGGAAGCTACGCTGGAGCTGCTGGAATCCTTCAGGGAACAGCTTGGAGACGTGCGCTACCGCCGCGCCCGCCATGTCATTGGGGAAAATGCGCGCGTGAACGCTTTTGCGAACGCCCTTGCCCGCGGGGATTGGGATGAGGCTGGTGTCGCCATGCGCGGCAGCCATGCTTCCCTGCGTGACGACTATGAGGTTTCCTGTGCCGAGGTGGACACCCTTGTTTCCCTCTGTGACCGTATTCCCTCCGCATCTTCCATTTACGGCGCGCGCATGACGGGCGGCGGGTTTGGTGGATGCATTGTGGCCCTGGTGAAGACGGAGGACGTGGAAAAGGTGGCCCAGGAACTTCTGGACGGCTACTGCCAGGAAACGGGTATTGAAACCACGTACCTCGTGACCCGTGCCGGAGAAGGCGCCCGTGTTCTGTACCAAGCTTAATCCATACTGATGATGAAGACACTAGCAACCATATTCGGGGCGCTCGCCCTGATGACGTGGGGCGCAGCCGCCCAGGAGGGTTCCGTACCTGAAACGGCAGCTGATGCGCAGCCCGCCCTGGCCGCTCCGGTCGTGACTCCCGCCGTAGAGGCCCAGCCGGCAGCGGAAATTCAGCCGGCGGCTCCCGCCGCGGATGCCGTTCCGGCCGTTTCCGCGGAACCTAAGACGGCTCCTCTTTCCATGGTGGAAGTCATTCTCTTCTGCGTAGTCGTGGTGGGCGTAATCGCCCTGGGCATCTGGAAGAGCCGTGACCCTGAGGAAACGGAAGAGGAAAAGAAGACCAAAGGTGCTTCAGATTATTTCCTGGCCGGCCGCGGTCTGACCTGGTGGCTGGTGGGTTTCTCCCTGATTGCCGCCAACATTTCCACGGAACAATTTGTGGGGATGTCCGGCAAATCCGCCAACTGGGTGGGCATGGCCATTGCCGGGTATGAATGGCTGGCCGCTATCACGCTGGTGGTTGTAGCCTTCTGTTTCCTTCCCAAGTTGCTGAAAGGCGGCGTATATACGATTCCCGAATTCCTGGAATACCGGTATAACACGCTGGCTCGCTCCCTGATGGCCATTGCCACGCTGCTGATTCTGGTAGGCGTGCCGACTGCGGGCGTGATTTATGCCGGCGCCAAGGTGATCTCCGTGTTCTTCACGGGATACTCTGCCATGGGCATCGACTTCGGCAACATTACCGTCGGCTGCGTCATCATTGCTTTCTGCGCCACGGTATACGTATTCGTGGGCGGGTTGAAAGCCTGCGCCTGGACGGACCTGTTCTGGGGCGCCGCTCTGATTGTGGGCGGCGGCGTAGTGGCCTATTTTGCCTTGACGGAGCTCAGCGGCGCAGACCCGAACCATTTGATTCAATCCGCCGCCGCCAATTCCGGCGCGACGGTCGCCTCCCTGGGGAATCCTTCGGACAGCCTCTGGCATGGGGTGACGCGCTTTTTTGAACTGAACTCCGGTGACGCGGCCAGCGGCGTAAATACCGTGGGCGGCAAGCTGCACATGATCCGCCCTGCGGATGATGCGGAAATCCCGTGGACGGCTCTTTGCCTGGGCCTGTGGATCCCCAACTTCTTCTACTGGGGCCTCAACCAGTACATCATGCAGCGTACGCTGGCTTCCAAATCCCTGGCGGAAGGCCAGATGGGCATTGTGTTCGCCGCGTTCCTCAAGCTCCTCATCCCATTTGTGGTGGTGGTCCCCGGCATTCTGGCCTACAACCTGTACCGCAATGACCTGAAGGAACAGGCGGAAGTGAAATACGCGGCGGAAATCCGTAAGACGGAAGATCCCGCAGCCGTCAAGGGCCGCTCCGTCATCTACAAGCTTACGGATAGCTTCCTGGTGGAAAACGTGGAGGCAGGCTGTGCCCATGCCATTCATAATGCGGAAGTAATGAAGGTGGAAGAAGACGTTATGGCCAATTTGAGACAGGCCTGCGCCGATTTGAAGGCGGATGCCGCCAACGACCAGACCACGCTGGCGGAACGCGCCCCGTTCGTGGAAAAAATCGCTTCCCTTAACAACAAAATCATCAAGCCGGCCGTGGACAACTCAGATAACTACTATCTGACGGATACGCTGGTAGGCTTTGATTACGACTCCGCTTTCGGCACGCTGATCAGAAAACTGCTTCCCGGCACGGGCTGGACATGGTTTGTGCTTGCAGCCCTTTTTGGCGCGGTGGTGTCTTCCCTGGCGTCCATGCTGAATTCCGCATCCACCATCTTTACGATGGACATCTACAACAAGCTGCGCAGAAACGCGGGGCCCACGGAGCTGGTTACCGTCGGCAAGATAGGGTTGCTGGTGTGCGCCGTGATCGCCCTGACCATTGCTCCGTTCCTGGACAGTCCGGCCTTTGGCGGCATTTTCAACTTCATTCAGGAATTCCAGGGCTTCCTGAGCCCGGGCGCCCTGTGCGTGTTCCTCTTCGGCTTCTTTGTGCCCAAGTGCCCGCGCATCTTCGGCTGGCTGGGCATCGTCATTAATGCCCTCCTGTACGGAATCCTGAAAGTGTGGCAGCCGGAAATGGCCTTCCTGAACCGCATGGCCGTGTGTTTCATCACGGTAGTGCTCATCGGCTTCATCTTCACGGCGGTGAACGCCGCCCGCGGCGGGCAGTCCATCGTGCTGCCCGACAGAGGCGTGGTGGCCCTTCAGTCCTCTTCACGGGCCAAGATCTTCGGATGGTTCGTGGTTGCCGCGACGGTCGCCCTGTACATCATCTTCTGGTAATTTCAGGGAAGGCCTCCCGGTCTGTATTTTCAATCCTCCCGGTTCAGGCCGGGAGGATTTTTCATGTCCGGGAAAGACCCCTGACAAACTGCCTGGACGGTCTTATTATGAAAACCTGGCCTGTGAAACCGGCAGACTGGTGTTTCCGGGCGGCAACGGCGTCTTGTCCTCCGCCATCATTGAAAAGAGGCCGGTAAGACGCCAGGCCGCTTTTATTCCTCTTCCAGAAGCATGCTGCGCAGGGAGTCAAAGAAGTTCCCGGATTCCTCTTCCGTCGCTTCCGCGTTCATGAGGTCCTCCCATTGGGAATATTCCATCAGGTGGGGGGGGATTTCACTGAGGAAGGAGGAACGCTGGCAAGGCATGCGGTCTCCGTAGCGTAGGCGCGTGGCGCAATAGGTCAGCATGAGTTTTTCCTGCGCGCGCGTGATGCCTACGTAAAGCAGGCGGCGTTCTTCGTCGCAATTGCCGTCTTCCAGGGAACGCTTGTGGGGAAGAATGCCTTCCTCCAGCCCCACGAGGTACACTGCCGGGAATTCCAGTCCCTTGGCGGCGTGCATGGTAATCAGGCACACGCCGGGCTTGTTCTCCACGTCGTCATCATTATCCTCCTTGTCCAGGGTGACCTGGGCCAGGTAGTCCCGGAGGGTTTTCCCGGGTTGCCAGAAGTTGCGGAGGGAGGCTTTCACGTCCCCGATGGACACCAGCCGTTTCTGGATTTCAGCTTCCGTCTTGCACAGGCGCGTGACGTATTCGCTGAACCCGGTTTCCTCAATAAGCTGCTCCAGGATGTCTCCGAAGTCGGTTTCCTTGTCCTGGAAAAGGTCAATGTATTTTGCAATCAGCTCATTGAACGCCTGTACGCTGTTGCGTGCGCGGGTGGAAAGGGCCGCCAGGAATTCTTCGTCCTGGAGGGCGGCCCAGACGCTGTTGCCGTGCTCCCGGCTCCAGTCGATGGCCAGATGGCTGGTCAGCTCGCTGATGCCGCGCGGCGGCGTGTTGAGGATGCGCAGCAGATATTCGTCAGCCTGCGGGTTTTCGATAGTCGCCAGATAGGAAATGAGGTCCTTTACCTCCTTGCGGTCGAAAAAACTCTGCGCGCCCACCATGCGGTAGGGAATTTTGTGTTCCCGGAGCGTTTGTTCAATAACGCGGCTCTGGGTATTGGCCCGGAACAGAATGGCGAAGTCCTCCCAAGGGCGGCCTTCCTGCCTGCGGACGTTTTCAATGTCCGTGATGATGAATTCAGCCTCTTCCGCGTCTCCGGGCATGGAAATCAGCCGGACGGCTTCTCCACCGCCTTTGTGGGCGCGCAGCGTCTTGTCCCTCCGGCCCAGGTTATGGCGGATCAGGGCATTGGCCGTGTCCAGAATGGGGGCGGTGCAGCGGTAATTTTCCTCCAGCTTGATGACGGAGGGATTTGGGAAAAAGCGTTCGAATTCCAGGATATTGCTGATCTGGGCTCCGCGCCAGCCATAGATGGACTGGTCGTCGTCACCCACCACGCAGACATTGTGTTCCGGGCCCACCAGATGGCTCAGCAGGCTCATTTGGAGACTGTTGGTGTCCTGGAATTCATCCACGGTGATATAGCGGAAGCGCTGTTGCCATGCCTCCCTGACGTCCCGGTGCTCCTTCAGCAATTTGTCCGCCAGAATCAGCAGGTCGTCAAAATCCACGGAATTCTGCGCCTGAAGTTCCCGCTGGTAGGAGGCGGCGATGTTGGCCGTCAGGTTGTCTTCAATGGAGTCAAGGCCCAGACCGCTGTTTTTCATCCGGCTCATGGAGGAAAGCACATCCTTGGGCGTGATTTTCTCCGTAATGCCGCCGTGGCGCACAATCAGTCGCCGGATCAGGCCGCTTTGCTCGGAACCGCTGTAAATGGTGAAATTGGTCTTGTACCCCAGGCGCCCTATATCCTCTCTCAGGATGCGCACGCAGAGGGAGTGGAAAGTGCTCACCATTATTTGGCGCGCCGCCTTGCGTTCCACCATCTGGCCTACGCGTTCCCGCATTTCCAGAGCGGCCTTGTTTGTGAACGTCACGGCCAGGATGCTTTTGGGGCTGATGCCCCGGTCCACCATATGGGCGATGCGGCAGGTGACGGTGCGCGTCTTGCCTGTTCCGGCCCCGGCCAGGATCAGCACGGGCCCCTGCAGGGTCTGCACGGCCTTCTTCTGGGCCGCGTTCAGGCTCTCCATGGAAAAGGATTTGGCCATTTATACGTCAAAATGGATATCTTTCAAATTCGGGTGGCCGGCAATGAGCTGGGAGATATTCATGCGCGTGCTGCCTTCAAGCTGGACGTCTGTCACCAGCAATCCTCCGCTTCCGCAGGCGATCAGAAGCCCCTGCTCCCCGGCGGAGAGTACCTGGCCCGGTTTCCCTTCCGCTTCCGGGAGGATGGAGAAGCCGGGAAAGATTTTCATGTTGCGGATGCGTTTTTTGCGGTTCCAATAATTGGTGAAGGTGCCGGGCCACGGGTCATATGCCCGGATCATGCGGCCGATTTCTTCTGCGGGGCGGGTCCAGTCGATTTTTCCGTCCGCCCGCAGGAGTTTAGGAGCGTATGTAGCCAGGATTTCCTGCTGGCGGATGCGCGTGGCCGTCCCTTTTTCAATGGAATGGATGACGGGCAGCAGCACATCCGGCGTCATCCTGGCCAGCTTGTCATGCAGCGTGCCTCCGGTTTCCGTGCCTTCCAGGGGAGTGCTGATCTGGGCGATAATGTCCCCGGCGTCCAGCTTCCTGACAATGTGCATGATGGTGATGCCCGTTTCTGCATCTCCGGACTTGATGGCGGACTGGATGCAGGCCGCTCCGCGGTGGCGCGGCAGAAGAGAGGCATGGGCGTTGATGCAGCCCATGGGCGCCATATCAATCACTTCCTGGCTCAGAATCTGCCCGTATGCCATGACCACGATCAGATCCGGATTCAACCTCCTGAGGTTGCTCAGCGCATCCGGACTGCGCAGGGAATGCGGCTGGAGCACGGGAATGCCCGCTTCCCTGGCAATATTTTTGATGGCCGGGGCTGTAAGCACCTGGTGTCTGCCGACGGGACGGTCGGGCTGCGTGACCAGGCCTGCCAGATCCGAGTGACGAATCAGGCTGCGGAAGGCGGGAATGGCAATGTCGCCTGTGCCCATAAAGACGATGCGCATGGCTGAAAGCTTGCCCTGACGGCCTGCGCAGGTCAATGTTAAATCCGATTTTGAGAAGGGAATCATAGGGAGGAAAGGCCGTTTTTTGCCGTTACTTTCCGCCCGGGAGAGTTGCTGCGGGAAATGTTTGTTCCGGACGCTTCCTGCCTTGGGGCGCTTCCCCTCATGTCCGCCTGCCTGCAAGAAGTTCTTTCCAGTGGAGCGGAATATTGGTATATCCCGTTCTATGCAGAAAGGACGGTTGCCGCGCATTCTGATTGTGACCGCAGGATACGGGGAAGGGCACAATTCCGCAGCCAGGGGCGTGCGGGATGCTCTCGCGGGGCGCGCGGAAGTCCGCGTTACGGACCTGTGCGCGGAGGCGATGCCCCGGATGTTCCGCCTGACGCGCGCCGCCTATCTGTGGACGATTTCCTGCATGCCCCGCCTCTGGAAACTGATGTATGAGGTGAGCGATAAACGCAATATGGCGGAAAAGCCCATCAGGGGAATCGCCCCCGTGGAGCGTCTGCTGGAACGTCTTCTGCGGGAATGGAAGCCGGATGCCGTGGTCTGCACCTATATGGTATATCCCTACATGCTGGATTCCCTGGCGTCCCGCACGGGCAGGGCGGTTCCTTACCTGACCGTCGTGACGGATTCCTTCGTCATCAATAAATTATGGCTGTGTTCCGAGTCCCCGCTCTGGGCCGTGACGGATCCCTGGACAAGGGCCATCATGGAGGAAAAGGGGCTGCCGCAGGACAGGCTGCGCGTTACGGGATTTCCCGTCAATCCCGTTCTGGGGGCGTTGGCGAAGGAGCATCCTCTTTCCTGGAAGGAAGGGGAGCCGTTCCGGGTGCTTTACTTCGCCCAGCGTTCCGCACGGCATGCGCGGGCGGAACTGGAGGGTATGCTGGATGCGAATCCAGCCCTGCATGTGACCTGTATTCTGGGGCGCCGGTTCCGGCGTATTTATCCCCGTATCCGGGATTTGCGCGCCAGATACGGACGCAGGCTGACGGTGCGCGGCTGGACGCGCCGCGTGCCTTCCTATCTTGCCGCCAGCCATGTAGTGGTCGGGAAAGCGGGAGGGGCTACCGTGCACGAAGTGCTTGCGGCCGCACGGCCCATGCTGGTGAACTTTCTTCTTCCGGGCCAGGAGGAGGGCAATACCCGTCTCCTGGAAAAACTGGGCGGCGGCGGCCATGTGCCGGACGTCCGCGCCCTGGCGTCCGCTCTTCAGGAAATGATGGCGGACGGCGGAGCTCAGTGGCGGCGCATGTACGAAAACCTGCTGCGGGCGGGGATGACCGGAGGAAGCGCCGGAATAGCGGATTTGGCCTTGAAACTGGTGGAGGAACATACTAACTGATTCCCGTGACCTATCTTCTGATTGACAATTCCAACACGCGCACCAAGTTCGTGCTCTCTTCGCCGGAAGCTCTGTTGCCGGAACGGTATATGATTCCCACCCGGGAGGTGAGCGGGGAGCGGCTGGACGAGGTGCTGGCCGGCGTCCGTTATGATGCCGCCGTGGTGTGTTCCGTCGTGCCGCGCGTGGCGGAAGAGCTGAAAAACTGGATTGTCAAACCTTGCCATTTCCTTTCCTGCGATTCCCGGCTGGGCGTGGGTATCGACTATCCCCATCCGCGCCAGATAGGGGCCGACAGGCTGGCGAACGCCGTAGGCGCCGCGGCTTATTACGGGTATCCGTGCGTGGTGGTGGACTTCGGCACCGCCGTGACTTTTGACGTGATCGGGCCCCAATGCACCTATATGGGCGGCGTTATTGCGCCGGGGCTTGCCAGCATGGGGGATTATCTGGAGCGCAATACGGCGCTTCTTCCCGCCATTGACCCCCAGGAGCCGTCCCGCGTCATTGGGACCAGCACAGTAGAGGCCATGCAATCCGGCGCCGTGTACGGTTACCGGGGGCTGGTGAAGGAAATTCTGGCCCGGCTGGAAGGTGAGCTGGGCGTGCGTCCGGCCGTGGTCGCTACGGGGGGGGACGCAGCGCTGATCGCCAGGGGAGTGGAGCGCATTGACCATGTGGACCCTGACATTACGCTGAACGGTTTGCGCATGGCCGCCGTGCTGAATCTTTAAAGAGCGGGCAAAATCGGCTGGAAGCCTGTTGCTTCCGGCGCCGTGGCCGGATGACGCGTAAAAACTCATAAATAGGTATTGCCAATGGCGCATACCCCATGTAGTATCAATGAACCTTAACAATAAATATCATGTCTGACAACAGCATCGAAGAAAAAGTAAGAAGTATCATCGTCGACCAACTTGGCGTTGAATCCGATAAAGTGACTGCTGATGCGAAATTCATCGAGGATCTCGGTGCTGATTCGCTGGATACCGTTGAACTCGTGATGGCTTTCGAAGAAAACTTTGACATTGAAGTGCCCGACGAAGAAGCCGAAAAACTTCAGTCCGTGGCCGACGTCGTTGCTTACATCGAAAAGGTTCAGGGTTAAGTTACACTGCTAAAATCCTTTATTACAAAAGCGGCTTCCCTGTGCAAGGCAAGGAAGCCGCTTTTTCATGGAAAGCCCCTCTGCCTTTTCTTCCATGAGCGACCTGCCTTCCTTTTCCCGTGACGATATCCGCTATGCGGCGGAGATGACGCGGGTGGTGTATGAACCGGACCGCCGCATTGATACTTTTGGCGATACCAGGTTTAATTTTCTTCTCCTCAGCGAACTGATGGATGAGGTGAACGTGGTGCGCGTGCGCAGCGGTTGGGTGGAAGCGGAGAAACCGAAAATCATACGGCCTTCCATTTACAATGAAATCAGTACGGAGGGTTTTTCCGGAGAGGCCAGGCGCTTTTTTGACTGGCTTTCCAAAAATGGGCCGGGCTTTCTGACGCTGCTGGAATACGGATTCAGATTCAAAAGGTCGGAAGTGAGCGAGGAAATTCTGCATGAACCGCTTGATTCCGTGCGCGGCCGGCTGCTGGATCAGGTGCGCAATGGGGAGGATACGTTCATGGCTCTCATTGAGGGGGTGGATGACGCATGGGAGGTCTCCCTCTTGAAATTCACGGTGGAAATGATACAAAAATCCCATGAAATCAATATCTTTGACTTCAAGCGCAAAGGTCTTCTTTAGCCTTTTGGCGGCGGCTTTCTGCGCTCAGGAAGTTTTGGCGGACGGAGAAAATTATTCCCTCTGGCCGCGCCGTCCGGAGGCTCTTGCAGAAGCCCGCCGCCTGATGGACCGCGGCAGTCTGCCGAAAGCTCTGGAACTGTTGCAGCCCCTGGCGGAACAGGGAGGCGTGGTGGGGAAAGAGGCGAAGGAACTCATCGGAAGGCTGCGCATCCGCCAGTTGCTGGATCCCAACGGGCCGGACGTGAGGAAATATACCGTGCGAAAGGGAGATTCCTGGATACGCATGGTCAGGAAACTGGGTTGCTCCCAGGCCATGATGGTCCACCTGAACGGTCTGATGGATATTCCCGCTCTTCACACGGGGGATGTCTTCAAGTACCGGCCTCTGGATTTCCATGTAGTGGTAAACGTGCCGGAAAAGGAAATCTGCCTTTATGACGGAACGGATTTTGTCAAGGGATACCCCATCCTCTCCATGAAGGACGGGGGAAAAAAGAATGTGGAAACGACCGTAAAGGATGAGCAGGCCCCCGTGTCCATCTACAGCAGGCAGTTCCCTTCTGCGGATAAGACGCTGGTGCTGGCGGCGGGAGGCTATGTCATTGACGCCGCCCGCGGTACGCCCCGCTCGCCGGGGTTTTATCTGAGTCGGCAGGACTGCAATGAACTGGCCATGCTGACCAGGCCGGGGACGAAGGTGACTATTCTGAGGGGGAAAGGAGAGGAACCGTGAGGCTGGTTATTCAACGCGTCAGTAAGGCCGCCGTTCATATCGGCGGTGTTTGCGCGGGAGCCGTGGGACCCGGGCTGCTGATTCTGGCGGGCATTGAAGAGGAGGATACGGAAGAAGATGTGAGCTGGCTTGCCAACAAGGCGGCGGCCATGCGCATTTTTTCCGACGCGGACGGAAAAATGAATCTTTCCGTAAGGGAGGTGGGTGGAAGCGCGTTGGTGGTGAGCCAGTTTACGCTGCATGCCTCCACCCGGAAAGGGAACAGGCCCTCTTTCATCCGCGCCGCGAGGCCTGAGCGGGCCATTCCCCTGTATGAGCTGTTTAAGAAGGAACTGGCGTCTTTGCTGGAAGGCAGGGTGGAAAGCGGCGAATTCGGAGCGGATATGCAGGTCTCCCTGATTAACGACGGTCCGGTGACCATTTTCATGGACTCCAGGAAAAGAGAGTGATGGGCAGGGTCTTTATGAACACCATCAAAGAAGCCTATATAGTTAGCTTTACCCCGGTCTCCCTGCTTGCTCTCTATTTTCGTATGAACATAGAAAAGTATTGATGATAAACCTGTTGCTTCTCCTGAAGATCTGTCCTTGAAAAAGGAGGAATATTACATTTACGTAGATTCGAACCTGGCCCTGAAATAACTAAGGCCGGACGCTCCTCTGGCTGGTCGATATTTCCCGTGGAAGCCGCCTGTCCATAGGGCGAGTAATCGTAAGCCGCCGCGATACGTCCATCTCCACTGAAGACTTCCGTCACATTCTTGTTGAAGTCCATGCCGTAGCAGTACAGGGTATTATCCTGCATGAGGGCCAGGGGGGCGTGTGGCTGTCGGTTCCAGAGGATCCCACAACAACGTGCGGAGCACGTTCCGGCTGTTAAGCATGTCCAGGGCGGCTACTTGCTATATCTTTGTCCCATGTAGGCTTAGCGACTTTCCTCCATCGTGTTACTATGAAAAATGAAGTATCTGTTTATCGTAATCTCTGTATTCAGGTAATGGATATTTAAAATGAAATATAGCTAATGATGAGTTTTTTTGTTGTATTTTTGTTTTAATATTTCAAGAATAAATTTAATTATTTTGTTTATAAATAATAATAATGGCAGCAGTAGTAATCCTATAAAAATGCCTAAAATTATTCCGTGCTCAAAACAAATTATGAATGTAATCAAAACAATAGGAATGCAACCTATAATGATAGATATAGTACTAAAAATAAAAGATATATCTGAATCTTTTATATATATAGACATGAAAAGAGATGATAGATAAATTAATAAAAAACAAGATATTAGGGGCATAATTGAAATAATTTTTTGTTTATTGTTTTATTTAGTTTTTGCAACATTTTATTTTTTCTTTCCAAATATATACTTGTGTCCAATTTCCCATTGGATAGCCAGAAGACCAACTAGGCATTAGGTGATAAAAAATGAAGTAGCAGATGTTGTATTAGTTGCTTTATATATAGCATTTATATAAAATTCATTTCCTTCATTAATAATTTCAATAGAAACATCGCCACGGCAACTTCCAACAAAAGTTGGTATTCCATTAGGTAAACTTAAGAAAAATCTTTCAAAATCTCGTTTAAATTTTGTAAACGACATAACAGATTTAAATCCTGGATAGGAAATAGATATATTAGTTGCATTTTTCCATTCATTACAAAACTGTGCTCCTTTATTTTTCTTTTTGAAAAAATTCATGATATCTCTTCCAATAGGAGAATTTTTAATAGCTTCCGATTCTTCAGATCCCTCTGGATAAATAGAATAAGGTGGAACGGTACCAATTAACCAACGAAGGAAATTTACCAAAGCTGTACCCCATCCAGGAATATTTGAGGGACGATCATACCCAGGTACACCTGTTGCCGTATGTATAGGCATAACAAAAACCAACCCCAAAGCATCAACCTGATCTTGAGTGCTGTTGCCGAGGAAGGCATACAAATTCCATCCACCCTGTTCAGCGATGGGGTCGCGATTGAGCCACCTGCCGTCTTGTGGGTTGTAATAGCGGTAATTGTAATAGACCAGGGCGGGTTCTTCGTCGTGCATCTCGGCGGACCACTGGACGGGCTGGACGAGGTCTCCCGTGGAAGCTGCCTGTCCATAGGGGGAGTAGTCGTAAGCCGCCGCGATACGTCCATCTCCATCGAACACCTCCGTCACATTCTTGTTGAAGTCCATGCCGTAGCAGTAAAGGGTATTATCCTGCACGAGGGCCAGGGGGCGGGTGGCTGTCGGTTCCAGCGGGTCCCACAACAGCGTTCGGAGCACGTTCCGGCTGTTGAGCATGTCCAGGGCGGCTATCTGCAGGTAACCCCGGTACAGGTAGCGTTCGTGGCTGACGACCGTGCCGTTAACCGTCACCTTCTTCATGTAGCGCCGTCCCTGGTAATCGTAGCCGCATTCCACGACTGTCGCGCCGTCCCGGCTGGTGAAGCTCACCGCGCGGTTGGCCGCGTTGTACGCCACCGTCCAGATGCCCGTTGACGTCCTGATGAGCGTCTGGTTGCCCGA
>NZ_DKYW01000023.1:0-22673 GCF_002493465.1 Akkermansia sp. UBA7090
GATAGGCAATCCGCAGAGTGAAAGGAAAATAAGTTTCTCAATCACGTGATCAGAAAGCTCCATTATTGCTGGTTTGGCGGCCCTGTTCCCAACGCCGTTTTGGACAATGTGCAAAGATGGAAAGACCTCAACCCGGAGTTTGAACTGATTGAATGGAACGAAAATAATATTGATGTATCCGCTTTTGAGTTTGGCAGAAGATGTCTGGAACAAAAAAAATGGGGGTTTTTAGGAGACGTCGTACGCCTTCAGGCTTTAACGGAGCACGGAGGCTTTTATTTGGACTGCGATATAGAACTAGTTAAGCCTTTATCCCTTCTTCCTGTAAATCATCGTTTTTCATTGGGATACATTTATAATTGCGCTCTCGGCACCGCTTTTCTCTATGCCCCCCCTCATCACCCGGTCTGCATGAATCTGCTTGATTTATATGATCAAATTAAACCGGATTGCTGGCCTGTCTCCAACACCGTCTATACAGATTATTTCATTAACGAAATTCCCGGTTTTTTATTAAACGGAAAAACCTGGAGCAATGACCTGGTGACCATTTATCCCAAGGAATTTTTTGAACAGCCGGCCTTGATACGCTCCCGCGGCTTTTCCATTCACCACTGCTGCGGTTCCTGGAAACCGGACAACGGCTCTTATTTTGCTCTGAACATGAGGAGCAGCCACCAAATTAAGTGGCTTAAGCGGAAAATCAACACAGCCATTGCATTACGCAAAAATGAATTTTATGCCTGCTATCAAGCGGCCCTCAAAGGCATATCCCTGAAAAAGGAATACGAGTGGCGCCGGGAAAAGGCGCCCAGTCCACTATCGGAGTAAGCACTCTTGCTCAAACCAACCCTGCTATGGATCAAAACAAATCATTATGAAAAAAGTGATTACCTACGGCACATTCGACATGTTGCATTACGGCCATATCAACTTGCTTCGGCGGGCCAGAGCCTTGGGGGATTATCTGATTGTCGCCCTCTCTTCGGATTCATTCAATGCCATCAAAAACAAGCAATCTTTTTTCCATTACGAACACCGCAGGCAAATGCTGGAAGCCATCCGGTACGTGGACCTGATCATTCCGGAAAATGATTGGGAACAGAAGCGGGAAGACATCATCAAGCACAACGTCAACATCTTTGTCATGGGAAATGACTGGGAAGGAAAATTCGATTTTCTAAAAGACATATGTGAAGTCGTCTACCTGGAACGGACTCCGGAAATTTCCACGACCCGGATAAAAAATCATCTGAAAATCCGATGAAAGAAATCTCCGCACCCCAGGCGAAACGGATTCTGGTTGAGATCTTACAGGAATTTCATCAATTCTGCCACAGAGAAAATTTACGTTATTCCCTATACGCGGGAAGCCTGATCGGGGCATTGCGCCATCAGGGTTTCATTCCGTGGGATGATGACATTGACGTACTTATGCCCCGGGAAGATTATGAACGGCTGTTTCAGCTTTACCACACTTCTCCGCATCCGGCTCATCTGGAATTAAATGATTCCCGCACCAGGCCGGATTACTTCTACCCGTTCATGAAACTGGAAGACACCCGCACCATCATGGTTGGAAAGGGAAAAGAGAGAGTCCGCATAGGACTGCACATTGACATTTTCCCTCTTGACGGCATGCCGAAATCCCTCATTGCAGCCAACGCCTATCTATACCTTCACAGACTGTTCCGCCATGCCACCACGCTGGCCAGCCTTCATCTGCGGGTAAAAGGCAGGAGCCTTCCGAAACAATTGTTTCTGTTCATGTTTAAAACGCTCACCTTGGGAGCGGCGTCCGCCCGCTGGAACAAAATAAGTCATTGGATCGCCAGACGCTATTCATGGGAAAAATCCCGTTGGGCCGGCAATGTCATCTGGGGATATGGCACAAAAGAAAAAGTTCCCGGCGCGTATTATCAAGGAAATCAAGCCGTGCCTTTTGAAGGATTCCAATTTGACGCCATGGGAAACGCCGATGGCTACCTGCGTTGCGTGTACGGAAATTACATGACTCCGCCGCCTCCGGAAAAAAGAATCCCCACGCACATAACGCCGGGCGAAATTTATATCAAAAACCTTTGCTCCGTTCCCGATTCCAGTCAGAGTTTGTCCAGGGCGGAGCGGCCATAGGCCGTATCGGGATATTTATCCGCAGCTTCCTCCCAATATTTCCGGGCCCTGTCCGGAGCATTGAGCTGGGACTCGTAAATGGCTCCTATCTTGTACAGGAACAGAGCCCGGTCCTCTTTGCGCCATCTTCCGTATTCCAGACCTTTCTGCAGGACGTTGACGGAATCCGCATACCGGCGCATATCGTTCAGCAGGCTGGATTCCATGAGCCAGGAACGCACCAGCCCCGGATTCTCCTTCCGGTAACGTTCCAGCAATTCCAGAGCGCCCTGGGGATCCCCGGAATTCAGCATGCGCCTGGAAGCCTCCACCAGCACTTCCTCATCCGTAGTAATATTGGAGGAATACAGCGTCTTGGTCACCAGCTCCCCCATGACAGGCAGCAGATGCCTGATGACGAGCCACACTTCAAAGGCAATCACCGGAACCAGCGCCAGCAGGGATTGCAGCGGGGAAAGGGGAATGGCCTGCGCCAGGAACATAAACAGGCCCAGCGGAAGCAGCGCCAGCAGCAGCCGTATAAATATGCGCCGGGCCAGCAGAAAAATCATTTTCAACATGGCAGGGGATTCAAGAAAAGCCGGGGAGTGGGGGCATGCGCCCCCGGAAGGGGAGGGAACGGCCTCCGCGGCCCTTCCCGGTGAAAGGGGCCGCGGAGCATCCGCTTAAAAACGGTAAACGGCTTCCACGCCCACACGGATGCGGAAATCCTCAATCGCGTTCATGCCGGCGTAGCGGCGGATTTCGGAACGGGTGTTCCCCGCCCAGTCAAGCTGGATGAAGGGAATAACCCGGAACCCGCGGCTGGAGTCCACGCCCGTTACGCGCACGGGAGCCGCCAGCTTGATGTTAACCTGGTCAAACCCGGCTACGCCGGGCCCCCAGTAACTGGAGGAATAACCTGTTCCGGCGCTCAGCTCCAGATCCACCTTTTCATGAATCAGGCCGCTCCAGCGCTTGCCCGCGTTCAGGTCAACGCGCCAGCCGATCATGCCGTAAAAGCCGTACTGCACATCCAGGGAACCAAAATAGCCGTGGCCCGGATCGTCATACGCCAGCCCCGCCGTGACGGACTGGGCAAGGGAATGGGGAGCCTTCCCCATGTGCTTGCTCAAATACCCCGGTAGGCCGCCGTAATTCAACTCATACCCGCCCCGGAAGGAAAGATTGGGGAACAGCTCCTTGACAGCCTTCCAGCTGGCGTCAAAGGCGTCCTTGTCGCTCAGCAGCCCGTCGCAGAAAGCCATGTATTCCGCGCCGATTTCCTGCTTCCAGTCCCTGGCCAGGTTGAGGTTCAGCTCGCCGCCGATATTGAACACGCCGCTGCGGTTCAACACGGAGGAAGCCACCACGTCCTTATAGGCATACCGGGAATCATAGCCGATGTGGGCCGCTCCGCTGATGGTATTGTTATAGGAACTCGCGGGCCGGGGGTCATAACCGTATCCGTCATAGGCGCCGGCGGAAACCGCGGCCAGGGCGGAAGCCGCCAGAAACAGGGCTGTTGCTTTCATAGTAAGCTTATCTTAATCATTTCCCGCCCGCCAACGCAAGGAAGAATCCCGGCACGGCGCGGAGAAATGGACAAAGCGCCTCCGGGAGAAATGCCATGAAAACAAGACAGAGTCTTTCTTGAAAAAAATCCCTTTTTCCCTACGATGGAGAGGTCATGGACTGGAATGCTGAATGGTATGAAAACAAACACGGTTTTGTCGCGGAATACGGCAGAGAGCTGCTCTCCTGCGTACCGGAAAATCCAGAACAGTCCATTCTGGACCTGGGCTGCGGAACCGGTACGCTGACGCACGCCCTGCTGGAAAAATCGGCGTCCGTCACCGGCCTGGACTCCTCTCCGGAAATGATAGCAACAGCCCGCCGGCTCTATCCCGGCATGGACTTCCGCGTGCTGGACGCCCGCCTCATGCCCTGGCGCAACAGGTTCGACATCGTTTTCTCCAATGCGGCCTTCCACTGGATACCTGATCAGAAAACTCTCTTAAATGCCGTTTACCGCGTCCTGAAACCACAGGGGAAACTGGTCTGCGAATTCGGAGCCCGCTTCAATATTCTCCGCATCAGGGAAGCATTCCGGACAGCCCTGGAACGCAGGGGCCTCCCGTACACAACGCGTTTTTACTTTCCCTCCGCGGAAGAATACGGCAGCGTGCTGGAACAAGCCGGGCTCCGCCTGGAAACAATGAAGGAATTTGACCGCCCCACGCCGCTGAAAGACGGTCCTGACGGCCTGCGCAACTGGGCCAACCAATTCTTCCGGGAAGACTTGAAAAACCTCCACGAAGAACAGCGCATCCAGATTTTCAAGGAAATGGAAAATTCCCTGAAAGATGAGTTATGGGACGGTTCCCAATGGGTAGCGGACTATCGGCGCATCCGGGTGACGGCAACCAGATAATCCGGAGCAGCCCCCACAGGAAAAAGAAAATGCGCGGGTATTCCGGATACGCTGATAATGCTTGAGCCGCCTCCGGGCATTTTGTACAAAAGCCGTTAATGAGTACGTTCACTCCTTTTGCGGAAAAGATGGAGTCTGCCGGCGTTTCAGCCGCGGCCGTCAACGCTTTCTCCCGTTGTTACGAAGCCCTTGTTTCCAACCACTCCGGCATGATTCCGGAAACGGACATCCTGCCCGCCGACCAGGTGGAAGACTGGCAGGACATCACGGCTTCCACCCCCGCGGCGGACAAGGACCTGATTGCCCGGTGCGTCTGCATCAAGCTCAACGGCGGCCTCGGCACGAGCATGGGCCTCCAGAAGGCGAAAAGCCTGCTGAAAATAAAAGGAGAGGATACGTTCCTGGATTTGATCGTCAGGCAAGTGAAGCATCTGCGCTCCATCTCCGGCACGCCGGTGCGCCTTCTGCTGATGAATTCTTTCTCCACCAGCGCGGACACGCTGGCCTACCTGAAAAAATACGCGGCGGACGGCTTTGCGGACCCCGCCCAGGTGGAACTGATGCAGAACCGCGTGCCTAAAATTCTGGCGGACGGCCTCTCCCCGGCCAGCTGCCCGGAGCAGCCGGAGCTGGAATGGTGCCCGCCCGGCCATGGGGACCTGTATCCGGCCCTGCTGGGGTCCGGCTGGCTGGACCGCCTGCTGGCGGATGGCGTTAAATACGCCTTTGTCTCCAATTCCGACAATCTGGGCGCCCAGCTTGACATGAACTTCCTCCGCTGGTTTGCGGAAAGCGGCGCCCCCTTCGTCATGGAAGTCACCCGCCGCACGGAGGCGGACAGGAAAGGCGGCCACCTGGCGGTCAGGAAGTCGGACGGCCAGCTGATTCTGCGGGAAGTGGCCCAATGCCCGGATGAGGACATTCCCGAATTCCAGAATATCTCCAGGCACCGCTACTTCAACACCAATACGCTCTGGATACGCCTGGACGCCCTCAAGGAAATTCTGGACGCCAACGGCGGCGTGCTCCCGCTGCCCATGATCCGCAATAAAAAAACGCTCAACCCCCGCGATCCGGAATCCGCCCCGGTGTACCAGCTGGAAACGGCCATGGGCGCGGGCATCGAATGCTTCCCGGGAGCTAGGGCCGTCAATGTCCCGCGTTCCCGTTTCTTCCCCGTCAAGACCACTTCCGACCTGTTCCTGCTCCGTTCGGACGCCATCGTTGTGGATGAACACGGCAACGTTGCCCTGGCTCCGGAACGGCAGGGCAACACCCCGGTAGTGGACCTGGATGCCAAACTGTACAAGCTGGTGGATTCCCTGGACGGGCTGGGACTGCCCTCCCTGGCAGGCATGGACAAGCTGACCTTGCGCGGCCGCTTCCACTTCCAGGACGGAGCCGTTCTCTGGGGCACCCTGCTGATGGAAAACGATTCCGACGAAACGAAGGAAATCCTCCCGGGCGTCTATGCCGGAGCCTGAACGCCATACTCCCGCTTCCGCGCCCCGTCCGGTCCAGGCCGGGCTGGGCGTGGAAGACATCCGCCACATTCCCGTCCAAAAGAGGGAACTGCGCTTCACCCGGAACCGGGCAGGCGCCATCCTGACGGCGGCGGGGTTCCTTCTGGCAGCCACCGCCGCTTTCCTCCAGCTCACGGGATATGATACAATCACCCCGTACCTGCCCGCCCCCCTGTGGGCCATGCAGGCCGCGGCGCTTGTTCCCGCCGTCCTCTGCCTGGCCGCGGGGCGCCGCTGCCTGAAACACGCGGCCGTCATCGTCACCCCGGTGGGCGTGGAAATCCTGCCCTTTCTGCGGGCGCGGCGCGCCATGCAATGGTTCTTCTGGCAGCAGATTCGCTCTGCGGATCGGGAAGGCGGCCGGCTGAACCTCCGCCTAGCTGACGGCTCAACCGTTGCCGTCAGCCTCCGCCCCATGACATCTGCCAGCCGGGACATGTTGGCCCATGCGGTCCGGCAACGCGTCAACACCCTGCAATCTTCCGGTTATGGTCAGGCCTGAAAAACTGGCGGCTCTCAAGGAACGGATGGAAGCCCTGGGCATCCGTGAGCAGGACCTGGAGGAAAGCTTTGTCCGCGGAAGCGGACGCGGCGGCCAGAAAGTGAACAAAACCAACAACTGCGTTTACCTCAGGCACACGCTCACGGGCATCGCCGTCAAATGCCATGCGGACAGATCCAGGGAACTCAACCGCTTTCTGGCGCGCAGGGAACTGTGCGATGCTCTGGAACAAATGCAAACGGGCCGATGCGCCGCCAGGGCCCGCGTCATCCAGCGCATGAGAAAGCAGAAAGACAGAAGGAGGCGCAGGCGTTCCGCACCTGCCCCCTCTCCACCGGACAGCGAATAACGGAACGGAAATCCGGAATCACCGCTAGGAACGCGGAAAAACCTCCCGGTACTTCTCCTTCAACATGGCGAATACATTATGGGGGACATAGCGGCTCACCTGGCTTTCCCAGCCTTCCGGACCAATCAACCCTTTCACCATGCTGGAAGACAATTCCGCCGTATCCCGGGGAGGCATCAGGAACACCGTGCACACCTTGGGGGCCATATCCGCATTGATATGGCGCATCACGCGTTCATACTCGTAATCCTGCGTGGAACGGATGCCGCGCAGCATGAACGTAGCCCCGTGTTCATTGGCGAAATCCACCAGAAAGCGGTTGTGGAACTCGGCAATGCGCACATCCGGCATGTCGGAAAGCGCCACCCGCAGCATATCCATGCGTTCCTCATGGGAAAACGTATAACGCTTGTCCGGATTGTCGCCTATGGCCACAATCAGCTCATCAAACATCCTCGCGCCCTGCCTGATCATCCATAAATGACCATTGGTCAGAGGGTCGAAACTACCGGCATACACGGCGATGCGCTTCATTCGGCCATCCTATACGCCCTCCGGAGGAAAATACAACCCTTTTCCATGCGGAGGAATGTTCCTTCACGTCCAGTCCCGCTCTTTTCCGGCCCTCCCTGCTTGACGCGCCAGCAAGAACGGATAGATTAAACAGGTAGAGTATGCCTTTGCAACGTGCGTCCGGCTGTTCTGCAACCAACCATCCAACCACCAGCCCATGGCAGAACCTTCCCCCTTCCCAGAACGTCCGTCTCTTTTTCCTTCTTTCCGCAGCGATCCGCGCCCCTTGCTTTCCCCTTCATGGTGGAGACACGGGAATATTCCCCTCCTTGTTCTGATCGCCGCCGGCTTCGCCGCTGACTTCATGTTCGGCACATTGGAGGGCTTGGGCATCGGTACTGCGTTAGGTCTCCTGCTGTATACGGCGGCCTTTCTGGCCTTGCGAACGGATCTCAGCCGGAAGGAGCAGGCGTTTCTCGTTTTCATGGCCGTGCTGAATGCCGCCGCCACAGGAATCAACCTGTCTTCCTTCACCCATTATAACATGCTCATCGGGCTGGGGCTCCCCGTCGTGATGACCTTCCTGCCGCGGAAGGAAGGCAACAGCTTCGATCCCGCCAAACGGTACGTCTCCTGGTGGGGCTACAAATTTTTCCGAATGACCCAGGCAAAAGAGGCAATCGGAAAAGTCCTGGGGAAAATTCCGCTTGCAGGCAGCGTCGCCATCGGAGTGATTCTGTTTCTGATCTTCCTATCCATCTTTGCGGGAGGAAACCCCGTAGTCGCCGCCTTCAAATCAGCCATGAACCAATGGTTCTGCAATTATTTCTCCTGGCTGATTCCGGATATGGGAACCATTGCGGATATCCTCCTGTGGTGCCTGGGAGCCCTGGCCTTCGGCATCGTAACCGCGCCGCGCCCCTGCTCATCCTTTCCGGAACAGCATCCCGTGCGCCCAGGACGCCCGTGGCTTCCCTGCCTTCCCGCCGTGTCCCTGCTGTTCATCAACCTGGCCTTTCTGGTCAACAACGGTACGGATGTGGCGTTTTTATGGAGGGGGAGCGTGCCTGACGGCATCTCCCAGACCGTCTATTTACACGACGGAGCGGACTCCATCATGCTGGCGGCCTTTCTTTCCGCCGTCACGCTGCTGGTTCTGTTCCGTCCGGAAGGCTCCGTGCGGGCATCAAAAACGGGAACTGTCTTGGGCTTCATCCTGGCGGCGCAAACAGGTCTGCTCGCCGCCAGCGTTGGCATGAGGCTGTATTTCCAGATAAAAGATTTCGGCTTTTCTCCCAATCGCGTTACGGCCGGCATCTATCTGCTGATGGGAACTTTCTTCCTGTATCTTCTCTTCCGCTACATGGCCGGCAATGGAAACTGGTTGCGTTATGGGAAGCTCTGCGGAGCCATCGCCCTCGTTTTTCTGGCTCTGACCGGACTCCGCAGTCCGTTCCAACTGAGCGGCGACCTGAATTTGATGACGATGGACGAGCATCCGGACTGGTACTTCAGCGATGGAGACCTGCCGCGTTTTGAACTCCGGGACAACATCCCTTTTGCCATAGCCGTCTATCGCCGGCTGGGAGGGGAGACGGAAGCCGGAGCCAATGTTTACGCCATGACCCGGGAAGCCCTCAATGCCAAAAGCCGCATTTGGAACTGGCGTTCCCTCAATCTGCGGAAATGGAAAAGAGACCGGCAGAGAATGCAGTTCCAGCAGCTCCCCGAACCCACGGCGCAAGCCACCTACGGCACGAATGCGTGGCGTCCTTCCTCCCGGCCCACCGGAATGAAGCCGAACTGACGGAAAAACGGCCCATGCGGCGGGGGGAAATTTTTTATCCCCCCGGCTTGTCAAGAGACCGTATTTTTTGCATGATGCTTCTCCGTTATGCAGAAACGACGCGTCGTCATCCTGGGCTCCACCGGCTCCATCGGAACCAGCGCCCTGAAAGTCGCCCGGGATATTCCGGACAGAATGGAAATCGTGGGGCTGGCCGCAGGAACCAGCGTGGAGGCGCTGGCCCGCCAGGCGCGCGAATTCAACGTGCGCAGCGTATGCATCTTTGACCCGTCCGGAGCGGACGAGCTGGCGCGCGCTCTCCCCGGCGCGCAGGTGGAAACGGGAGAAGAAGGGCTGTGCGGCTTGGCGCAGCTCCCGGAAGCGGACATGGTGTTAATCTCCATCGTGGGAACCGCCGGTCTCAAGCCCGCGCTGGCCGCTATTGAAGCAGGCAAGGACCTGGCCATCGCCAGCAAGGAAATTCTGGTCATGGCCGGGCAAATCGTCATGGAAAAAGCCCGCCGGGCCGGTGTGCAGGTGCTTCCGGTGGACAGCGAACACAACGCCATTTTCCAGTGCCTGAACGGCAACCACGGCGGCCCGAAAGCCGTCTCCCGCCTGATTTTGACGGCCTCCGGCGGCCCCTTCCGCACCTGGAACAGGGAAGATCTGGAGCATGTCACGCTGGAACAGGCCCTCAAGCACCCCACCTGGAGCATGGGCCGCAAAATCACCATAGACTCCGCCACCCTGTTCAATAAAGGGCTGGAAATGATTGAAGCCCGCTGGCTTTTTGACGTTCCCATGGAAAAAGTGGACGTCATCGTCCACCCGCAGAGCATTGTGCATTCCATGGTGGAATACCGGGACGGCACGGTGCTGGCCCAGATGAGCAGCTCGGACATGTGCTTCCCCATCCAGTACGCCGTCACATGGCCGGACCGCGTTCCCAACTCCCTGAAGCAGCTCAATTTTGCGGAAATCGGCCGGCTGGTGTTCGAGGCACCCCGCACGGACGTCTTCCCCGCCCTGAACCTGGCGCGCAGGGCCGGAGCCGGCAACAGCACCCTGGCCGCCGTTTACAACGCCGCCAATGAAGCGGCGGTGAATGCCTTCATCCACGGCCAGATCTCCTTCCCCGGCATCTGGAAACTGGTGGAGGCCGTCATGGACGACCACACCCCGGCGGATCCCCGCGGGGAACTGGCCCCCATTCTGGAAGCGGACCAATGGGCCAGAAGGCGCGCGGCGGAACTGCTCCCATCCTTTTCCCGCCCCTGCTGACGCCATGACCGCCCGGACTCCCGCCGGAACGCCGCTCCCGGCCGCGCGCATCACCATTCTAGATATCCTCCGGGCTCTGGCCCTGCTGGGCATCGTCATCGTCCACACGCACGACCACTTCAACCTGTACCTTCCCATGCCCCCGGCGGAGGGATGGCAGGCCGCGGCCAACAACGCGGCGGACTGGGCCTATGAACATCTCTTTGTCAGCAAATCCTTCCTGCTCTTCTCCTTCCTGTTCGGCCTCAGCTTCTTCATCCAGCTGGACAGGCGGGAGCAGCAGGGAATCGACTTCCGGAAACGCTTCATGTGGCGCCTGACGCTCCTGTTCCTGCTGGGTCTGGCGCATACCCTGTTCTATGACGGAGACATCCTCACTCTCTTCGGCACCCTGGGCTTTGCCCTGGTCATGCTCTACAAATGCGGTACTCCCCTGCTCATCACCCTCTGCGCCCTGTGCCTGATTCAGCCGGTCATGCTTATGGACCTGCTGAACCATGCCGGGCTGGCGGACTGGTGGCCCCACTCCTCCGGCTGGTTCCATACGGGCTCCCCGGCTGCGGGCCCCACGCGGGAATTCCTGTACGCCCACGGCAGCTGGGGCCAGGCGGCCCTGTGGAACCTGACGCAGGGCCAGGCGGGCAAATGGCAGTTCTTCCTGCTCAGCGGCCGCCTCTGGCAGACGCTGGGCCTCTTCATCCTGGGCATGCTGGCGGGCAGATGGCGCGCCTTTGAAGACGCGCCCAACAAACGCCGCCTGTTCCTGCGGACGCTGGGCATAGCCGGGCTCCTGTTCCTGGCTTTGCTGGCAGTGCGCCTGTACCTCATCCCGCAGCTGGGCGCCCCTCTGGAAGCGGATGCAGCCCGCCTCCTGCATCCATGGGAAAATCTCTCCTATACCGTGGCTTTCGTCTCTGCCGCCGTCCTGCTGTTCACCCATCCCGGCCTTCCCCTGCCCTCCCGGCTGCTCAGCAGCGCCGGCAAATGCACGCTGACCTGCTACGTCACCCAGACGCTGGTCTTCACCTTCCTCTTCTTCGGGTGGGGGCTGGGCCTGGCCCAGGACATGGGGCCGTGGCCATGCCTGTGCGCGGCCGTTGCCGTCTTCCTCCTCCAGGCCTGGGCCTGCCGCCTCTGGCTCACCCGCTTCCTGTACGGCCCCCTGGAATGGCTCTGGCGCACCGCCACCATGTGCCGCATGCAGCCTTTCTGCAAACGGATGTCCAAAGAAAATTGAGATATTATATCACCTTCTTCCCGTTCCATCCCGGTTTCTCCGAACGTAGGAGGAATAGAACGCATAGCCTCCTGCGTCCGGCCCGGAATAAAACCATTCCTGCCCTTCAGGAAGTGAGAACGATGCTTAAATACCCGGCATAGCGTCTTTTGCACATACCCGGCAGCCACGAATCGGCTCCATATCCTCGTAATGGAGCAATATCTTTTCCAGGCGTTCCGGACGGTTTCCAGATTCCTATTGAACGGAAAGAAACAATTCCTCCAGCGCCTCCGGGAGAATTCCCCAGGTCTCTATAGAAAAGCATTCGCCCGTAAAAAAGGCTTTCCGCCTTATAAGGGCGGAAAGCCTGAAAAAGAAAAAATGCCGTTTTACTCGTCGTCTTCCGCGTCAAAGGCGGAGTCTTCGGAATCAAAGTCCTTATCCAGGTGGGCGGTGAATTTTTTCACGCGCTGCTGGGCGGGGAGCGGGGAGAGCACCATGTGCATGGTGTTGCCGGCCAGGCGCGGGGCCTGGTCCACCTGCGCCATGGTCTTCATGTCCGCGATGACTTTGTTGAAAACGTCGTAGCCAAGCTCCTGGTGGGCGTTCTCACGACCGCGGAAACGGAGCTGGAAACGGACCTTGTGGCCATGATCCAGGAAGCTTTCCGTACGGGCCATTTTCACATTATAGTCATTGGTATCCGTACCGATGCGGAGCTTGATTTCCTTAAGCTTGACGGTTCGGCTCTTGTTGTTTTTCTGGAGTTTGGCCTGCTGGTATTTGTACTTGCCGTAATCAACCACGCGGCATACGGGCGGATCGGCATTGCCGGCCACTTCCACCAGGTCCAGACCAAGAGCCTTGGCTTTTTCCAGCGCGTCGCGCGTGTTCATGACGCCCAGCTGGTCGCCGTTGGCAGTCACTACCCGCACGCGGGGCGCACGAATCCGTTCATTGATCCGAGTCTGATCGCCGCGCTCACGGCGGCGATTTCCGTCATTATTCTTCGTTGGCTTGGTTGGCACGTCCGGATACTACTAAACTAAAAGGAATAACTTGGCAACTCAAATCACGGGAGAAATATGACGCTCCGCGATTTCCCGGGCCACGAGGTCCGCGAATTGCTCAAAAGGCATCGCGCCCAGGTCCCCCTTGTCCCGGTGGCGGACGGAGACGGTGCCGTCTTCCGCCTCCCGCTGGCCGAGCACCAGCATGTAGGGAACGCGGTCCAGGCGGGCGTTGCGGATTTTGGCTCCGATTTTGTCCGGCGTTTCGTCCACTGTGACGCGCACGCCCCTGGAGGCCAGGGCGGCGCGATGCGCGGCGGCCACATCCGTCACTTTGTCGGAGATGGGCAGCACGCGCACCTGTTCCGGAGAAAGCCAGGTGGGGAATTTCCCTTCAAAGTATTCAATCAGCAGCCCCGTGAAGCGTTCCATGGAACCGAAGGGGGCGCGGTGCACCATCACGGGCCGGTGAGGCTTGTTGTCCGCTCCGGTGTAATGGAGGTCAAAGCGTTCCGGCAGGTTGTAGTCCACCTGCACGGTGCCCAGCTGCCATTCGCGGCCGATGGCGTCGCGCACGATGAAGTCGATCTTGGGGCCGTAGAAGGCGGCTTCCCCAGCTTCCTCGCTGTAGTCCGCCCCCAGCCATTCCGCGGCTTCCCGCAGGGCCTGTTCCGCTTTGTCCCAGTTTTCCGGGGAACCCACGTATTTGTCGCTTTCCGGGTCGCGCATGGAAAGGCGCACGCGGTAGTCCGTCATGCCCAGCGTGCCGAAAATGGTTTTCACGATGCCCAAGCACTGGCGGATTTCCCCGGCCAGCTGGTCAGGCGTGCAGAAGATGTGGGCGTCATCCTGCGTGAAACCGCGCACGCGCGTCATGCCGCCCAGTTCTCCGCTCTGTTCCCAGCGGTACACCGTGCCGAACTCCGCCAGCCGCACAGGAAGATCCCGGTAGGAATGGGCGTCATTCGCGTAAATCTTGATGTGGTGGGGGCAGTTCATCGGCTTGAGCATGTAGCCCTCAATGGTGCCGGTGGCCAGTCCATTGAACAATTCCGCGCAGGAAGCCCCTTCCTGGCTGAGCTTCTCCATGGCGTCCCGTTCCGGGATGGGCGCGTACTGGCTTTCCTGGTAATACGGGAAGTGGCCGGACGTGCGGTACAGGTCCAGCTTGCCGATGTTGGGCGTGTACACCTGGGAGTAGCCCAGCTTGTCCAGTTCCTCGGTGATGAAGTCCTGCAGGGAACGGCGGATGAGAGCCCCCTTGGGTTTCCAGAGGATGAGCCCCTGGCCCACGGACTCGTCAATGCAGAACAGGCCCAGTTCGCGGCCAAGTTTGCGGTGGTCCCGGCGGCGCGCTTCCTCCAGCCGTTCCAGATGCTCGTCAAGCTGGGTGCGGTTCGGGAAGCAGGTGCCGTAAATGCGCTGGAGCATGGGGCGGTTTTTGTCCCCTTTGTAGAAGGCGCTCGCCACGCTCATGATCTTGAACGCCTTGCAGTTGCCCGTGCGGCCTACATGGGGGCCGGCGCACAGGTCCGTAAAATCTCCGTTGCGGTAGAGGGAAATTTCCTCGTCCTCCGGGATGTCGTTCAACAGGTCGATCTTGAAACGGGAAGGCTCGCTGCGGGGCCCCAGGGCGCCTAATTCCCCGGATTCCGCCAGCTTCATGGCATCCGCGCGGGAAATAATTTCCTTCTGGAAAACCTGGTTTTCCTTCACCACCTTTTTCATTTCCTCTTCTATGCGCTCAAAATCCTCTGTGCTGATGCGGTGCTCCAGCTCCACGTCATAATAAAAACCGTTGTCCACGGCGGGGCCGCCGGCCAGCTGGGCATCCGGCCAGAGGCGGCAGACAGCCGTAGCCAGAACGTGCGCGCAGGAGTGGCGCAGCCGTTCCAGATCAGACATCTGTTGGCGTTCTTCAAGAGTCTTTCTTTCCTTGTGTTCGGACATACGCGCATTAGTAAACCCCTCTTAAACGCTGTTGGCAAATGCAAAAAGACTTTCTTCCCGAAAATTCAAGGCATGAACGCCGCGGAAAAGCCCTTCCGTCCGGATGGCGGATTCTTCTTGAACGCATCCTTTTCCTTTACCCTCTCTCGTTCCTTTTCCCGTGGCGTCACGGCTGGCCGCCCCGCTTCAAAGACCGCGTCAACGCTTCCAACGAATGATTTACACCCGCAGCCGTTTATGCCATAGTGGCGACCGGCTCTCATGAACATCCTCCCCCTCTCCCTCCCTCTTTTCTGCCTCTGCCTTTCCTTCGGGTTCTCCCGGGGCGACCAGCCGCCTGACGGCTCTCCTGTCCGTTTCCAAATTAATATGGACCAGGCGCCGGAAAACAAGGCCCCGGCCCCCGGCCCCGTTCCGGATCAGAGCACGCCGTTGAACGCGGCCAAACTGCTGCTCCGCGCCCTTCAGGAAAAAACGGACTGGGAACACGAGCCATACCAGTCATTGCCCGCCACTTCCCCCTTTGTAAGCCAGCTCAGGCTAAAGAGCATCCTTTCCCGTCTGGAGGCGGTCCAGGGGTATGTCACCGGAGCGGCCCCGGAACGCCCCCCCTTTGTGGATGAAAACTCCATCATTGCCGAAGGCGACCTGGCGATGGCCTACATCCTGCTGCCGGACAAGACCAACCCGTACGTCTATGCGGCCACCGCCGTGGCTCTGGTGAAAAAAGGGGGCCAGTGGAAGGCCTCCCTGACTCCCGGAAGCTTTGACAACACATTCCTTCCTTTTGACGACCGCATCCGGGAAGAAGCGGAAAAACTGTCCTCGGAAGCCAGAAAGAAAATTTTCGGCCTTGCCCGCCAGTACTCCGTAGCCGCCGTCAAAACTGCCCTGGAACACATCAAGCGCTTCCGCCGGGAAGCCGTCAAGGGAACAACGGACGACGAACTTAAGAACCTGATTATCCGGACGGTGAAGGGGAACGACCCGGCCCTCATCGCCGCGTTGCTCGTTCCCCCATACTACGAAGAATCCTCCATTACCCAGAGCGCGCGCCTTACTCCCGTAGTCAAAGCCATGCGCCTCCAGGACAGAAGGGAGGAAAACCGCTATATCCAGCCTACCAACCTCAGCTTTATGACCTTCCCGAACACCATCCTGGTTCCCCTGAGCCCCCACCCGGACGACCAGCTGGAGCCGAACAGCCGTGAAGAAGGCCAGCAGAAGGATGCCAATAAAAACCACGCGAAGAAGAACGGCAGGGACATCCACAGCATTGGAGCCTTGACCATCCTGCCGCCGCGCATGAGCATGCCGAACATCGACAAACCCGCTCTCATTTACCGTTACGCGCTGGAAAAAACCACGGATCCCACAGACGGCCTGCCCGTCTTCAAGATGAACCTGACGGACGCTTTCACTTCTTGGAACCTGAAACCGGACGAATCCACCACCTCCCGCATCATGGCGGATTTCCACCGGACGTATCCCCCGCTGGCCTTTCCCTCTCCGGAAGAGGCCGTAACCGCCGCCGGACGCGCCCTGGCGAACAGGGACAGCCTGACCATGATGCGCATGCTGGCCCCGGCCCACTTCGCCTCCGTGGAGAAATTTGAAGACGCGCTTTCCCAGTTGAAAGCAGCCATGAGCAGGATTCCCGCCCTGCACATCGGGGTAAAGGAAAAAGACGTTCCCAAAGTCAACGCGGCGTATATTCCCGCCGCCAGAGACGGCAGTCCCGGGATCAAGGCCACCATCGGCGTGCAGCCGGCCTCCGGGAACGGTTTCTTCGCCAACAGCATCTTCGTCAACAATCTGTATTTTATCAAAACGGACGGCGGCTGGATGATCGCCGGAGCTGATGCGGAACATCCGCTGGAACTGGAGGAACCAAAAGCTTCCTGACGACATCCGCTCCGGAACGCCATGCCTTCCTGGAAAAGTCCTTTTCATTACCACACCATGATGAATCTACCGATACGGCCTCGCCGCAACAGAAAATCCGCCAACATCCGGGGCCTCATCCGGGAAACCTCCCTCGCCCCGGAACACCTCATTTACCCGGTCTTCGTTCATGAAGGAACCGGAAACCAGCCTATCCCCTCCCTGCCGGGGTGCACGCGCTGGAGCGTCAAGGGACTGGTGGAGGAAGCCAAGCGCCTGATGGATCTGGGCATCCGGACGCTGGATCTTTTCCCGGCCATTCCGGATGAGAAAAAAACGCCGGACGCCTGCGAAGCCTGCAACCCTGACGGCCTTATCCCGCGCACCATTTACGCGCTTAAAAGCGAAGTGCCAGGCATCACTGTCATGACGGACGTAGCCCTGGACCCCTACAATTCCGACGGCCATGACGGCCTGGTAGAATTCCGTTCCGACGGAACGATGGAAATCCTCAACGACGACTCCGTGGAGGTTCTCTGCCGCCAGGCATTGTGCCACGCGGATGCCGGGGCGGACATCGTCTCCCCCAGCGACATGATGGACGGCCGCGTGGCCGCCATCCGAGCCACTCTGGATTCCGAGGCCCTGGACGACGTTTCCATCATGGCTTATACCGCCAAGTACGCCAGTGCGCTGTACGGGCCGTTCCGCGGAGCTCTGGAAAGCGCGCCCAAGGAAGGGGATAAAAAAACCTACCAGATGGATCCCGGCAACATCCGGGAAGCCCTGAGGGAAGCGCAGCTGGATGAAGCGGAGGGGGCGGACATCCTGATGGTGAAACCCGCCACATTGTATCTGGACGTCATGGCCGCCATGCGGAAGCATGTAACCCTCCCCATAGCCGCCTACCATGTCAGCGGGGAGTACCTGATGATCAAGTCCGCCGCAGCCTCCGGCTGGCTGGATGAACGGGAAACCGTTCTGGAGACTCTAATCTCCATCCGGCGCGCCGGGGCTGATATGATCCTTACGTATTATGCCCCCCAGGCCGCCGAATGGCTTCAACAACGCTGACGCCGCGCGGCCACCAGACAGGAGGTGGACGTACGGCCCAGAATACCTTCCTCCGCATGTCTACCTCCACAAAAATCATTGTCGGCGTCGTGATCGTCGTCGTTATGGCGCTTACTTCCTTCTGGGGTGTTTACGCGCCTTCCTTTTCGGAAGCCTATATACTGCCCGTCCAGATGACGGCGGCTGACGGAACACCGCTTGGCGACTTCCAGTGCCGTCCTGTAGCCGGGGAAAACGGAAAAACGCTCCTGGTCTTTCGGGACGCGGATTTCCTGCGCCAGACTACGGGCGGCATGGTGCATTCCAAAATCATCCTTTCCTATAAAGGCACGCCGTTCTTTGAAGGAATCGTCCCCGGCCCCATGGAGGCCATTGAAATTCCCTCCGGCAGCCTTCCTCCCCCGTTCCGGGAACTCCGGCATAACTGAAACGCTCCCGGCGGCCGTCCTGTTATGGCATTGTTACTGAAAGGGCGCAGGTTTCTCTATACAACGGGGGAAACATTGTGGTTTTATAAAATCAAACGATGAGTGATTCAGCCTATACCATTCTGATTGCGGAGGACGACGACAGCATCAGGCATGCCCTGACGGATGTTCTGACCGCATCCGGCTACGAGGTGCTGGCGCTGGAAGAAGGACTGGCCGCCATCCATGCCGTGCGGGAACAAAATTTCGACCTCGCCCTGCTGGACGTGGCCATGCCGGGCGCGGACGGCTTCCACGTGCTGCAGGTCATGTCCAAGGAACGCCCCGGAACGCCTGTCATCATGCTTACGGCCCGCGGAGAGGAGGAAGACCGCGTCCAGGGGCTCAAGCTGGGAGCGGATGACTACATTGTCAAGCCGTTCAGCATCCGGGAATTGCTCGCCCGTATTGAGGCCGTGCTGCGCAGGTCTCCGGAACGGCCGCGCCAGCTCCGGGAAATCAGTATCCCCGGCGCCACCCTGGACAGCGCCAACCGCCTGATCACCTTTAAGGATGGGAGGGAAACCTCCCTGACCGCGCGGGAATTCGAATTCCTCACCTACATGGCCACCCACCCCAACCGCGTTATCACAAGGGACGAACTGCTCCGGCGCGTATGGGACGTGGACCCGCGCCTGACGGATACGCGCTCCGTGGAAATGACCGTCATGCGCCTCCGGGACAAGCTCGGGGCCATTTCCGCCTCCCCCCTGGAGACGCTCAGAAGCCAGGGCTACCGCTGGAATTCATCCTTCGTTTCCTGACCCGTGAACCGGCGCATACGCATCATTCTTCTGGCAATCAGCCTGCTTCTGGTCATCGGCATGCTCGGATGGCTCACCCATGTTCTGCTGGTGCAGGCGGAAGAAACGGGCCATTCGGAACAGCGTATCAGGGTGGAAGCCCTGGCTCATGAAGCCAGACTGGAAATGGACCGCCTGCTGACCTCCTTCATCACGTTCGAACAGGCCCGCGGCTATTTTGAATACCAGCCCGTTTACGCCTACAAGCGTCCCTATGACCTGAAGATGGACTCCCCGGTCCCCGGAGAAGCAACCCGCAGCTCCAACCTTGCCGCCTATTTGCCGGACTACGTTACAGCCTACATTCAGATTTCCCCTGCCGGGCGCGTAACTGGCCCCGCTCTTCCCCCGGAACTTGCCGGGCGGCTGAATGAACAGAAGGACCTTTACCAACGGCTGAACGGCAAGGTCTCCTCCCTGACCTCCGTGCCGTCCAGCGGTAACCTCTGGGCGGATATCCGGAATGAAATTCTGCATGAATCTCCGGAACCGGAACCAACGGCATCCGGAGCCCCGGCGCAAGTGGAAACCGTCACATCCTTCGTTCCCGTGGAAGACGGAGGGAATCTTTACATCCTGCGCCAGGTGCGCACCAGCCGCGGCATTTATTTACAGGGGGCCCTGATGAACATAGACAACCTGAACAGGCGCCTGCCCGGCCGTGTAAAGACGCTGCTCCCCTACAGCCGCCTGGCAACCTTCGACCCTTCATCCCCGCCCCCGGAGGAAGACCGGCAGGCGGGCGCACTCCCCTTTGCCAACGCCCCCCTGGTTTTTCTTCCGGGAGACACCGGAGCCGTCCCCCTTCAGGACCACAAAAAAATGCTGGCCTGGACGCTCACCCTCATCTGGAGCATGGTTCTCCTGGGTGCAGCCGGGGTCATCTGGCTCATGCTGGGCACCTTCCGCCTGGAACAGCGCCGCGGGGACTTCGTCTCCGCCGTCACCCATGAACTCCGGACGCCTCTCACCTCCTTCTCCCTATACACGGAAATGCTGGAAGACGGCATGGTGCCGGAACAGAAAAAGCCGGAATACTACGCCAACATGCAGCGGGAATGCCGCCGTCTGGAACATCTGATTGAAAACGTGCTCTCCTACTCCCGGCTTCAGCGGAACGCCATCCGCCGAGCGCGGGACACGCTCACCTGCCAGGAGCTTTTTGAACCCATTGCGGAAAAAATAGAACGCCGCCTCCGGGAGGCGGGCATCAGTTTCTCTTTTGCCCTGGCCCAGCCCATCCGCATTCTTCCCATCCATACGGACGCCGTTTCCGTAGAGCAGATTATGGACAACCTGACTTCCAACGCCATTAAATACGCCAAGGGGGAAAACGCCAAGGTCCAGCTCACCGTCCAGGCGGACCGCCACAACATCGTCATCCGCTTCCGCGACAACGGCCCCGGCATTTCCCCGAAAAACCGCAAGCTTGTCTTCAAGCCTTTCCGGCGCACACAAGACGCCACCAACAGCAGGAAACCCGGCGTAGGCCTGGGTCTGGCGCTGGCAAGGGACACGGCCCGTTCCCTGGGGGGAGACCTGAAACTGGAATTCGGCACCCTGGGGGGAGCCAGCTTTCTGCTGACGATTCCCAAATCCTGAACCTGCCGGCAAAAACCGGAATTTGCCTCCCGGCCCGCACGAAAGAACCCTTCCCGGACATTCCATAAAATATTCCGTCCAACATGCTATGCGCTTGCCTTCCCTTGACGGATATGTGACATTGACCAGCAACGCACGGCAGGGTGAAAACTTTCCGCTTGCCTCCCTTCCGGCGCGGCGGAACGCACAAACACAGGACATGCCATCATGAGCAAAAGGATTTTGATTACCGGAGGCGCCGGCTTCATCGGCTCCCACCTCAGCGAACGGCTCCTCAGGGAAGGCCATGAAGTCATCTGCATGGATAACTTCTTTACGGGCAGCAAACAAAACGTCCTCCACCTGAAGGATTATCCAGGATTTGAATTAATACGCCATGACGTTACCGTTCCCTATGTCATGGAGGTTGATCAAATCTACAATCTGGCCTGTCCCGCCTCCCCTCCCCATTATCAGTTTGACCCCATCCACACAATGAAAACCTCCGTGCTGGGCGCGCTGAATATGCTGGGCCTCGCCAAACGGTGCAAAGCCAGAATCCTCCAGGCCTCCACCAGCGAAGTATACGGAGATCCCATGGTCCATCCCCAGCCGGAAACCTACTGGGGAAACGTCAACCCCGTAGGTGTCCGCTCCTGCTACGATGAAGGTAAAAGATGCGCGGAGACCCTGTTCATGGATTACCGCCGCATGAACGGAGTGGACGTTCGCATCATCCGCATCTTCAACACCTACGGACCGCGAATGAACCCGAACGACGGCAGAGTAGTCTCTAACTTCATCGTTCAGGCGCTGAAGGGGGAAGACATCACCATTTACGGAACGGGCAAACAGACCCGGAGTTTCCAGTACGTGGACGACCTGGTGGAGGGAATGGTGCGCATGATGGATACGGAAGGTTTTTCCGGCCCTGTCAACCTGGGTAATCCAGGGGAATTCACCATGCTGGAACTGGCGGAAAAAGTCATTGAAATGACAGGTTCTTCTTCCAAAACAGTCTTCCGTCCTCTGCCCCTGGACGACCCGACCCAGCGCAAGCCGGATATTCGGCTTGCGGAAGAAAAACTGGGGTGGAAGCCTCATATTTCACTGGAAAAAGGATTGGAAAAAACTATCGCCTATTTCCGGAGCATCCTCTAGAAATTTGGGAATGCCGTCAACCTCAGCGGATGCTGGAAGAATTTCCATTGCATGCCGCTCCCCTGGCGGGCTGCCCGGAAATTACGGGAAGCCATACACATACCGGAGGTGCGGCATGCCCAACAGCCGGATATTACCCGTTTTTGACTGGCTCCGGAAGAATGGTTCCGCTAGCATAGAATGCTATGGAACATGCCAGCGCCAAGGAAATCTATTCCGTTCAGGCAACCGTCCGCACTTACGAAAGCGGAGCGGATGGCCTGATGAAACCGGAAACGGTTCTGCTTTGGTTTCAGGAAATAGCGGAAACCCATGCCTCCTGCCTGGGGTTCGGCTATGATTTTGTAACGTCCCGCAGCTTGGCCTGGGTGGAAGTGCGCCTGGATGCGGCCGTCAGCCGCCTTCCCCGGTGGAAGGAAACGGTGGAACTCCGCACCTGGACAGCCCAGGAAACGCCTCTGCTGGCGCGCCGCAACATGGAAATCAGAGATACCCAGGGCAACTGCATTGTTGCAGCAAGCTGCCTGTGGGCTGTCATTGATATACGCCGCAGGCGTCCGGTGCCATTAAACAGGCACATCAGCTCTTTCCCGGATACTCCATGCGACGAAACGGTAACTCCGGTATCCATGGATATTTCGGGACTTCTGCCAGTTATCAGGGAATGGACGGCGGAACGCCGCGATACGGATTTCAACCGCCACATCAACAATGCCGCCTACCTGTCCTGGGCCCTGGACTCCCTGCCGGACTCCTGGCTAGAGAACCATCAACTGACGGGAATTCACCTGCATTTCAGAAAAGAAACCCATGCGGGAGATTCCATGAAATCCCTGCTGTTCTTCCGTGACTCCCTCACTTCCCACCAGCTCATGCACGGAGATGAATTGCGGGTGGAAGTGGTATTGGAATGGAAAACCGCTGAAATCGCATAAAAAAGGCCCTGTTACTCGCGTTCCGGTTTTTTCCGGCTCCGGATAGCGGAAGAGGGGGCCGAGAACATTTGGCGCGTTTTTACCTC
>NZ_DKYW01000028.1:0-38422 GCF_002493465.1 Akkermansia sp. UBA7090
CCAAGACAAGGACCAAGACAAGGATAACGCCGAAACCAAGGAAGGCAAGAAGGACGAAAATGAAATGAAAAACGCCCGTCTTCCCTCCTCCCCGGAAAAAGACAGGCTTCCTGAAACGCCCGGCATGGAAAAACCGCAGCCCCAGCCGGAAGGGGACAAGCCCGTTCCGGTAGCCGCGCAACAGGAAAGCAGGGAGGAAAAAGAACGCCGGGAGGCAAGAGCCATCCTGATGGAACGCAGGGACATTGAACCCGGCTGCCCCGTTCCCCAGCGTTCGCCGGAAATTCCTCCGGATAAGGATTATTAACCCGTTCCTCCCGCATCCGCGATGCCACCCCTTTAACCATATCCCGCAATACAATGAAAAAACTGCTCGCCATTCTTTCGCTTTTCTTCTGCATGACTGTCACGCTGATGGCTCAGCAGGTGGTTACCACCTGGCTGTCCGACGCTGTTGTGCCGGGAGAACAAACCCGTCTCTTCATCATCCTGACGGACGGCAGCATCGCCCGCCAGGATCCGCTTCCCCGTGTCAAGGGCGCCAGCCTGCGCTGGGTCAGCCAGGGCAACTACATCCGCTGGCCGGGGGCCCCCAACCAATCTGCCTTCCTGATGGCCATTGAAGTGACGCCGGACGAAGTGGGCACCGTGGAAATTCCTTCCCTGACCCTGCAGGCCAACAATGGCCGCACCTATACCACGCTTCCCCAGACTCTGGCTGTCTACCCGTACAGCGCCATCAAATGGAATACGCTGAACCTGAACGGCACAGCAGTTCCGTACGGCATGCTTTGGCATGTGGACAACCAGAAGCCCTATGTCCACCAGCCGGACCGCTGCGAACTGAAAATTTATGCTCCGGAATACATTCTGGAATACACGGCGCCCGCCATTACCACCTCCAACCTGGCTACCTGGCGCTTTGAACCCACGCTGGTGGAACTGCTCCGCGGCCAACCTCGTGGCTCCGTACTTTATAAAGGCGTCAACTGGAATGTCATGACCTTCCAGAGCACCCTGTTCCCGCTGCGCGCCGGGGAAGTAACGGCATCCGGCGCTGTCACGGCCCGCGCCGCCCTGCCGGAGGCGGATCCTCTCATCGCCAACTTCATCCGTTCGGAAGTGCTGGTGGAAATGGCTATTCCGGAAGTAAAAATCACGGCCCAGGAACTTCCACAGGGAGCTCCCGCTTCCTTCACCAATGCCGTAGGGAATTTCCGCATCTCCTCCACCACGGATGCGCGGGATCTCAGCGCCAATGAACCCATTACCGTGAAAATCAGGGTAACAGGAACAGGCAACATCCACAGCATCGCCTGCCCGGCCCTCACGGACGCTTCCAACTGGAAGCTCTACCCTCCCAACAAGCTGGATCCGGGCCAGAATACGCGTTCCATCCAGGGAACCGTGGAATTTCAGCAAATGATGCGCCCGGTCGCCCAGACGGATGCCATCCCACCCTTTGAACTCACTTTTTTTGACCCCAGCACGCAGCAGTACAAAACCGTAACGACTGCCCCCATTCCCCTGGAATGGAAGGCCTCGGTCATCACAGGAACGGCGGCCGGAGGCGCCGCTCCCGCCACTCCCCCCCCGGCTGGCGCCATTCCGGTAGCGGAAATGACGGATATTTACGGAATCATGCCCGCCGCCGTTATGAACGCCCTTACCGCTCCGGCTCACTGGGGATGGTATTTCCTGGTCTACATCCCCGCCGTCGTCCTGCTGGGAATGGCTCTGATCCGCTACATCCGGAAAATCCGGAAGGAAAGCTTCACGGCCAGGGAACGCATGAGAGCCTTCCGCAGGCTCGCCTCCGCTCCGCGCCAGGCAAGCTCCACGGAATTCCTGCGCTCCGCCGGCAACTTTATTGAATCCTATATTCCTCCTTCCAAGCAGAATGAACAAATGAAAAATATCCTTCAACTCCGGGACGACAGGGCATTCAAGCCTTCGGAATCCTCGGACGAACTGCCGCACGCGGAACGCCAGCGCATGCTCCAGGCGATTAAAAAAGCCATCGCCAAGCTTCCCGTTCTCATGGTGGCCGCCGTATTGGCCCTGTCTCTGGCCGGAACAGCCGGAAACGCGTCGGAAACGGAAAACCTGGGCGTAAAAGCCTATGAACAGGGAGAATACGCCAAAGCCATCGACTACTTCAGCAAGGAAAGCGGCAATACGGAGCTTTCCAGGTCAGAACGAGCCTACGCCTGCTTCGGCATCGGCAATTCCTATTACCGCATGAACAAGCCCGGACTGGCCGCCCTCAATTACCGCCGCGCTCTGGAACTCTCCCCATACTTCACGGAAGCTGAATACAACCTGCAATTCATTGAACGCAAGGAGGGAGCCATCCTGCCCGCCAATACCACGGAAAACCAGTGGCTCACTTACATCAGCCATGATACGCTCGGCCCCATAGCCATCCTGTCCGGGGCCGTCATGCTCACCTTCCTGGCCCTGCTGACCGTTACCCGCAAACACGGGGCGCTGCTGACCATTCTGGCCACCCTGAGCGGGCTGGTCACCGTAGCGGCTGTCATGAACTACATCATGTACCCGGAAACCCCGGAATCCATTCCGGCGGACCGGTTGCTGGTCGTTACCCAAAAAACGCCCGGCAGACATGCAGCGGACATGAACAGCCCGGCGCTCATCACCCTGCCGGAATCCACCCCGCTCATCCTGCGCGCGGAACGCGGCTCCTGGTACTACGCCAGCACCTTCCAGAATACGCCTGTCTGGATACCCAGGACGGATGCGCAGCCGCTGTAACGCTTTTGATCTTCCCGCCCCTTTTCTGGAGCCGCCTCTCCGGGAATGGCCGTATTCCCCCGGAAGGGCGGCTTTCTCACAGCCGCATTCAGCCTTCTTTCCTGCTGAAGAAGCTGGAACGGGAAAACAGCACATTCTTCTTTTCAAATAAAAATATCCGGCCCCCCCTTGCGGATATGCGTCAGGAAAATCCGCGCGCCCCGTTTCACTCCGACTGCCGGACGGCGTCACGGTTTACCAGGAATCCAGATGAACCTTGCTGACCGGGGGCGGAAAAGCCTCATCCAGCAAATCCACATCTTCCGCAGTCAGCTCAATGGACAGGCTCCGGTAATTCTCCTGCACATGCGTGACGGAGCCGGCCTTGGGGATCGCAATCATTCCGGGGCGGCGCAGAATCCAGGCCAGGGCAATCTGCACCGGGGTGGCCTCATGCTTCTGCGCAATCCCCATCAGCACCGGATTGCGGGAAAGCCGCCCTTCATCCGCAGGCGAATAGGCCATCACGGGAAGGTGACGCTCCCGGCACCACGGCAGCAAATCGTACTCCACGCCGCGATGGGCCAGATTATAAAGAATCTGGTTGGCGGCGCAGGAGGCTCCCCCCGGAACGGCATAAAACCGCTCCATTTCCGGAACGTCCATATTGCTCACGCCCCAGGCCTTTATCTTACCCTCCTGCTGCAGCTCAACCATGGAGGCAACCGTATCTTCAATGGGATGGGGACCGCCCCAGTGGAGCAGAAACAAATCCACATAGTCCGTCTTCAGCCTGTTCAGGCTCCGTTCGCAGGCCGCTTTGGTTCCAGTCCTGCTGGCGTTGCCGGGCAGCACCTTGGTAACCAGGAACACCCGGTCGCGCAATCCGCGGATTGCCGCTCCCACCATTTCCTCGTTGCCATACATCTCTGCCGTATCCACTACGCTCATGCCCAGCTCAATGCCGGCACGCAAAGCATCTATCTCATCGGCTTCCCTCAACGCTGATTTTCCCATTTTCCAGGTTCCCTGCCCCAGGGCGCAAACCTTCCGATGGTCCGGAAAAATTACTGAATGTTCCATCATTAATATCTTCTTTCTACCTGATCGCATCATTCCATGCTGTATAAACCTTTGACAGCAGATGAGAAAAAAAGCTCAAAAATCAGGACGTTTTTTCCGAACCGCCTCGTCCGTCATCTTCCTTTTCTGCTGGCAGGCCGTCAATAACTCTCATTAAAATTTCATTCAATATGCTTTTCGCGAACGTGTAAAAAGCACCCATTTCCCGCCGGGCATACCCGCATCAAAAAATGCGCCAGCCTCCTGTCATACTGATTCCGGAACAATGGGCCTTCTTCCGGAAAAATCACTTTCGATATTGGCCATCCAAGCCCCCTTTCTCCGCTGCTATTTGGGAAATAAAAAGCCGTCCCGCTGTAAACGGGACGGCTCTGAAGGCATTTTCCGGCCTCAAACCGCTGAAAAAAACATTAACGCACGCGGGCAATCAGCCAATGCAGCAGGTCGTTAATTGCAACACGTTCCTGTTTCATGGAGTCGCGGTGGCGAATGGTCACCGTCCCCTTGAGAGAAGCATCGTTTTCTCCGAGCGTTTCAAAATCCACCGTAATGCAGAAAGGAGTACCCACTTCATCCTGGCGGCGGTAACGGCGGCCGACGGCTCCCGTTTCATCATAAAAGACGGACATCCACGGCTGAAGCGTCTTTTCAATTTCCCGGGCAATACGCACCTGTTCCCCGTTTTTCTTAAGCAGAGGGAAGATGGCCGCCTTGATCGGGGCCATGCGGGGCACGAAGCGGAGCACCGTGCGGACATCTTTTTTACCTTTGTCGTCCACCAGTTCCTCTTCATCGTAAGCTTCGCAGATGATGGCCAGAATGGTGCGGTCACAACCGGCCGAAGGCTCCACCACATGGGGAATGAATTTCTCCCGCGTCTCTTCATCAAAGTATTCCAGCGGACGGCCGGAACCTTTCTGATGGCAGCTCAGGTCATAATCCGTCCGGTAGGCGATGCCTTCCAGTTCCTGGATGCCGAAGGGGAATTCATACTCCAGGTCATAGGTTTTCTTGGAGTAGAACGCGCGTTCGCCGTCCGGCACATCCAAAATATGAATGTGTTCGCGCGGAACCCCCACCTCGTCATAGAAGCAGAGGCGGTGTTCCAGCCATTCATCCACCAGGCGCAGCCCGTCTTCCGGCCGGCAGAAATATTCAATTTCCATTTGTTCGAATTCGCGGGAACGGAAAGTGAAGTTTCTCGGGTTGATTTCGTTGCGGAAAGATTTGCCGATCTGGGCGATCCCGAAAGGCAGTTTGACGCGGGAGCTGTCCAGAATGTTTTTATACTGGCAGAAAATGGACTGGGCCGTTTCCGGGCGCAGCCAGCCCGTAGCGTTGGGATCGTTTTCATCAGAGGTAGCTCCAATGGTCGTCTTGAACATGAGATTGAACTCACGGGCTTCCGTCAGCAGGGAACCGTTGGCAGGGTTATACATGGTGGAATCCGTTACGGTTTCCATGCACTCGCCCTTCAGTTCCATGTCCTTGTAAGAGACATCCTTGCCGGCCAGCTGGGCATAGTATTGAGCCGCGGTCTTACGGGCCTTGTCCGCCTGTTTTTCAGATTCCACCAGAACGGAGTACTTCTTTTCAATATTCCAGGAACCGTCTTTTTTGGCGGCTCCGGTATAGAAAAACCCCATGCCGCTCTGGGCCGGAACCTGGTCCGCACGCAGGCGCTCCTTGGTCAACAGGCAATCGCACATCGGGTCGGAAAATCCGCCCACATGACCGGAAGCCACCAGTACGGAGTTATGCGTCAGGATAGAACCGTCCATGCCGACCACATCCTCGCGTTCCTGCACATTTTTACGCCACCAGTATTCCTTCAGATTGCGCTTGAGTTCCACCCCCATGGGACCATAGTCCCAGCAACCGTTCAGACCGCCGTAAATTTCAGCTGACTGGAAGATGAATCCCCTCCTTTTACAGAGGCTCACGATTTTTTCCATTCGGGCGGGGTCTGTGTTGGTTCTGTCTGCCATGATGAGTTATATAATTGGGTTGGCTATGCGGGTTGTATTGATGCCCGCAATCAGCGTTCAGTGAAAGCAAAAAGCGTGTCTTCTCAAGAATTCCAGGGGAGGGGAACCCCCTTGAGCAGCTGGGAACCATAACCCGCTTCCACCAGCGTGCGGAATGCCGCCATCGCCTCCGGAGTCACAGGCTGTTCCGTGGAAAATCCCTGTTTAGGATATTCCAGTATCCTTTGAAAGTCCCCCACCATGGCGGAGACAACCAGCTCCTGCGGCAGTTCCCCGGTCAGGTATTCCCTGAACGTGAAGGGAGGGGAGCTGACCGCCACCCGCGCTTCCGGCCACTGGGCCTGGAGCGTAGCCAGCGTGCGCCGTTCCATATAGGGCTTTTGCAGGGCAATGAGGCTGGATGGTTCCGGAATGCCGGCTTTTTCCAGGACAGCGCGGGAAAAGCGGACATTTTCTCCCGTGTTGGTGGATTTGTTTTCAATGAGGATGCAATCCCCCGGCACGCCCTTCTTCATGGCCGCCTCTGCGAAAAGTTCCGCTTCCGGTACGGCCCATTCCCCCGTAAAACGCCCCATCCCGCCGGAAAAGAGCAACAGGGGAGCCAGCTTCCGGACATAAAGTTCCGCCGCATATTCCGCCACCCTTATGTCATTGCTGCCAAGAATGAAAATGAGTTCCGCCGGATGCAGCACCTGCTTCACGTGATGGTAGTCCCACAAAATTTCTATGGCTTCCTCTGGAGTCATCAGCTTTTATGTACTCAAGAAATTTCTCCCTGTAAACGCCGGATTCACCATAATCCGTATTTGCCCCATGCCAGAGCGGCCCAGCCCAGCAGCGCATTCGCCGCCGCATGCATCACGATCACGGCGCACAGATTTTTCCGCCAGACGGCAAGCAGATACGCCAGGGAACCGTAAACGAACGCGCCGCAGTAGTCCACGGGCTGGTGCACCGCCATGAAACAGAGGGTAGTCACCCAGTATGCCTTCCAGCTATGAGCGCCGAATGGCACCTTCCAGGGATGGTCCGGATTCACCATCAAACGCATCAGATAGCCGCGCCAGAAAAGTTCCTCCACCAGAGCCACCACAACCACGGCACGGAAGAAACGCAGCACCAGGGCCGCCAGCCAGCTCCAGGAATCCGTAAGGAAGACGATGCCCGGATCAAACCCCTCCGGACGCGCGTCAATTCCCAGCAGATACCGGTACCAGGGCCAGGAGGGATGGCCAAACCAGGCGTCCGCGCCTCCGGGCAGGCGGTCCGCTATCATGGTCGGAGCCAGCCAGCACAGGATACCCAGCACGCCGAACAGAATTCCCCAGGCGGCGGGCTTCCACCGCCAATCCCAATCAATGGCTTTTCTCCACCGGAAAACCAGGGCAAAACAAACGATCGCCTGAACGGGGTACAGCCATTGTTCCGGCGCCCTTCTCCACCAGGTCGCGGCCGGGTGGTCCCATTCCAGAAACGGGCCACCAAACTGCCATACCAGGGTAAAGCCCATGAATACCGCAAACGGCGCCACATACGCCTTTGTTTTCAGAGCCTCCATCACGGAGTTCATGAATACTGCCGGGTCAGGAAAGAGTTTTCACAAAATGCTCCATGCGGTTGCAGGCCTCCTTGATCTGGTCAAAGGCGGTCGCATAACAACAGCGCAGGAAGCCTTCTCCGCTCGCGCCGAAGGCGGTCCCCGGCACGGCGGCCACCTGCTTCTCCATCAGCAGCCGGGTGGCAAACTCCTTGCTGGTCAAGCCAAATTTGGAAATGTCCGGGAAGACATAGAACGCACCGCCGGGCAGGTGGCAGTCCATGCCGATTTCATTAAGGCGCTTCACCAGATAATCCCGGCGCTGGCGGTAGCTTTCCCGCATTTTCAACATGGCGGATGTCCCGTTTTCCAACGCTTCAATGGCCGCCTCCTGGGAAGTAATGGGGGCGCAGAGCATGGAATACTGATGAATTTTCATCATGGCGGAAATGAGCGGCTCCGGACCGCAGGCATAACCCAAGCGGAACCCCGTCATGGCGAATGCCTTGGAGAAGCCGTGCAGCAGAAGCGTGCGTTCCTTCATCCCCGGCAGAGAAGCTATGGAAACATGCGGCTTGCCGTCATAACGCAGTTCGCTGTAAATTTCATCCGTCAGCACCATGAGATCGTGCTTGATGCAGATGCGGGCAATTTCCTGAAGGGTTTCCACCGGGGCCACCGCTCCGGTAGGATTAGTCGGGAAGTTGAGCATCAGCACTTTGGTCCGCGGGGTAATGGCCGCTTCCAGCACCTCCGGGTTAAGGGCGAAAAGATCCCTCTTGCTCGTAGGAACGGCGGTAGCTACGCCGTAGGCCATATTGACGCTGGGGGCATAGGAAACATAACAGGGTTCGTGGTAAAGAACCTCATCCCCCGGATTCAGAATGGCACGGAGAGCGAGATCTATGGCCTCGCTTACGCCTACGGTCACCAGCACTTCACGCAGGGGATCGTAGTTGACGTGGAAAAATCCGTCCACGTATTTGACGATGGAACGGCGCAGGGATTCCAACCCGTAATTGGATGTATAGGAGGTATGACCCTTTTCCAGGGAGTAAATGGCCGCTTCCCGTATGTTCCACGGCGTCACGAAGTCCGGCTCCCCTACGCCCAGGGAAATAATATCCGTCCGCCCCGTAACCAGGTCAAAGAATTCCCGGATGCCGGAACGGGGTATGGAGCTTACCTGCTCCGCTATTTTATTCTGCCAGTTCATAATGATTCCTTTCGTAACGGCAGAGGATTACGGAGCGACGGCCAGGCGTTCGGTCTGCACGGGATCTTCGAACACACAACCGTTTTTCTTGTAGGTTTTCAGATGAAAGTGTGTGGAAGTGGACAACACCCCTTCCTGCGTAGAAAGTTTTTCCGCCACAAACCGGGCAATCTCCCGCATGCTTTTTCCTTCCACCAGCACCAGCAGGTCAAAACCTCCGCTTGCCAGATAACAGGAGGACACTTCGTCAAACCGTGAGATGCGCATGGCCAGGCGGTCAAAACCGCCGTCGCGTTCAGGCGTCATTTTCACTTCAATGAAAGCAGCCACCTTGCTGTCGTGCTCATATTCCTCATTCACTACAGCCTGGTATCCGAGGATAACGCCTTCCTGCTCCCACTGCTCCCGCTGGGCCCGCACGGCTTCTTCAGTCATGTCAAGACGTTCGGCCAATTCGCCATCGCTCAAGCGGGCTTGAGTCGCCAGTAACTGTAGAAGTGATGCAGAGGACATAAAATTTCAGGCATAAAAGACGCTTTTACGACGAACCTGTCAAGAATCATGTTACGCAAGACTGACATCTTTTCTTTCCAAGATGATAAAATATGTTCGTTTTCTTCCAAAATCGACCTTCTTCACATAAACATAACAATTTGTCATCCAATAATAAACACATCACCACAAACAACCTCCGGAATTATTTTCAGAGAATAGTTGCTCTAATCCGCTTTTTGTGCCATAGTAAAGTGCATAGACCTGTGGCGTCCCCTGACCGGGTACGCTTGTTTCCAATTTTTATATGACAGTTTGATATTATGAGCATGGCACTTAACCCGGACAGGGCTACTCTGAACTTTCTCAATGCCTTTCCGGAAGAAATCCGGCTGCGCGGAGAGAAACTCCAGAAAGATGGCGCAGTCACGCAAATTTTCGGCAATCATTTATATATTCAGGGCCGCGTGGAAGACGCATACGGCGTGCACCGCGTAAATCTGCGCCTTCAGGGCAACAGGTGGTTCGGAGCATGCTCCACGGAAGACGAGGACCTCGCCGGAGCGGCCATGTATGCCGCCATGCTGGAGCGCATGTACCGCGGCCAGGATCTTCCGGAGTCCCCGAACGAACTGAATGATGTTCCCCTTCTGGATATTCTGGAAGAGAAACTGGGCCGCGAACTGGACGACAAGGAAGCGGACTACGTCAGCAAACTGGAGAAGCGCTACCGCCGTTTCGCCATTGAACAGGAGATTCACGACCATGATATGGTGCGCCTGAATCCCCGATGGGAAATCGTCAGCTATGACCCGCTGGAGTTGTGGCCCGTGCCTCCCACGAACATCCTCGAATTCTGGAATTACATTGCTTACGCTTTCAACAAGAAACGCCTGCCTTATCCGGAATTCATGGACTCCATTACGGATCTGGAAAAGGTACAGCGCAAGATTCATGAGTGGGAGCGCTCCCGTGAAGTCGGCACCTGGTACGACCGCATCCAATCCGTGAATGAACGCCCCCCGCAGCCGCCCCGCGGAGAACTGTTCATGAGGCTTGTTTCCACTATTAACGAGGGGCATTTCGAATACCGCCATTCCCTGAAGCAGGACTGGATTCCCGTCCGGGAAAAACAGGATCTGGAACATCTGGAAAATCTGCATGAACGGGCCGCCGTACGCATGGACGCCCAGACGGAAATCCTGCTCGTCTCCCTGTCCGACTACGCCCGTGAGGAAGACGCCCTGACGCTGGACCTGGACCAGGAAGCCGCATGCGCCCTGATGAACAAACTTTTCCACCAGCCCGCCCTGAAAGGCTACCTGGTGAACCTTGATGAAAACTATTTCAAAGTGGTGGACGAACCGCTCAAATGGATTTGCCAGGACGATCCCATTGAACCGGACTGCTACGCTCTTCAGCTCGCTACGTCCACCGGCATCAACGTCTCCCACTCCGTCCGGCAGCTTCCGGGCCAGCAGGAACTGTACCAGTCTGACGAAACCGTTTTCCCCGGCCCTCCCCGCTGGCTGGAAAGCACGGAAGTGGAACCCCGCTACTCCATTCCCAAGCAGGTCATCGACAGCCTTGAAGGGGTGGAATTCCTCCGCAAAATAGGCGCTTCCCTGCCCCCCAGCATGGAAGACCGCGTGGTGGACATTGACCTGCGCGGCACCTTTGACATGAAAATCGTCCGCGGCCTCACCTCCGCGGAAACGGAACATGTGCTCTGCGAAGTAAGCGCCAGGGACGCTTCCGGCTACCGCACGGAAAAACTCGGCAAGGACGGCTGGGACGTATCCCATCAGGAGCCCATGAAGAACAAAGTTCTGCTGCGTTTCATCCGGGAGCACCTTTATCCCATTCCCGGCCTGCTGGAAGAAATGGGCTTTTCCTACGATCCCCAGGTGGGCGCGTTCAAGGCCCGCGTCACCCGCCAGTTCCCCGAAAAATTCGCGGAATGGGCCAAGCAGCTTCCGGAAGAGCTGACCGTCAATATGGACGACAAGCTCAAGACGCTGCTGGCGGATCCGGTGGCCGCCGCCGTGCGGTTTGAAGTAGTCAACCAGGAAATCGACTGGTTTGACCTGCGCATCGTCATTGATGTGGAAGGCGTCCAGCTCTCCAAGGAACAAATCCGCGCCCTGGTCGCCGCCAGAGGCGGTTACGTCCGCATGGACGACGGAGGATGGATGCGCCTGGAAATTAAGCTGGACAACGACCAGCGCGACGCCGTTACCCGCCTGGGCCTGGATCCCTTCGATCTTTCCGGAGAAACCCACCGCATGCACGCCATGCAGCTGGCGGACCCGAAAGCCGCGGAAGTATTCGACCCGAAGGCATGGAAACGCATCAAAGACCGTACCGCGGAAATCCAGATCGACGTCAAGCCGGACGTTCCCTCCCAGCTCCAGGCCACCCTGCGCCCGTATCAGGTGGAAGGGTTCCACTTCCTGGCTTACCTTGCCACGAACGGGTTCGGCGGCATTCTGGCGGACGACATGGGCCTGGGTAAAACAATCCAGTCCATCACTTACGTCCTCTGGCTGCGTGAAGAATTCGCCCGCAAAAACAAATCCAAGAAAAAAGCCGTCATTCCTCCGGTTCTTATCGTTTGCCCCAAATCCGTGCTGGACGTCTGGGCGGGAGAAACGGAAAAATTTGCGCCAGGCGTGCGCGTCCTCGTCATCCGCAGCAAGGACCAGGCCAATCTGGAAGACATCAAGAAGAACTACGACATGGTCGTGGTCAACTACGCCCAGCTCCGCGTCTGCGGGGAAACCCTGAACCAGATCAAATGGCTTACGGTCATTCTGGACGAAGGCCAGCAGATCAAAAACCCGGATTCCAAGGCAGCCAAGGCGGCGCGGGAAATCGTTTCCTACAACCGTCTCGTTCTTTCCGGCACCCCCATTGAAAACCGCCTGCTGGACATGTGGTCCCTCATGGCCTTCTCCATGCCCGGCGTCCTCGGTTCCCGCTCCTACTTCAAGAAGCGCTTTGACAAGCGCAAGGACCCGCAAAGCCAGAACCGCCTGGCCGCGCGCCTGAAACCCTTCCTGCTGCGCCGCACCAAATCCCAGGTGGCAAAAGACCTGCCTCCCAGGACGGAAGAAGAAGTGTACGCCAAAATGGAAGGCATCCAGAGCCAATTGTACAAGGCGGAACTCCGCCGCATTCAGCAGGCCCTGCTCGGTCTGGATTCGGATGAATCCGTCAAAAAGAACAGCTTCGCCATTTTGCAGGGCCTGATGCGCCTGCGTCAGATCTGCTGCCACCCCGGCCTGGTGGACCCCAAATACGCCAAGGAAGACAGCGCCAAAATGACGGCCCTCTTCTATCTGCTGGACCAGCTCCGGGAAGAAGGGCACAAGGTGCTCGTCTTCTCCCAGTTCGTCTCCATGCTGGAAATCATCAAGAACAGGCTGGAAGCGGAAAACAGGCCGCTTAACTACCTCACCGGCCAGACCAAGGACCGCCGCGGAGAAATTGAAAAATTCCAGACGACCAAGGATCCCTCCGTCTTCCTGCTTTCCCTGAAAGCCGGCGGCGCCGGCCTCAACCTTACCTCCGCCTCGTATGTCGTCCTGTATGACCCGTGGTGGAACCCGGCCGTAGAAAGCCAGGCTATTGACCGTACGCACCGCATCGGCCAGAAAAACAAGGTGATTGCCTACCGCCTCCTGACGAAGGATTCCGTGGAAGAAAAAATCCGCATTCTCCAGCATCAGAAGAACCAGCTCGTCGCCAACGTGCTGGGAGATGAAGGCTTTACCTCCAGCCTGGGCATTGACGACCTGAACTTCATCCTCAACCACGGGGATGATGAAGAAGGTTAACCCGGAAGCATCTTGATGGATTTAACTCGGATTGATTCATTACATACAGCTCCATTCGGCAAGAAAGTTGTCTACACTTCATCGTCTAGATAAGGTTTTAGTCACATGAGAATGCTTTTGGGTACTTATAATATCTCGGCATGAAAACGGCAAGATCACCCGTTTCTGTAAAAATAGAGAAATAACAAGGTTCTGGGAAAACATTCCTCAACAAGGTCATCGTGAGCAAAATGAGTGAAGGATAAAATTTACTCTATTCCTTTATCTACACAACGTTCTCTTCATGCTATTCATCTTTCAAACTTAATCAGAAGTGAATGATTAATAAACCCGTTCGCTGATGACAAATTCGCAATGATAGCTGCAAAACAGCGCAAAGAGAACACATCTTTGTTGCCAAATGATTAAACAGTTATTACCTCAAATTGTTGTATAATCTTTGTAATACTGTTTTTTACATTAAACAAATCAATAAATTGAACTCGAACAATTACATCATCATCTGATCTAAATTCGATATCATCTTCCAGAGGTCTCTTCTCTATTTCAGGATAAAGCAGCATAACGCATTCTGCTCCATATTTCTTCTGGTAGGCAAACATCTGGTACATATCAGCCTGAGCAATACCGTAATTCACTTTTCCAGCATCAAGAATCTTCCACTTGGTATCCAACACAAAAGAAACTCCGTCAGATTTACGTCTAACCACAATATCCGGTTTCATCAGAAATTTCTTACTAGGCTCATTGAATAGATGATAAGTTCTGTCCTGAACTGAAACTGTAAAGTCACTTCTGGAAAGTTTCTTTTTCAGTATAGCTGCGACATAATTTTCAAAAAGTGTTTCCATTGGGAATAGCAGCGCAAGTGCTATTTCCGATCCTGCAAAAGAAGTAAAACTCTTGCCCATCAGGAATACCCGACACCACATCAATGCGGTATTGTAATCCTTCATGTTTCGATCACTTATATACTTAGCAAAATCGCCTTTGTAGTCAGCAGAAGCCTCCACATTTGAAAATACACCCAGCAAACTTTTTATATCACTTCTATTTTTTGAAGATGTAGTCCTTTTGCAAAGATAGATCAGTGTTGCTTTCAACAATTTATTTTCCGGGCGATTGGCGGTAAATGCATCATATTCAACATAGATTCGCTCTTTATGGAAACGGTTCAACTTGACCTGCTTTGAAAACAGTATCTTTCCCTTAAAAAATGTAGTGTTCTCTGCGATTGCTTCATAACTGCATTTGAGACCACGCTTGACAATGAAGAACACCTCGTTCACAAACATTCTAATAAATATTTCAAAAATATCCATTTTTTCAATATTCACAAAAGAATTTTTTAAAGATTTAAATGGTATTTCCCGTAGCGTTTTCAGCATATCGATCAACACCCGTTTGGTTCTGGTACCAAAATTGTCGTCCACACTTGCCGAGTAAATTTTGGGCAAGATTTCAATGGTTATCCCATTATTCAGTGTAATAATGCCGACATAATTTTTTGCCGTGATCACCTTTCCAATACCCTTTTTTGCAGAAAGTCCCATCAACTCCAGTGCATCGGTATCCTTGCTGCGATTAGTCAGAATAAAATCCTCAAGTTGATGGAAAATGGACTCAGGCAAAGTCTTATATCCAGCAATTTCTTTATCAGAAATAAACGAATCATATTCTTTGATTTGATAAAAAGAGTTCACTCTATACCTCGTTTTCCTTTACATTTAAAATGGAACGATAGGATTCAATGTCATCAAATGCAGCATAGTTGATCTCATAGCTGCACCCATCATCCAAATCGACATCTTCTTGACCAAACAAGTCATTCGAATTAACAGTATTAACAGCAATAAACTTGTTGCCAAGTATCAGCCGGATTTTTTCATAGTCCTCATAGAAATATTCTTGCAGGAGAGGAATAATGTTATTTGTAAAAATTTCAGCCAGTTTTTTAATCGTCGGATTTTTTTTCAGCGGCATAAAATATGCATGACCAATAGTATGCTCCCTGTCATACAAAACAGCAATCCGTTTATTCATGTGAGTAAGCAAATTACTGACAGACAGACCTTTTACACTTACATCTGCCAAGACATCAGGATTCGGTAACATTTCCTTGAAGAAGAATCGGCGGCGCAAAGCTGTATCAATGATTGAAATGGAACGATCCGCCGTATTCATGGTACCTATAATATATACATTTTTCGGTACACCAAAAGACTTTTGAGAATAGGGCAGCACAGCCTTCATACCTTCCGAATTTCCCCAGCGTTTTATCGGTTCAACCAAGGTAATTAGTTCACCGAAAATCTTTGAAATGTTACCACGATTGATTTCATCAATGATGAAAACATAATTGTTGTCATGACTATCGGTTACAGGTGAAAGTGGAACAGAATAATATTTCTCAATAATCTGATATACATCATTAACCGTCACATTTGACAGACGATAAACTGAAGCCAATGTCATGGGAGTTCCGCCATTAATGGAAAGTATATTCTCCTGAATATCTTTCACAATCCAGTTCACTTTTCGCAACCGTTTCAGGTTATCGTATTCATCATGCCATTCATATTCACCCATGACAACGCCGATGGCATCAATCGTAGTAGAGCTGTAACACGAAAACACAATATCACCGATCTGCATACGGTTCATAAAGGCATTCAGAACTACTCTACCACCATCATCAAAATCGGTTTCATCTGTAATGTCCTTCCCATAATCGTCCCATCCAATACGAATGTGGCCATTTTTCAAGCACTCCGAACGGACAGGGTTATTCCCGGTTCCCCATAAGGATACTTTCCAGATATTCGGGGATTCTCTAAAACAGAAGTTTTTCGTTTTTAATGTACTCGGATGCTGTGCTTTCTCGCAGAATTTTTTAAATATCCCAGGCTGCACACTATACTGAATATCGCCTGTTTCCCCATCAATACCATCTTCTGAAGTAAGAATAGGTTTAATACCCTCGATAAATTCCTCATATCCATAAGATTGATGGAAAGTCGTGAATTCAATTCTTCCCTCTGCCTTATATCTACTGTAGCGCTCCAACACATCAGAGTAATTTTCCTTCTCTATCTCAATCCATTTCTTATTTTCAATGATTGCAACGGAGTAAATAACCGTGTGATAAGTTTTGCCTGTTCCAGGAGGACCGTAAAAGATAGTGTTCAAACCAACATCGGTTACGTTTTTTTCCTCCAGAGAAACCTCTGTAATATCCATGTTCATAAGTGCCTCTTTCAATTCATCACGCAATTTCCAAGAATAACGTTTGTTTCCGTTTTCGGTGACATAACGACCAACAAAAGGAATCACCCATACTTGATTTCGTTCAGTTCTATCATCTTCTCGATCAACACAATCGGGACAGTTGTACTTCTTTTTCACCTTTTCGCCGAAACTGGTTACCAGCCTGTTATAGTATCCATAAGTATTTCCGTATACTTCAGCTAAATGAGCGCAGGTACTTTCTCCGCCCAGTTCCAGCATTTTTCGAAACATATCCATATTTTTGGGAGAGGTGACAGTATCATCATCTAAGACTGAGGCCCACATATCCGCGGTAATTCCGGGATTGTATTCGTCCAAAGCAGGCCAGTAACTCAATGCAGCAGTTTCCTGACTATTGTTCTTAAAATCAGATTCGGACATATACATCCCTCCAAAAAAAACAATATCCATTGTGAGCAAGTGGTACGCTTCATCCTGATAGCAGCTATCATCCAAACGATTTTTGCTCATTTGGATAAGTTCCGAATCCTTTTGAACTTCATCTAAAATCAGTTGACACATCTGAGTATAAATTTCTACTTTCCAGACGGAAGATTGCTGTTTTGTTTTTTCCACTGCATATCCAACACGTTTTCGGAAAATAGAGAATATTTTCATCTTAAAAATAAAATACTTTTCAGGGTATTCAAACGACAAATATACTGAAATAGCATGAAGATCTTGATAATGTTTTTTACCCAACGGCTTAGCATAGCCTTCAAACCCTTCACGAAAAGCTGCATAACGCTCTGCAAGTGGAATATTTTCATTGTAAAGCATTCGAAAGAGTTTCCGAACAGCTTCGGGGTTCGCTTCCGCAAATTCCACCATCATATCATAAGGCCAATACATATTCGCTGAAAGCAGATTGCCTGCTTTCTCAAAGGCAGATGCCAGCATCATTGAAAAATCAACTGCATCTATGTCCCATTGTTGTTTATACCAGCCAATAGCTTTCCATTTGTAGCGTTCACGACTATCTATCGTTAAAAAATCAGACTTATATTTATCGATAATAAAATGAATTATATCACAGTCTAAGCTGGAAGAACAATTTTGAACAGAGGGAACAATCCGGGTAATTTCTGTCCTGAATGCAATATACCGTTTCAAATGGGATGCCCAGTCACTTCTCTTCTTCCGCTCTTTTGGCTCCAAATCTGTCCTCTTTTTATCATGTTTTATTCGATCAAGAAGTGTAGAACATTCATCTTTGCTAAATTCAGCATCGACATTAACCTTGTAGATTTCTTCAATTTTGCTTAACCCACTGACGTAACTAGCGCCACTTTTTTCACCCACATATACCATGAAATTTTTACGTTCGAACATCTTTATTTCTCTATTTGGATTAGCATTGTATTTTACAGGTTTTTCAATATATCTTCTGCTCTTAATTATTTTTGTCAACGGATTTATTTGCATCTTCCGATATCTGACCAATTCATCTCATGCTCTTCACTTTACAGATTCGTTCTTCCTCGCACAAGATTTGACTACTCTCTGTATCGCCAAAATACAATTCATCATAAGTGTTGTTTTGGTGTGTTTAACATAGAATTTTCATGAAAATAAAATAAATAACAAATTCAAACAATTTCGAAATTTTACTCATTTTTGACATTTTAGCCTATCTAAACTGCGATATCTCTCATACTCACCCGCCATACTCCTGCTAATAATTCCATAGGGTAGAATCATAAATCAAAATCACTGAAGTAATATTTTCAATCTCCAAAAATGTCCTGATGTCAAGATACATTGCAGTAATTAATAGTTTGCAATAAGAATCGTAATAAAAGAAAGGGACGTATTTTACTATATAAATCAATTCTTCTTTTTACTTTTTTATGATATATGGCTTATTAAATCTGCCAAAACAACTGATATCCAGCTTCAAATATCATATAATGCTATTCTCTTGTTATTCGATCCTGTATGATAAATGAAATAATTGTAATTTTTCAAATTACTTGCTTATGAGACCCCGTAGGATTTGAGAAGCTCTTTATTTCACCATTTAAGGCTGACGGGATCCGTATGATAGAGGATTCCCGCCTCGTCCCGGACAAGAAGGGTCAGCTGGATGCGCGCCGGCAGCCGCAGCATCTGAAGGCCGTTGAACGCAAAAATCTGCCCCTGGCACAACAGGGGGCGTGAACCGAACAGTTCGTCCCCTTCAATTATCTGCGTTCCGTCTCCATGAGAACGGACGGTCCACTTTTTGCCGATGATACGCACGGCGCCGTCCCCCGTATTGAAAATGCTTACGTTGTAAGGCACGGGAACGCAGCCATCATCCCGGACCATCCGTTTCAGTTTTTCATCCCGCAGGTACAGGCCGCGCGGAGTAAGACGCACTTCCAGACTGGTTAAAAGGGGAAGAACCATATGCGGCATGCCTCCGGAGAGGAATTATGATTCCACAGGGGCCAGAGCCGCCTTGATCAACTCCAGCGTCGTTTTGCGGATGGCTTCCACGCCCGCCTTGGCGGGCCTGGCGTCCGGAGCCAACGTCATCTGCTCCTGCAAGATCGTCAGAAGGTTCATGATTTTGGCAATGTCGCGGCGTTCTTTCATTTCCGGCTCTACCCCGTCCAGAATATAGTGAAAATATTCCGGGACATCCGGCTGGAAGATGACCTTCGCCTTGTCCTCCGCAAATTTGTTATCCAGAGCCGCGGTAGCAGCATCCAGGGCGCGTATCCACCCCCCCAGGCCGATCAGGTTCGCCATATCGGAATCCCGCAGGGAGGCAAGCTCCTGCTCCACATCGGATTGAATAAGGGCCAAATTGTTTTTGAAACTGCTCAAATCCCCGTCTTCCGCATTTTTCAGCAGGCTGGCGGCGTGGCGGTTCACCCTTTCTCCGGCTCCAATGGCCTTTGCATAGCTGGAAAGATCCAGGGCAATGGGTTTCACCTCGTTCATCTTGCCGCACTGCACGATTACGAAGCCGTCCGCCATCATGCCGCCCAGCTGAAGAGCCAGGGAACAGCGGTCCATGGGAGGCCGCTCCGGACGTGCGCGCAGGGCCACCTTTTCCGGTATTTCAGGGAGCCCCTCCAAATCTTCAAAAATCTTGCGGATGGACGGCGCGGTAAATTCGTTGATGCCCAGCTCCTCATTCATGTGGGAGTCGTCCAGCAGGCGTTCCGGAACGGTCGGCTGGTCCTGCTTGCCGGACGGCGGCGTTTGCGCATCCAGTACTGCCGCCTCCTTCTCCGGGGCCTCTTCTTTTGGAGCGGAAAACGCCATTCCCCCCGTGACGGATACAGCTGCGGCCAGCAGATACAATCTCTTCATAACAACACTCGAAAAGGTTAAGCAAAACGGAATATGTCTTGACTCTCGCCCTATGGTGTCCTATACGGGCGTCACGTCAAGGAAATCCCCCTGCCCTGACGCAAAAAGATACCAACCCCCTTTGTGCCCCCTGCATGTCTTTAAATTACAATTTTATCTGGCTTTTGTGCTATCTTCTGGTCCTCGTCGGCCTGGCGGGGTATGGCTTCCACCGCCTGAGCATCGTTTACCTGTACTGGAAAAACCGCAATAATAAGCCCCAGCCCAAAGCGCGCTTCCAGGAACTGCCCGTCGTGACGGTTCAGCTCCCCATGTTCAATGAGAAGTTCGTCGTGGACCGCCTCCTGGAATCCGTAGCCGCTCTGGATTATCCGCAGGATAAGCTGGAAATCCAGATTCTGGACGATTCCACAGACGACACCACGGAACAATGCTGCCGCAAGGTGGAGGAATTAAAGTCCCGCGGCTTTGACGCCGTCTGCATCCACCGCACGGACCGCACCGGCTTCAAGGCAGGCGCGCTGGAAGCGGCCACCAAAACAGCGAAGGGGGAATTCCTGCTGATTCTGGACGCAGACTTCGTTCCGGAACCGGATCTCCTGCAAAAAACCATCCATTTCTTCACGGATGAAAACGTGGGCCTCGTTCAAACCCGCTGGGGCCACATCAACCGTGAATACAATCTCCTCACCCGCATCCAGGGGATGTACCTGGACGGCCATTTTGCCATGGAACAGACGGCCCGCAACCGTTCCGGCCGCTTCTTTACCTTCAACGGCACTGCGGGCATATGGCGCAAATGCGTAATCGGCGACGCGGGCGGCTGGTCCCATGACACCCTGACGGAAGACATGGACCTTTCCTACCGTGTCCAGCTCAAGGGCTGGCGCTTCATCTACCTGAACGACGTCGTTACCCCGGCGGAACTTCCCGTGGACATGGACGGGTTCAAATCCCAGCAGCACCGGTGGACCAAGGGTTCCATTCAGGTCTGCCAGAAAATCCTGCTGGACATCTGGCGCTCCAATGCTCCCCTTAAAGCCAAGGTAGAAGCCACCACCCACCTCACCTGCAATTATTCCTACCTGCTCCTGGCACTGCTCTGCTTCCTGGTGTACCCCATCTGCACGCAGCGCATTCCGGAAAATGAAACGGTCTTCATGTGGTTTGTGAATGTGGCCCTGTTCTTCATGACCAGCGTGGCCGTCTGCATCTTTTACATGAGCGCCCAAATCGTGGTGCGTCCCAAATCCTGGTGGAAGGAACTGCCGTACCTCCCCCTCCTTCTCACGCTGAGCGTGGGCATGGCGGTCAACAACGCCAAGGCTGTTCTGGAAGCCATCTTCGGCCATCAGTCCGCCTTCGTCCGCACGCCCAAATACGGCGTGGACCGGAAGGAAGACCGCCGGCACGTCTCCCAGCTCAAACGCAACGGATACCGGGCCATTAAATCCGTCGTCATCCCCGTTCTGGAAATCGCCTGCGGAACTTTCTTCCTGAACCTGATCATCATCATGATCCGCCAGGGCCATTACCTTTCCCCCATCCTGATGATTCCTTTCCTGGGTTTCTATTACACAGGATTCTGTTCCCTGGGCCGCATGATTTCCAACCTGCTGCCCGCCAAGCAAACTGCCAAAGCCAAGAACTGACGCCTTTCCCATGCCTGCGCCTCTCTCGCAAGCAGCACGCCTGATTCAACTCGCCGGCGCAGCTTTCGCTGTGTTCGGAGTACTGGCATCCTGTTCCCGTCCGGATTATGAGCCCACCGCCATCGTGAAAGACGGCGCGGTCGTCAGCGTCAGGGACCAGAAAATGGCCGTCATGCGTCATGGCCGGGTAGTGAAAACCTACCCTGTCAGCACTTCCAAATTCGGCCTGGGAGACAAAAAGGGAAGCTGCCGCACTCCGCTGGGAGCCCATCGCATCGCTTCCAAAATCGGCAGCGGGCAGCCCAAGGGCATGGTGTTTAAAAGCCGCAAGCCCACCGGGGAATGCGTCGCGCCCAATTCTCCGGGCCGGGACCCCATCGTCACGCGCATCATGTGGCTGGAAGGTCTGGAACCCCGTAACCGGAACGCTCACTCGCGCCTGATTTATATCCACGGTACGGCGGAGGAACGCACCATCGGCACTCCCGCCTCCTACGGTTGCGTCCGGATGAAGAGCAATGACGTGTATGAAGCCTTCAACCTGCTCCGGACCGGAGACCCGGTCGTGATTGAACGCTGTTCCATTGACGCCTCCCTGAAAGCTCTGGCCCAGGCGGAAAAAATGCAGGATTCTTCCCTGCTGGTCATGGCTTCCGCTCCAGACCGCATGGAGAACGTCAATACGGCCTCCGTCATTTCCCACCGCCGCAGGGTTTCCCGTCCCCCCGCCGTCGCCCTTTCCCGCAGGCAGACGGCATCAGCCGGAAGGAAATCCGTTTCCTCCAGGAGGGCGGCATCCCGCAAGACGACCGGAAATTCCAGGGTTGCCGTCCGTTCCGCCAGGGGGGCTCGCTATACACTCGGGTAAAAACTCATCTTCCCGCCTGTTTTTCCGGTATTCCGTTTTCGCCGTCTCCTGACATGGCCGTTTGAACGCATGGTTGCCTGCCTCCGTCACATTTGGTAACGTAGATTTATGGCCATGATGGAACATGAAGATATCAGCAATGAAAACCTGGCGGGACACCTTCTGATTGCCGCACCCTACCTGGATGGCGCCGGATTCCATCATTCCGTCATCTTCCTGAGCAGGGCGGAGAAGGAATTTGTCATCGGCCATATTTTGAATCATCCGGCCGGCATGAATGTGGGGGACGTAGCCCGCCATACGGAAATCCCGGAATCCCTTTACACTGTGCCTATCTTCAAGGGAGGGCCCGTAGAACGCAACCAACTCATCTTCGCCGCTTTCATCCGCACGGAGGATAAACTGCGCGTCCAGTTTCATCTGCAAGAGGAACAGGCCCTGGAATACCTGGAAGATCCCCGCGCCATCCTGCGCGCCTACGTAGGCCATAGCGGGTGGACGCCGCCCCAGCTGCGCCGGGAACTGAATGACCGCGCCTGGTATGTTTCCCCCATGGTGCCGGACATCTGTCTGGAAACGGATTCTTCCAAGGTCTGGGCCATGGCCATGCGGAGGCTTTCGCCCCTGCACCATATCATGAGCCACGCGCCCGCGCAGCCATCTCTGAACTGAACCACCCATCATGAGCATTCAACAAAATCTGGAACATATTCTCTCCCGCATACGCGCAGCGGAACTCCGCGCCGGACGCCCGGCGGGTTCCGTCCGCCTCGTCGCCGTCAGTAAAACTTTTCCCGCAGAGGATGTGAAAGCATGCCATGATGCGGGCCAGCGCGTTTTCGGCGAAAACAAGGTCCAGGAGGGACTGGGAAAAATCCCCTCCCTTCCTACGGATACGGAATGGCATCTCATTGGCCCCCTCCAGCGCAACAAGGTGCGCAAGGCCCTGGAATATTTCACGCTGATCCATGCCGTGGACTCCCTGCGCCTGGCCCGGTTCATAGATACCGTGGCCCAGGAAACGGGAAAACGGCCCCGCATCTTACTGGAAGTGAATGTCGGGGATGAAGACAGCAAATTCGGATTCTCCCCGGAAACCCTGGAAAGGGAATGGCCGGAGCTGTCCGCTCTGAATCACCTTGAAATCGCCGGCCTTATGTGCATTCCTCCCCCGGTGGAAAATCCGGAGGAGGCGCGGCCCTATTTCCGCCGTCTCCGGGAGCTGAAGGAAGCGCTGTCCGGCAGAAGGGGAACCGCGCTGACGGAACTGTCCATGGGCATGAGCCATGACTTTGAAACGGCAATCGAGGAAGGAGCCACGTTCGTCCGCGTAGGGACGGCCATTTTCGGCGGCCGCTCGTACGCTCCCGCTTCGTGATTTTAGTTGGACAGAAGGAAAAGCGGCGTGTAGGTTTGTTCCGCAAAACCGGAACAGCCCGGACGGAGACCTGATTTCATCACCCCATGCTGACAGGAGGAAAAAACGTGATTCCGCATGCGGTGCGGGACGTAGCGGATGCCGCCGCGGCGTTCTCCGCCCGCATTGGCCCCGACCGTCATTTCGGTTCCCAGGAAAAGGTGGAAGAAGCCCTGGCCGAATGCTGCTCTCCGCAGAATGTCACCGTCATCGGCATGACAGGGTCCGGCAAATCCTCTACGCTGGACGCCCTGGCCGGGGAACGGTTCTGTTCCCGCGTGTCCAGTGAAGCCACGCTGGTCCGCTGGCAGTACAGGCCTCATCCCGCTCCCCATACCCATGAATGGGTTCTGGACCTTTTTTACCCGTCGGACGCCCTGCTCAACCTGGAGTTCTGGGACACCATCGGCCTGGAACAGGAGGATGCCCCCAGAAAGCTGAAGCACATCGTTCCCAAATCGGATGCCATCCTCGTGGTTATTTCCGCCAGCGGCGGCAGCCATTCCGCCCTGTGGGACTATCTCCGGACGCTGGAGGAACGGCTTCATTCCCGCATGGTTCTCGTCATCACTCATGCGGAGCTGCTCTCCTTTGAGCAGCTCCAATCCTTGAAAGAGGAACTTCGCGCCACCTCCCGGGAACGCCTGGGAGTGCAGTTGCCCCTGTACCCCGTCACAACCGCCGGAGAGCACGCAGGGGAAGGAGTGGAAGCCCTGACGGCATGCGTTCAGGAAGTGCTGAAACGCAGCCCGCTGACGGACAAGCGCGTGGAACGCCTCCTGCTGGCTACGGACAGTCTTCTGGCGGAACAGGGGAAGGTGCTCGATGAACTGAGCCGCCTTTCCAAGATGGATTCCGGCTTCCTGACGTCCATTGACCGGGAAATCGACCGCATCCAGCTCCAGATGGAGGATGAAATGCCGGCCCGCCTCAAGGCATACGCGCAATACGTGCAGGACTGCGTGCCGCGCCTGGGGAAAAAGTCGGCACGCCAGATGGGGCGTTTCCTCTCCATCCGGCGCACGATGATCCTGCACAAGCTTCCTCCCGTCATTGACGAATGGTTTTATGAGCTGGTCAAATCCGGCATTGAGGAACGGCACGCGTATTACAACAAGGAATTCCTGAACATCTGCCAGACGCACTGGAACCATGTGCGCCCACGCGTGAAAGAACAGTGGGACTGCGACATAGGAGATTTTCCGGCCGCAAAGCTCCAGACGGATCTGGAAGTGTACAAGGAAAGGCTGGGGCGTTCCATTTACATGCCCCTGAAGGACTTCGGCATCAAGCCGTGCCTCAGCAAGCTGTTTCTGGACCAGGAGGATGTGATGAGAACGGAAATCAAGCTGATGCTCCTTCTGGTAATTCTGGGAGCCCTGCTGGGCTGTTTCGGAGAGCATGCAGCAGGGTTCGCCTGCGTGGGCGCGGCCCTGGTCATCTGGGTGGGCGGCAACCTGGGGCTGGCCTGGATGCAATTCCGACTGTCCCGCCAGATTGTGGCCGCAGCAGCTGAAATGCACATTGCCGTGGAATGCGGATTGCGCACCCCCCTGTATGAAGCCATGATCAGCGGACTTTCCGACTACCGGAAACTGTATGCGGACATCCGCGGCCAGGTAGCCGGAGGGGTGGAATATCTCCAGCCCCTGCTTAACGCCCGCTACGACCTGTTCTATAAACTGACCGTGCAGAAACACCGTTTCCGCATCTAGCCTCTTTTCCTTTCTCCGGAGAGGTCACTCCCCTTCTGGCGTAATCACCATGTCCACACGCCTGTCATGGGCTTCCATGGGCAGGTCGTCCAGAAGCTGGCAGGGGAAACAGACTCCCGCCAGCGGCACCCCAGCAGCCGGGCCGGCCAGCAGCGTATCATAAAATCCGCCGCCATACCCCAGCCGCTTGCCGTCTCCGGTAAACGCGGCCCCCGGCAGCACGATCAAATCCATTTCCCCCGCATGCAGTTCCGGGCAGTCCGGACCGGGTTCGCGTATGCCCCAGCTGCCCGCCACCAATTCCCCGTGATGGCATACACGGTGAAAACTCAGCTTTCTCCCTTCATGCACCAGCGGGAAGTACCATTCCCGGTCCGGAAGCAAATCCAGCAGGGAAAGCAAATCCACCTCCCCCGGCCTGGCGGCAAAAACAGCCACGCGCCGGAAATTCCTTTCCCGCACCAGCGCCGCCACACGGCGGCAGATGGAACGGGACATGGCCTCCCGGGCGGCGGCATCCAATCCGCCCACCCTTTCACGTATCATGCGGCGCACTTCCCGTTTAGCGGCCGCCGAACCGCTTACGGTTCCGGATTGGGATGCTTTTCCTTCCATTCCAACAAACTTTTTAGAAATACGCTTTCCAGGGAGTTGCGCGGATGCCCGTCCTCCAGCCAGGAGGCACGGCCGTCTTCCTTCACCATATCCTTCAGCCGTTTCATCAGTTCCGGGGAAGCATGCTCCAGAAGTATTTCCTGCTTGTCGGAATCCCGCGTCAGCTCATTCACAGTCCCTTCCGCAATGAGCAACCCTTTAAAGATGACGCCCACCCGGTCGCAGACCTCCTGCACCTGTTCCAGCAGGTGGGAGCACAGGAATACGGTCATTCCCTGCCCTTTCAGGTTGTCGATAATATTCCGGATATCCCGCGACCCCAGGGGATCCACGCCGGCGGTCGGTTCGTCCAGAACCAGCAGGCGGGGGGACTGGACCAGCGCCTGCGCCATGCCGATGCGCTGGAGCATCCCTTTGGAATAGCCGCCCAGCCGCCTGTCCGCCGCATCGGCCAATCCCACCAGCTCCAGCAGTTCCCGGACTTTCTCTTTCAGAGGTTTTCCGCTCAGGCCGCACAGTTTGCCGTAAAAGGAAACAGTTTCCGCTCCCGTCAGGAATTTGTAAAAGTAGGGGTTTTCCGGAAGAAAGCCCACTTCCTCCTTGCTGTCCGGAGCCAGGCTGGACCTGCCGAAAATGGAGCAGGAACCTTCCGTAGGCCTCACCAGCCCCAGCAGGGCCTTCATCAGGGTGGACTTGCCGGAGCCGTTCGGGCCAATGAGGCCATACACCTCCCCCTGCCGGATATTCATGTCTATCCCCCGCACGGCATGCACCACGGGCTTGCCAAGACCTGTTTTAAAGGTCTTGTGCAAATTGACTATTTCAGCGGCGGCAGGCTGGTCCATAAGAAAGGTCAATGCTTGATCTGCCCCAGGCGGCGCAGAAGAATCTGGCTCATGTCAATGCCCCTGGAGAACAAATCCACGGGAAAGTTTTCATTGGGGGAGTGGATATGGGCATCAGGAAGGCACATGCCCAGCATCAGGGCATCCGCTCCCAGCACGCGCTTCATCTCCTCAATAATCGGAATGCTGCCTCCTTCCCTTACCAGCACGGGTTTGCGGCCAAAAGCCTCTTCCAGAGCCTGCTGGGCGGCAAGACCGAACTCGGAATTCGGATCGCACACGTAAGCATTCCCGCCGTGGCCACGCCTGAACTCCACCGTGACGCCCTTGGGGGAATGTCTCTTCACATGTTCCTCCAGCAGGGTTTCAATCCTTTCAGGCTGTTGCCCCGGCACCAGCCGGCATGAAATTTTGGCAAAGGCATGGCTGGGGATAATCGTCTTGCTTCCCTCGCCCTGGTAACCTCCCCCAATACCGTTGATTTCCAGCGTCGGACGGGCAAAGATACATTCCGCTCCGGTGAACCCGGCCTCCGTCACCACGGTTTCCACGCCCGTCAGCTGAGCCAGTTCCTCATTGCTCATGCCGGGCACCGTGGCCCACATGCTGCGTTCCCATGTGGCGATAGGTTCCACGCCGTCGTAAAACCCTCTCACGGCCACGCGCCCCTCCTCATCATGGAAGGAAGCGATTATTTCCGCAAGAGCCGTGATGGGATTGGCCACCGCTCCTCCAAACACGCCGGAATGAAGATCCGCGGAAGGGCCTCTGACAATTATTTCCGCCCCGGCCAGGCCGCGCAGACCGTAGGAAAACGTAGGGGTGTCCGGAGCGGCCATTCCGGTATCGGAAACCACAATCACGTCGCAGGCCAGTTCTTCCCTGTGCTCCTTGATGAACTGGGAAAGACTGCCGCTACCCACTTCCTCCTCCCCTTCCAGAAGAAAAATCACATTCACGGGAAGGTGGCCGCCGTTCTGGCGGAGCAATTCCTCCACGCCCAGGATATGGGCGAACAGCTGCCCCTTGTTGTCCGTAGCGCCGCGGGCGTAAATTCTTCCGTCCCTCACTTCCGGCTCAAACGGGTCGGATTCCCACAATTCCACAGGATCTACGGGCTGCACGTCGTAATGACCGTAAATCAGCACGGTGGGCTTTCCTTCCTCCCGCGGGCTGCGGGCCAGCACGATGGGGTGGAGGGGCGTTTTGCAGGCCTTTGCTTCCAATCCCATGCCGGACAATTTATCTACCAGCCAGTCCGCGCAATCACTCACGTCCCGGGCGTGCTCCTTCTGTGCGGAAATGCTGGGAAATCTCAACAAGGTGGCTAATTGATCCAGTCTGTTCATGCCTTCATCAGACCATGCCTGCGGCTTCAAATCAACCGGTAAAGTGTGGCATTCCATGCCGGAACGGGCCTTTTTTCAAAAAAGGCCCCCGCACACGGCCCCGGCAACAATATTTGATTGCTCTCACGTGTGTTTTGTTTCTTTATATAGGATTATGTTCAGCAAATCCAAAGTGAAGAAAGTGGATTTCGTCACCCTGTCCAAATTTTACGGCAAGTACAAGGAAGCCCTCCAACTGGAACTCATCAACAGCCCCGCCGGCCTCAGCCGCCACATCTGCGAACCCGCCCTCAACCGCCCCGGCCTGGCGATCGCCGGCTTCTACTCCTACTTTGCCAACAAACGCATCCAGGTTTTCGGCTCCGCGGAGCTGGCCTATCTTCAAAAGCTGCCGGAAGGCATGCGCAAATCGCGCATTCAGCGCATGTTCCGGTGCGAGGTGCCGGGCATCGTCTTCTCCCGTGACAAGATCCCTCCACGGGAAATCGTGGAACTGGCGGATGAGGCCGGCGTCTGCGTCTTCCGCACAAGCCTGGTAACCATGAAATTCGTCAACTCCGCCACCATCATTCTGGAAAACGAATTCGCGGAAAGCGTCACCCTGCACGGCTGCATGGTGGACGTGCGCGGAGTGGGCGTCCTCATCCGCGGCAAGAGCGGCGTGGGGAAGAGTGAAACGGCCCTGGGCCTGATTGAACGCGGGGCGGCCCTCGTGGCGGATGACATGGTGTACGTGCGCAACGTGGGCGGAGAACTGGTGGCCAGCGCCCCGGAAATGAGCCGCGGTTTCATGGAGGTGCGCGGCCTGGGCATCGTCAACATCACCACCCTTTTCGGCCTGAAGTCCATCCGCCACAACAAGCGCCTGGACCTCATCGTCACCCTCATTCCCGCCAAGGACCAGGAAGAGCTGGACAGGCTGGGCCTGGAGCGGGAGGGGCTGGACGTCCTGGGGGAAAAAGTGCTCCATGTCCAGCTTTCCGTGGCTCCCGGCAGGGATATTGCCAGGCTGGTGGAAGTAGCCGCCATGGACTACCATCTCAAGGACATGGGCATCGACATGGCCGGGGAGTTCAACCGCCGCCTCATGTCAAACTTCCAATCCTCTGAAAAGTAGGACTGACAAAAAACTCTTGGAAAAAAACTTTAATTAGTGTACTTACCGTTGTAGCAACCGTTATCACCCCTTACTTCAAATTCCATGGTCACCAAGGAGCTCACCATCATCAACAAACTCGGCATTCACGCGCGTCCGGCTGCTCAATTCGTCAAACTGGCCAGCAAATTTGATGCAGACATCGTCGTGGAGAAGGATGGCGAGGAAGTTGACGGCAAGAGCATTCTGGGTTTGATGATGCTGGCGGTAGGCCACGGCTCCAAGATCACCATCATGGCGGAAGGGAAGGATGAACAGGAAGCGTTGAACGCGCTGGAAGACCTGATTTCCCGCAAGTTTGAAGAAGATTAAAACACTCCGGCTCACAGCCATATGAGACCGGGCCATCAAGCCCGCAGATGATTCAGGAACCCATTTCAACGGAAGAAACCTGGCTTCAGGGCATTCCCGTTTCCCCCGGTATTGCCCTGGGCAAGATTAAAATTCAGATCAGCGGTTCCAGGGAACCTGTAGCGTACGATATTTCCCCGGAAGAGGTGGATGCCGAGCTGGTGCGCTTCCACCGGGCGTTGCAAACAACCGCGGACCAGATCAGGACGTTGCGGGAACGCATGATCCAGATATCCGGAGAGAAGGATGCCTCCATCTTCGACGCCCACATCCTTCTCCTTCAGGACAAGGTTATCCTCCAGCAGGTTCAGACGGAACTGGTCAAGCGCCTCCAGAACGTGGAGCACATCTTTTATGTGGTCATGCAGAACTACATGGAAGTTCTGCGCCGCGTGGACGATCCCTACCTGCGCGCCAAAACCGCGGACATGGAGGATGTCATGCAGCGGGTCATTAACAACCTCCACAGCACGGAACCTCCTGAAGACGAGGAAGAAGCGGAAAAAGACCAGGTGCTGGTGGCTTATGACCTGACCCCTTCCGACACGGCCGCCATGGACGCCAGCCTGATTCACGGGTTTGCCACGGAAATGGGCTCCTCCGTCTCCCACACAGCCATTCTCGCCCGCTCCATGGGCATCCCCGCCGTCGTGGGGCTTGAGCAGGCCCTTCTGAGAGTGGAAAGCCACTCCCCCGCCATTCTGGACGGCTACAAGGGCGTGCTTATCCTGAAACCCACGAAGGAAACGGAGGAATACTACCACCGCCTCCAGGTGGAAAAGGAAAAGGCCTACAAGGCGCTGGAAGCGCTGCGCGGCCTGCCCACCATCACCCGGGACGGTCGCAACATCCGCCTGTCCGTCAACGTGGAGTTCCCCCATGAATACTCCGGCATCAAGGAGGTGGGAGCGGAAGGCGTAGGCCTGTTCCGCACGGAATTCTTTCTTCTGGGCAATCCATCCGGCATGCCGGATGAAGAAGAACAAACGCGCTACTACAGAAAACTGGCGGAAGGCTGTTCCCCCCACGGCGTCATCTTCCGCACCCTGGACTCCGGCGGCGACAAGCTGCCGTGCGAACAGCTCCGCGCCCCGGAACCGAATCCCTTCCTTGGCTGGCGTGGCATCCGCGTCTCCCTCAGCCGACCGGAACTGTTCAAGCAGCAGCTCCGGGCCATCCTCCGCGCCTGCGCGGACACGCCCGGTTGCGGCGTCATGTTCCCCATGATCTCCGGCTACACGGAAGTGGTCACGGCCAAGCACATCCTCCAGGAATGCCGGGAGGAACTGGAAAGGAAGAACATCCCCTATGCGCGGGATTTGAAAGTGGGCATCATGATTGAAGTGCCCAGCGCCGCCATTATGACGGACGTGCTGGCCCGCGAGGTGGACTTCTTTTCCATAGGCACGAATGACCTCACCCAGTACACTATTGCCGTGGACCGGGTCAACAACCGCGTCGCCAATATGTTTCGCCCCACGCATCCTGCCGTGATACGCATCATGGGCATGACGATCACCGCCGGAGAACGGGAAAACATTCCCACGGCCATCTGTGGGGAAATGGCGGGGGACATCACCCTGCTTCCCCTGCTGATCGGCTTGGGAGCCACCTCCATGTCCGTGGGCGTCCACCTTGTCCCCATCATCCGGTACGCCATCCGCAATCTGGACTACGGCCAGTGCCGGGACATGGCGCAGAAGGCGCTCCAGGCCCCCAACAGCAGGGCTATCGTGGACTTGAGCACGACTCTGGCCCGGAAATCCTATCCGGCCCTGTTTGAATAAGCCCTATCCGGCCCGGAAAAACGGAACTTTCCCGGCCAAACTGCCGCAGGAACACGAATCCTTGACAGAAATGTCCGGCCCATGCGTTATTACAGGTACCGGCTTTTTTGATAATGAACATTTCCCGCATTGCAGCCTTTTTCATCCCGTTCCTGATGGGAAGCGCCTGTTTCGCTTCCGCAGCTTCCGCAAAAAAAGCCCGCGCGGCAGAATTGAAACGCCCCAACATCATCCTTTTCCTGGTGGACGACATGGGCTGGCAGGATACATCCCTGCCCTTTTGGAGGGAAGAGGACGGCTCTCCCAAGCCTACTTTCCTGAACAAGCGCTACCGCACGCCCAACATGGAGGCTCTGGGCAAGCAGGGCATGGTCTTCACGAACGCCTATGCGCAGCCTATCTGTTCCCCCAGCCGGTGCAGCCTCATGTCCGGCATGAACTCCGCCCGCCACCGCGTCACGAACTGGACGCTCCTGCGTGACCAGACCACGGACGCAGGCCATCAAGCGCTCAAGGCTCCCGCAGACTGGAGCGTCAACGGCATCCAGCCGGCAGGAACCAGGGCCTCCGGAACCACCCGGCTCCCCCTGACGGAAGAAACAATCCAGTACAGGATGGAAAAACCCTTCACCCAGGTGCTTGGGCTGCCCGCCCTGCTCAAAAAACAGGGTTATACCACCATCCACTGCGGAAAAGCCCATTTCGGCTCCAAAAACACGCCCGGGGCCAATCCCAGGCTCTTCGGCTTTGACTACAATATCGCCGGCACGGAAATAGGCGGCCCGGCGGACTACCGGGGTTCCCGGAAATACGGCACGGGAAATTTCCATGTGCGCGGACTGGATGAAAATAATTATTATGAAAACGACACATTCCTGACGGAAGCCCTGACGCAGGAGGCGCTGAAACGCCTGGACGCCATCCGGAAAAACCCCAGGGAGGCGGACAAGCCTTTCTATCTGTACATGTCCCATTACGCCATCCATGCCCCTTTCGACATGCGCGGCTATGACAAGAGGTTTGCGGAAGAGTATTCCAACCCCAATGACGGCCACAAATGGTCCGACAACGAAAAACGCTACTCCGCCCTGATCCAGGGGATGGACAAGAGCTTGGGCGACATCCGGGAATATCTGAAAAAAAACAATCTGGATAAAAATACCGTCATCATCTTCATGGCGGACAACGGGGGCCTCGCCATCAGCGGGCGCATGGGCAACAAGGAATCCAATTACCCGCTGAGCTTCGGCAAGGGTTCCAACCGGGAAGGCGGCATCCGGGAACCGATGATCGTCTGCTGGCCCGGAGTCACGAAGGCGGAAAGCGTCTGCGCCACTCCCGTCATCATTGAAGACTTTTTCCCCACCATTCTGGAAATAGCGGGAGCGGAAAAAATCCAGGCGCCCCAGGTTGTGGACGGCAAAAGTTTTGTTGCCCTGCTGAAAGGCGGCAGCATGGACCCCAACCGCCCCCTGCTCTTCCACACGCCCAACGTATGGGGGGAAGGAAACGGAAACAACTCCCTTTATTCCCCCAGCACGGCCATGCGCCAGGGGGACTGGAAGCTTATCTACTGGCACCCTGACCAGAAGTTCGAACTCTTCAACCTCAAGGAGGACATCAGCGAAGAGCATAACCTGGCGGAACGGCATCCGGAACGCGTTAAGGCCATGGCCAGGACCATGACCGCCCTGCTCAAGGAGCGCAAGGCCCAAATGCCCACCTACAGGAAGAATAATCCCGCCGGAGCCCGTGAAGGCGCTCCCGTACCGTGGCCGGACCAGGCGGCGGCCAGGCTGTAAAGGCATCTCCACCCCTACCTGGAAAGCCGCATTATTCCCTTTTCTTTTAAGAAAACAGGGAGTATGGTGCGGCTTTCCCGTTTTTAATTCCCTTTCAAAAACCATGAACAACCTCCTTTCCATCGAACAGCTTACCGGAGACGAAATCCGGGGCCTGCTCGCCCTGGGCCACCGGCTTAAGGCGGAACGCGGCCATCATGAACGCCTCCCCCTGAAGGGGCAGACCTGGGCGCTCATCTTTTCCAAATCCTCCACCCGCACCCGCGTTTCCTTTGAAGTGGGCATCAGCGAACTGGGGGGCCGCCCCATGTTCCTTTCCGTCCATGACATCCAGCTTGGGCGCGGAGAGCCCATCAAGGATACGGCCCGCGTACTGGGACGTATGATTCACGGCGCCGCCATCCGTACGTACGGGCAGCAGGAGGTGGAGGAATTCGCCAGTTTTTCCGGCATTCCCACCATCAATGCCCTGACGGACGAGGAGCACCCCTGCCAGATCCTGGCGGACCTGCTTACCATTGAGGAAATCTACGGCCCCGGCTCCTGGAAGGATATGAAAATCGCCTTCGTGGGGGATGGGGACAACAACATGTCCCGCTCCTGGATGTGGGCGGCCAAGAGGCTGGGCTTTACGCTCGCCATCGGCGCCCCCACCAATTACCTTCCCCTGGAAGACTTCCGCAGGCATCTGGACTGCGAAAACGTCATCTTTACCACGGACCCCGTGGAAGCCGTCAAGGGCGCTTCCGTCATCAACACGGACGTCTGGCTTTCCATGGGCCAGGAATCGGAAGGGCTGTCCAAGGAAAAACACTTCTATCCCTACCAGGTGAACAGGGAGCTGCTGGAACACGCCGCCGCCGGCCATTCCGTTTTCCACTGCCTGCCCGCCTACCGCGGCAAGGAAATCACGGAAGACGTGCTGGAACATTTTGCTCCCGTTATCTTCCGGGAAGCGGAAAACAGGGTGCATGCCCAGAAAGCCGTGCTCGCCACGCTTGCGGACGCCCGCCGGGGATAACCCGCCCGGCTCACCCTACCAAATCTCCGAGCCATGAACTACGAAGAACGCCTGCAAGACCTGCTGGATGAACTGGACTTGTTCCAGGACTGGACGGAACGCTACGAATACATCATCAGCCTGGGGAAAAAACTGCCCAGGCTGGAGGAAGCCTACAAAACGGAGGACTCCCTCATCAAGGGATGCCAATCCCGCGTGTGGCTGCACACGGAACCGGACAACGGCGTGCTGAAACTGTACGCAGACAGCGATTCCCTCATCACCAAGGGCCTCATTGCCGTCTTCATCCGGCTGCTTTCCGGTCTGCCTCCGGAAGAAATCCTGAAGGCGGACATGTCCAAGCTGGACAAAACCGGCCTGAAAGACCACCTGGCGCCCACCAGGGCTAACGCCCTCAACTCCATGGCGGTCCAGATTAAGCAGGCCGCCATGAAAATGGCGGAACACCATTGATTTTTTCCAGAGCAATGACTCACGGCCTTTTCCCGCATCTTCTCCTGCTCTCCGCATTCTGCGGCGCAAGCCTCTCATGCAGCAGCTCTTCCCGGGACATCGCCATCCGCAGCATTCCTTCCGGAGCCAGCCTGCGCGTGAACGGAGATTACGCCGGCCAGGCCCCCGTCACGCTCTCCCTGAACAGGCACAAGCCCGTGCACGTTGCGGCGGATAAACCCGGCTTCCTTTCCACGGAAAAAACGTTTTATCCGGAAATGACCACGCAAGGGGCCATTTTGTGGGGCCGCAATAACGAGAAGTCCAAGGACTTCAAAACGGACATCCTGACCATCCGCCTGAAAAAGGCGGATTCAGGAGCGCCTCCTCTGCGGGAACTTCCCGTAAAATGGTAACAGCCTGCCGGACACGTTCCGGCAGGGAAAGCGCCTATTCATCCCGCGCCCGGTACGCAGGCCCGTCCCGCACGCCCCTTTCATGGACGGATCAATAACCCGCCAGTTTTTTGAGGCCGCACGCTAATCCTCCCGCCCCGGGCGGCGGGCCATGACGGCGGAACCTGCCCTTTTCAGGACCAGGGCCGTACGCGGCAGCAGGTACAGGGAAAGGTTCCCGTCCTCATCCGTAAAATGCGGCATGGAAACATCCTGCCTCCCGAAACCGCCGAAACGGGCGCTGTCCGTATCCAGCACGACCCGCCATTCCCCCTTCTGGGGAACAGGCAGCATATAATCCATGATAGCCTTGTCCCCGGACCAGTTGAACACAAATAACAGACCGCCGCGGTGGAATGCCATGACATGGTTGGTCTCGTCAATATTAAGCGGGAAAGGCGGCGGATTATTCAGCAGCCGGGCTTCCTGCGCCAGGCGGACCATCGCCTGGTCAAAGGCATTCAGGAACTTGAACCTGAGGGAAGGATTGTCCACCAGGGACCACTGGCGGCGGCAGTATTCGTAAGACCAGCCGTTGCCTTCGCGCGGAAAATCAATCCATTCCGGATGCCCGAATTCGTTGCCCATGAAATTCAGCCAGCCTTCCCCCCCGGTAGCCAGCGTCACCAGGCGGATCATCTTGTGCAGAGCCATGCCGCGGTCAATAATGAGGCTCTGCTGGTCCACGGCCATTTTCCAGTACATTTCCGCATCCATCAGGCGGAACGCCAGAGTTTTGTCTCCCACCAGGGCCTGGTCATGGCTCTCGCAATAGGCCACATGCGGCTCTCCGTAGCGCCTGTTGGTCAGCGTGTACCACATGTCTCCCATGCTCCATTCCTCATCCTTTTTCTCCTTGAGCAGCTTAATCCAGTAATCGGGAATACCCATGGCCAGACGGTGGGAAAAGCCAATCCCCCCTTCGTCCACCGGGCGGCACAACCCCGGCATGCCGGACATGTCCTCCGCAATCGCTATGGCGCCCGGCTTCACCCGCTGAATCAGCGTAGTGGCCAGCTGCAGATAAGCCACGGCATCCAAATCCACGGAAGAGCCGAAGTAGGCGCCCAAATCCCCGAACGGCTCATGCCCGCGGTGGAAATACAGCATGGACGTCACGCCGTCAAAACGGAAGCCGTCAAAACGGAACTCTTCCAGCCACCAGCGGACATTGGACAGGAGGAACTCAATCACCTCGTCCCGGCCATAATCAAAACAACAGGAATCCCAGTCCGGATGGCGGCCGCGCTCCCCGGGCAGGAAATACATGCCTCCGGAACCGTCAAAATTGTTCAGCCCTTCCGCCTCGTTCTTCACGGCGTGGGAATGCACCACGTCCAGCAGCACGGCGATGCCCAGGCCGTGAGCCTGGTCTATCAGGTATTTCAGATCCTCCGGCTCGCCGAAACGGGAGGAAGGGGCGAAAAAGGAGGAAACATGGTAGCCGAAGGAACCGTAATAGGGGTGCTCCTGGACCGCCATCAGCTGGACGGTATTGTAACCCAGACTGGAAATCCGGGGAAGAACCTCGTCCGCAAACTCGCGGTACGTATGCACGCGCCCTTCTTCCCCGCCCATGCCTACATGCGCTTCATACACGAACGGAACTTCCACCCGGGAAGGAGCAAAACCGTTATTCCGCCATTCATAGGGGCGCTCCGGCATCCAGATCTCCCCGGCAAAATCATAGGTGGTCGGATCCTGGACGGTCCTGGTAATCCACGCGGGAATGCGATCTCTGCCCGTGCCGTCCGCACCGACCACGTGCACCTTCACCTTCTGCCCGTGAGCCAGAGCATCAGGCGGCAGCGTAATCTCCCACACGCCGCGCTCATTCCGCTCCAGCGGGTGGCTCTCCCGGTTCCAGCCGTTAAAATCTCCAATCAGGGACACCCTGCGGGCGGCGGGAGCCCATTCCCGGTACGTCCACGCCCCCGTCTCCGCGTCCCTGTTGAAACCGTAATAGCGGTAGCCACGCGCGTATTCCTCCAGAGAACCGGCGCGCTGGTTGATCCTCTTCATTTTCAGGTCAAACAGACGCTGGCGGTCGCTTATCTGGCGGGAATACGGCTGGAGCCATCCGTCCGCCATCACCAAGCCGGGTATCGGGGGTCTTCTCATTATCCGATGATACCCCGCCTCAATCAGAAGGGTCAAGGAAGAAAGAAGGGCTGCTCCCGGAGGGGAAGGAAAACAGGCGCGCCCTTTACCCTCGTCCGGGAAGGCGCCCCGTATCACGCATGTACATCATCCTGGCCAGAACCTCCTTGGAAATATGGTTCAAATCAAAATGCACAGGGGGAGAATCCGGCAGAGCTCCCCAGTCCCCGTACTGGCCGTACAACACCATTTCAGGCAACCGCGGGGCCGGGAACTCCCTTCCCTCAAACCGGACGCGGGAAAGCGGAAACAGCCATTCATGACGGAAGGAATGGCGACACGGGCCGGCAAAAGGAATCTCAAAACCCAGGAAAATGTTTCCTCCATCCGCCGGTCGCCGTCCTCCCATCACCACACGGTCCCGGATCGCCATCTTTTCCTCATAAGAACACCGCGTCCGGTAGCGGCAGGAGGAATCCACCTCATAATCAAGCATTCCGGATGCTTTGTAACCGCGCAGCAGCCACTCCCCTTCCTCAGGGGCATCCGGAGACCACGCGGCAGGGGCCGTGTCATACGGGAAAATGTCCACATTGCATAACGTGCCCGGCAACCCGATCTGGATGAACGGATCCATACTGACGGAGAAACCGCGCGAACCGAAAAGCCCGGCGGCGTTCGCCCTCAACCTCTCATAATCTTCACGCAGCATGGAAATATCCAGGTCGTCATCCCAGGGGATAAAGCCCCGGTGCCGCACCGCGCCCAGCAGGGTCCCGAAATCCAGCCAGTACTGATAACCGCCCTCTTCAAGAATGCCGGACACCTCATTCAAAAAACAGGTCATGGCCTGCTGCACAATCCTCAGCACTCCGGATGCCTGGGGCATTTCCTCGGCTCGGACGGTAGCTTTAACCAGTTTGCCCAACTGGGAAAATTCACTTTCCCGGCCCACCTTGAACCGCCCGCACGGAATGCCGAAAAGACGGACGAAACGCTTCTTCCTGTCCGTGCAGGAAGAAAGCACGTTCAGGCCGCAGCACCGGACTTCCGTCACCCACCAATGCTTTCCCCTTACTAATTTCCCGGTTCTTCCGGCGGTAATGAATGATGGCAGCTTCATCATGGGTAAATTTGGTCAAAAAACACGCGGGCTATGCTTCATTTTTCCAGGAAAGCACATCCGACAGATTCAGAACTTTATCTCCCACTTCTTACAAGTCAATGAAAAACAAGCCGTTCTTTTCGGAGAAAAACACCCGTTCCATCATCGTAAAACTTCTTTTTCCAAAATGGCGGACAAACCTTATCCGCCCCTTTCCACTGTATTGGCGACAAGCGGATTGAGCATCCG
>NZ_DKYW01000017.1:0-705 GCF_002493465.1 Akkermansia sp. UBA7090
ATATTGTATTTTTAATGGATTTTTTATTTTAACCATAGATAACAGGTCAATATAATAATATAGATATAATATAGATATAAATGCAATTACTGCAAAAAAAACATTGACAACAATTTGTTTTTTCATTAAATATTTACAATAATCCATATTAAATTATTTTCTTGGCTTTAAAAGTTTGAATCCTTTTTCAGTAGCTTCCGCAGCTTTTTTACATTTTTCTCTTCTTTTTTCTTGCAACTTGTCACAGCATTTTGCCCATTCATCATAATCTCCACGATCATATGCGTCTTGAGCATCCTCGGCCGTTTTCTTCTCTTCATCAACAGAATCGGCTAGTTTTTTCAATGCATATATGAATAGTCCTACGCTAAGGATCAAACCTGCAACTCCCAGCCAACCAAAAAGACCATATTTATCAATCAAATAACATTTATTAGAAATAAATGAATATTGATTGTTGTTTTTATCAATCAAATTTTTATTAAACCCAACAATATTGAAATAATTAGAAATATTTATTCTAAAATCAATTAAATTAATAAGATCCCTGCTGATCCACCTTCCATCTTGGGGATTATAGTATCGGAAATTGTACTGCACAAGCCCGGTTTCCTCATCGAAATACTCGCTGGAGAAACGGAAGGGATTGATTTCTGCCGCATTGCCTTCCATCTTGAGAACATTCCCATACGGGCCGTATTCGTA
>NZ_DKYW01000017.1:982-90441 GCF_002493465.1 Akkermansia sp. UBA7090
ATACGGGCCGTATTCGTACAAGGCTCGCCGGCCCGCCTTGATGCCGAAGAGCGCCGTTGTGTTCTTCAACGCGTCATGCGTATAATAAAGATCTTCCACATAAGTTCCCGTTTCATCAAAGACGCTCATCGCCAGGACGCGCGTGGCTACCGGTTCCAGGGGATCCCACAGGTACGTTTTACGCAGGACGGGTTCAGCGGATTCCGAAGCGTCCGCAGCATCCAGTTCCGCGATTTGCAGGTAACCCTGGTAGATAAACCGTTTCCTTGACATGAGCGCTTCCCCTTCATAGACGGATTTTTCTACCCTCCTGTTCAGATAATCGTAAACGCACTCAATACGCCTGTCCCCCTGCGTGAAGCTGACCGCCTGATTCAACGCGTTGTAGGCGGCTTCCCATTCTCCCGTGGACGTCTGAATCTTCGTCTGGTTGCCGTCGGCGTCATAGGTGGGAACAAAGGACGGCTCCGTACCCTCGGTAATATCCGTGTATTGATTAAGCCGGTTGGCAACGTATGTGGTGGGAAGGGAATCCGTTCCCTCCCGGGAGGTTGTGCGGTTACCGATGTTATCGTAGGCGTAACTGTATATGCCGCCCCGGCTCATCGCGTCGCTCACAAGTTCATTCCTGTCATTGTAGGCGTAGGCGTGGGTGAGGTCGGGCGCGGACGTGTTGAAATAGTCGTTCTTCGTGACGGGACGCCCCAGCACATCGTACGAGTAGCCGGTTTTGGCCGGGTAGTTGGCGCTGCCGGGGCGCAGGTAGTCAATATTCACCGGGAGGTCGCGCTTTTCTTCCAGGGTGCGCCGCCATTTCAACGTGTTGGGGTAATCAAGAGTGTCCAGCAGGCCGCTTTCCGCATTGTAGCCGTAGGTGAAGGGCTTCGCGACGGCGTTCAGCGAGACGGAGGAAAGCCTTCCGGAGGCGTCATGCCCCCATGCCGTCTGCAAGGCGGCGGCGCCCGCATAGTCCAGACAGTAGCCCGCGGGCCTCCCCACTCCGTCACGGCGGAGGGTCAAGACGCTTGCCGCAAGGCCAGCCGTCGTTTCCGTTTCCTGTTCGTTATACTGATTGTACGTGAACGTGCGCGTTCCGGAAGCGTCTTCAATTTGCGTCAGCTGCCCCAGATGATTGTAGCGGCTGCTGATGGAGGGGGTAAAACCGTCGTCATTAAAGGTAATGGAGGTAAGCTCCCCGGTAAGGGGGGCGTAGGAGCGGGAGGCAACGGTTCCCCGCGCGTCCGTCGTAGCGGAAACGCGGTTGAGCGCATCATAAGCGGTATCCACATGGGTGGCATTGGCATAGGTCTTGCGGACAACCAGCCCCGTAGCGACATCGTACGTCCAGGTGGTGATGTCCCCATCCGTCCGGAGGCGGGGATCAGTAGTGATGACATCCCCGGGATCACGGAAGGTGGAAAGGCTCACTATATGGCCGGCGGCGTCATAAGCATATACGGCGGGCTGTATGGCCGTCCCCCATTCGGCTTCCTTGCGGCCCCGGATATCATAAACGGAACAGGCCGTTTTACCAAGGGCATTGGTAACGCAGGTAGGCAGATCAAAGGGCTGGGCATAAGCGTAGGTGGTCGTGTTGCCCGCGGCATCCGTGCCGGAAATGATGCGGCCGGCGATGTCGCAGACGGCGGTAAAGACGTTACCGCGCACATCTGTGTCCGCATAGGTGATGCCCGTTTCCGTATAAGTGCGCTGCCGGCGGGCGGTCGCGCCGTCAAAGCCCGTAACCGCCGTCGTGAATCCGTCCACGACGCGCGTGAGGGCAACGCTCCCGACGCCGGGCACGGTTTTCTTCTGCAGGCGGACAGAACCGCCGCCATACTCCGTCCACTCCACGGTATCCTGGCCGCGGGGATCCGTCATGACGGTTTTGCCTGCAAGAACAGAACTCAGAGCAGAGAGCAGGGCCGCCTGCTTTTGAAGAACGGGAGTACCTGAAGAAGTATAACTTGTTATGGAAACAAGTCTGTAGATGCCGTCTTCACGGCTCTCGGCCACATAAGCGTAATCAGTAATGCGGGAGTTCAGGATGGTCGGTTCATCCTCCAGGGCGACGATTGCCCTTGTCCTGTTCCCAAAGGCATCATAGGCATAGAGTGTCGGCGCCATGTCCGCCAGCTGTTCCCTGATAAGGCGCCCCTTGTCATCGTATGCAAGAGTGCGCACATTTTCCCCATTCAGGGTATTGGCGGCAGCAATCCGTACAAGCTCGCCAAAGCCGTTGACGGTGGAGCTTCCCGTCACGACGCGGGGCTCTCCCCCCTCCCCTTCCGGCACAGCCTCCGTCGTGCGGATCCCTTCCGCCGTGGCCTCAACGGTATAAAGGATATCCTGCTGCCCGGTGCCGTAACGCCGCACTACTGTTCCGGAAGGGCTTTTCCGGGTGATGAACGTAGCGCCGGCGGCCGTGGTAACAGTTTCTACCAGGCCATCCCCGCTATAAGAGCGGACGGTGGTGCGCCCCAGAATATCGGTTTCTCTTATCAGGCGCCCCAGCAAATCGTATTCCCGGCTTTCCACCGTCGTCATTGGGCCTGCATCCCTGCGCAGGGAGGTAATTTTACCGAGGGCATCACGGGTATAGCTCGTGATGGTTTCCGGAGTGATCATAGTTTCCCCGTCCGTAACGGCTGAACGGATGGTTTCCACCAGCTGGCGGGCCGTATTGTAGGAATAGGAAGTGGTCACTCCATTTTCATCCCTCTCCCACAACGGGCCGCAGCAGGTCATCATGCGCTCGTAAACGCGCCCATTGGCGCGGGTGCGCTTTACCCAACGGTTCTCAACGTCATATTCATAAGAAGACGCGTCCGTCATGGACCAGGCGCCATCGGCCAGCCGGGCGTATTGCTCATAACGCATGTTATTGCCCTGGCCGGAGACGTAAGTAACCTTCCGCGAGCTCAGGCCGGGGACGCTCTCTCCCGCTATCCGCGTTTCCGCGGTCACTTTGTAAAGGGCTCCGTACCGGTCCGTCTCTTCATAAAAATAATGCGTCTGAATGCCGTCCATGCCCTGTTTCATCTTCAGGCGTCCGCGGGCATAAACATTGGGAGCCGTGCCGAGCCAGGATTCCTTCACTTCCAGACGCACGTTTTCTTCCCCCAATGCGGTGGTGCGTTTTTCCACGCGCCGCACATGATTTTCCTCAACGTAGGTGTAATCCGCGCGCCAAAGTTCCGCCGCAGTGGCCGTCAACGTCACCCATTGGGTGAGGATATCCGGATCCGCCTGCGTCTGGTCCCGATACGTGGTGTAAGTGACCTTATCGCCGGCTTCCGCCCAGGGGACGCTGGACACGATTTCACGGCCGAAACGGTCGTATGCCCACGTTTTGACACTTCCGTCAGGAGCAGTTTCCTTAGCGATTTTTCCCATGCCGGTGTACTCGTAAGTCGTTTCCCGGGCGTAGTCCGTTCCGTAACCTTCAATACGGCTAGTGCACAAATTGCCATTGCGGGTGACGGCATAAGTCTCACAGACGCGGGAAATGGGAGCGCCGTTTTCCCCCCGCTGGATGGTGGTGATGAGTTTCCACGTGCCGGGCGAAACGATCTGCTTTTCTTTCAGAGTGAATATGGCGTCTTCTCCTTCCCCCTGCGCCATGTTCCATGCTCCGTCGGCTCCCTGCCAGTAGCGGGTGGTGTAGGGAGCGCGCGCGGCGGTCTGTTCGGTAACGGAGAGTCTGCCCGCAGCCGCGTCCCCGGTAATTGTGAAGGTTTTAAAAGGGTCGCCCGTAACGGAATAAAGGCCGGTGGAACTGTTTTTCCCTCCCACCTGTTCGGGGAGATAGAGGGCGATGCGGTAACCGGACTCCGTGACATTTTCGATGTTGGCGAGCCCGTCCCACAGGTTCCATATTTGCCGGATGCTTCCATCCGAAGCCCGCACAATATCCAGCTTTCCGTCAAATTCTTCTCTTGTGTAAGCCGCGCCGTTTTTAGCGGTGTAGCCGGTGGCGTATTTCAAGGAAGAGGCCGAACCTGCGGTATAGTTAACGGTATTGCCCGTGTTTGAACGGATACTGAGGCAGAATTCTCCCGCCCTTGCCGAAGAAACGGATCTCCTCCCGAACCACGCCGAGCCCCCGCGCTTGGCGGATCCTGCAATGGGGGCCACGCTGTCCCCCCTGCTGCCGTCTCCATCCGCGTAACAGTAGTAGTTAATGGCAGTTCCGCCGCTCCTGATTTGGAAAGCGGTATTCGCCCCGATGCCCGATGATGGCGCGGAGATGATTTCACGAGTCATCGGATGCCAGTAATGAAGCGCACGTGGGGACCAGAGTTCAGCCGAGAATGCGTATCCTACTATTTCCAGCAATCCCTGAGGCAGACCCGTCATGCCCCGGAAAGAGCCGAAATTGGTACGCCAGATCATTTCCGTCTTGAGCGTCCGGGCGACCACGCGCCTGCCGGCGGCCGACGAACCGTAAAGGGTGGAGGAAGAGCGCGCGCCGCGCGCCGAAGAGCTGCTGCTGCCGCCCTCATTGTTTTCACAGGTGCAGGGATCCACATCTTCACCGTTATCCCCTTCTCCGTTGTCTTCCTCCGGACAGGGAGAACAGGAACTGCTCTGGGAGCCATTGCCGCCAGCAACCTCCTCCCCGCATTCACACGGCACATCTTCCCCCTCATCTTCCGTACTTACGGGTTCCGGATAACCTTCATCCGGCTGATAGGAAGATGAAGAGGTTCCATCCGAAACCATGACTTCAATGGAATAATTAAGGATGGCGAGATTAGTCCATTCAGGAGGAACAGCCACGTTCTCATAAGTCATGTGCACGCGGTGCGGTCCCGGTTCAATGGGGAAGCTCAAGCTTTTTTCCCTATAAGACCCTCCATGGTATTTGCCTTCCCCAGGAATGAAAATTCCCTCGCCGTCAACAGTAAGAGAGCCGTTATCATCCACCCCCAGCATCAGACGGCACTCTGCCGTTTCCCCCGGGCCGAGCGGATCAACGACAATCCCCCAGTCCCAGCTGCCGCTGAACGCCCCGGCCTCTTTGTTAAACGGGACCGGCACACCTCCGGACGCTGTGAGGGAATTATCAGACAGAGAATTCGCATGACGCTGAACCTGTTGATCTTTCATAAAATCCAGATAATTGACGATTGAGGGACGAACATCAAAGAAGACAACGCTTCTCTATATTCACTATTCTTATGTATCTCGGAAAACGGAACAGAGCAATGATTCATTTTTGAATAATTGTTACTAATTACAATAAATTATTATCAATCAATATTTTTTTAAATATATATTTATTTCCAACAACCGGAGGGAATAACCATGTTTTTCCGCGCTGCCTGACATCCCCCGCATCCACTGCCGGCCAAATGGCCATGTGGACGGGCTGAACAACTTCCCCGGCCTCCGTTAAGACAAACTCCGGCAGATCTATCTGCATCATCCCTTCAACGAAAGGGTCTCCCGTCTGGTCGTCCAGATAAGGCCGGTGTGGGCACTTTCTTTACGCCGTCCCAATTCTCAACCCGGAAATAAACCAATGAATAATACGACTCAACCAGGGGCCGCTCCAACAGGCCCCGCAGCAACAAGTAACGCTCCGGCGGTAAAATCCGTCCTCCGCATGGGAGTATTTACGCTCGCCATGATCAACGTTTCCGCCATTGTCAGCCTGCGCGGCATGCCTGCGGAAAGCACTTACGGACTAAGTTCCGTTTTTTATTACATTTTCGCTGCGGTTTTCTTTCTGGTGCCGGTTTCCCTGGTGGCCGCGGAACTTACTACCGGATGGCCTCAAAAAGGCGGCGTTTACCGCTGGGTAGGCGAGGCTTTCGGAAAGAAATGGGGGTTCCTGGCCATCTGGCTGCAATGGATTGAAAGCACCATCTGGTTCCCTACCGTTCTGACATTCGCCGCCGTTTCCCTGGCTTTCATGGGGCCCGGGCAAAGATGGGATGAAGCTCTTGCCGCCAATAAATGGTACGTTCTCATCGTGGTGCTGTGCGTGTACTGGGCGGCAACTCTGCTTAACCTGCGCGGCATGAAGACTTCCGCAGGCGTCACCAAATGGGGAACCATCATCGGAACCATTGTTCCCGGAGCCATCCTGATCCTCCTGGGCCTGGGCTATTGGGCCGGAGGCAATCCGATCCTGCTGGATATGAGCTGGGACAAGCTGGTGCCGGACATGAGCAATTTCAACAACCTCGTTCTGGCTGCCAGCATCTTCCTGTTTTACGCGGGGATGGAAATGTCCGCCGTTCATGTGAAGGATGTAGATAATCCCGGACGCAATTATCCGCTGGCCATTCTGATTTCCGCCATCATTACGGTGCTTATTTTCGTTCTGGGCACGCTGGCCATCGGCTTCATCATTCCCAATTCCCAGATTAATCTGGTGCAGAGCCTGCTGATTACTTATGACAGCTACTTCAGCTTCTTCGGCCTCGGCTGGATGAACTGGATTCTGGCGCTTGCGCTGGCCGTAGGCGTTCTGGCCCAGGTGACCGCATGGGTGGGGGGCCCTTCAAAAGGCCTGTATCAGGTGGGCCTGGCCGGCAACCTTCCGCCCGTCATGCAGAAGCGGAACAAGAATAACGTCCAGATGGGCATCCTGCTTATTCAGGGGGGAATCGTCACCCTGCTCTCCATCATGTTTGTGATCATGCCTTCCGTGCAATCCGCCTACCAGATTATTTCCCAGCTGACCATCATTCTGTACCTCATCATGTACATGCTGATGTTCGCGTCCGGCATTTACCTGCGCTACCGGGAACCGAATACGCCCCGCACCTTCCGCATTCCCGGGGGCAGAACCTTCGGCATGTGGGTTGTCGGGGGCCTCGGCCTTCTGGCCAGCCTGGCGGCTTTCCTAGTGAGCTTCATCCCGCCGAATCAAATTACCGTAGGCAGCAGTACCATGTACATTCTCCTTCTGGTGGCGGGCACCTTCATTTTCGCGGGTATTCCCTTCATCATCCATGCCATGGCCAAACCCTCCTGGAAACGACCGGTGGATCCCGAAGACGCCTTTGAACCCTTCGGATGGGAAAAAAACAATGATTCCCATTCCACCGCGCCCCCTAGCCACACCATATCCCATGAGTAACATTCCTTCCAATGAGCAAATCCGGACGGCCCTGGATAACGCGTACGCCTACGCCAAAACCGTCCAGGGAGGCAAAAACGCCTCGTACATTCCCGCCCTGGCCCAGGTGCCTTCCGACCTGCTGGCGATTGCCGTGGTCACCGTCAACGGAGACCTGCTGACCGCAGGCTCCGCGGACACGCCCTTTGCCATTGAATCCATCTCCAAGGCATTCAACCTGGCTTATGTCATGGATTTGATCGGCATGAAGCAGCTGCGCGCGAAGATCGGAGCGGACCCCACCGGGGAACCCTTCAACTCCGTGATGGCGGTTGAGCTGCACGGCGGCAAGCCCCTCAACCCCCTGGTCAACGCAGGGGCTATGGCGACGGTCAGCCTGGTCAACGGTTCGGATTCCGATGAAATATGGGGAAACATGATCCATAATTTCAATAACTTCGCCAACACGGCCCTGACCGTGAACCAGGAGATTTACAAGTCGGAAAGCGCTACCAACCAGCACAACCGCGGCATTGCCTGGCTGCTGGACAGCTACGGCTATTTTTACAATACGCCGCCCATGATCGTGGATTTGTACACACGCATGTGTTCCCTGAATATCACTGCCTCCCAGCTGGCCCTGATGGGCGCCTGCTACGCCAACGGCGGGGTCAATCCCGTCAGCAAGAAGCGTGTGGTGAAAGAGGAGAACGTTCCCCCCATTTTGGCGGAAATGTGCATGTCAGGCCTTTATGATTCCACAGGGGACTGGATGTACAAGGCCGGCCTTCCGGCCAAATCCGGCGTGGGCGGCGGCCTGGTGACCGTGGCTCCCGGCAAGCTGGCCATGGCGGCTTTTTCGCCTCCACTGGATCCCGCAGGGAATACCGTCAAGGGGCAGGCGGCGCTTCAATCCATCATCAGGGAACTGAATCTAAACCTTTTCCGGAGCTGATCCGGGATGAGAAGGTAAACCCGCGGAGCCAAAATCCGAAAGGATTCCCGCGGGTTTACTGTATCCTGTCCAGCCCCCCGAGGCAGACCGCAGTTCCTCGACTGCGGATTTCAGCCATAAAAAACAGCCTTCCGGAACAGTATGCTGAAAAACGGATATATCCGGCGGACAACGGCCGCATCGCCTGCCCTCCCGCAACCGCAAACAACCTCTCCCCGGCGCCCCGCATCAGCTCCTGTTTGAAAAATTGCACAGCTGCATGGCTACGCCGTCTGCCATAACCCGGAAGCCGTGCTTCTCATAAAAAGAGGCGTTTCTGCTCTCCTCCGGCATGATTTCAAGATACAGGTAGTCCCTGTATTTTTCCTTAACCATTTCCACCATTTTTCCGGCAATCCCCCTGCCCTGATAGGCGGGATGCACCAGAACATAATGCATGTAGGCAACCATCTCGCTGTCGTCCAGCACCCGCACCAGCCCTGCCAGGTGGTCGCCATCCCAGGCCGTCACAACAGTGGACGAATTCATGAGCGCTTTATACAGACGCCCCGGATATTGTCCGGAAATCCATCCAACGGACAGAAACAATTCTTGAACATCTTCCCTGGAAAATTTCTTTTCTTCCGTAAAAACAATCATTTTCTTCTTTAATTGATTATTGATGATCCGCCTGTACTGTCGCGGCCACATCACCGCCTGAGTGGAAAACCTCTTTCTCCGGCCGAATGAACAACTTGTTTCAAGGTTTTATCTGCTCCTGCCGGCGCAGTCAACACCGTCTGTCCGAGTACTTTGCCCATTCCAAAAACATGGCGGAGCTTATGATAAGAACGCGCGCGCCGGGAACAAGCCCCTCCCTTTTCCCAGTCAGTAACTCGTTCGCCTCTGCCTCCTCTGCTTCCGGAGGGAAGAAGAGCCGCACTCGGGACACACATCTTCTATCAGGGAAACGATACTTGAACACGGGAAACGGCATTTTTCCTGGAATCGATTCCCCCAAAGCGGAAAAACTCCGGCCCAGGATTCATAACATTGCGAAAAACCTTTCTCCGTCATCTGTTTAAGGGCTTGTCACCACGTTACTTTTCCCTAGAATCCCTCCGGTATGCCTGATGCCCTCCAAAATGCCTTTTTCCAGGCCGGTGACGCTCTCACGTCCTGGCTGTCCGCTTTCAGCAGCTTCCTGTGGGGCTGGCCCCTGCTCATCATGTTGCTGGGCACGCACCTGTACCTCACCGCCATCCTGCGGTTTCCGCAGCGTTATCTGCTTAAGGCCCTGAAATTGTATTTTGTGAAAGATCATACGGACAAGGGAGATATCTCCCCGTTCAGTTCCCTGATGGTGGCCCTGGCCGCCAACATCGGAGCCGGGAATATCATCGGCGTGGGCGTGGCGATTGCGGCCGGGGGCCCCGGAGCCGTCTTTTGGTGCTGGCTGACGGGAGTTCTGGGAATGGCAACCCGTTATTCGGAAGGATTGCTCGCCATCAAATACCGGGTGGAGAACAAAGACGGCAATATGAGCGGAGGCCCCATGTTCGTGCTGGAACGCGGTCTGAACAGCAAATGGCTGGGTACGGCCTTCGCCGTCTTCACGGCCATTGCCGCCTTCGGCATCGGAAACCTGACGCAGGGGAACGCAGCTGCGGAACAGCTCCATCACGCCTTTTCCATTCCTTCCTGGGGCACAGCCGTTGTACTGACGGCGTTGACGGCGCTGGTGATGCTGGGAGGCATCCGGGGCATTGCCAGGGTATGCGCTTTCTTCGTGCCGTTCATGGCCGTCATCTACATCCTGGGATGCCTGTATATTCTGACTGTACAGGCGGAGTACATTCTTCCCGCCATCCGGTATATTCTGGACTGCGCCTTTACGGGAGAAGCCGCCGCCGGAGGCGCAGCAGGGGCGGCCGTCATGGCTGCCATGAGAACCGGTGTGGCCCGGGGCCTCTTTTCCAATGAGGCCGGCCTGGGGTCCGCAGCCATCGCCTCCGCCGCCGCACAGAACCGCAACCCCGTCAGGCAGGCGCTCATCTCTTCCAGCGGCCCCTTCTGGGATACCGTCATCATCTGCGCCCTGACAGGAATTGTCCTGACCACCAGCATCATCGCGCATCCGGACATTTCCTGCACGGACGGCCCCAGGCTTACTACGCTGGCATTCAGCAAAATTCCTTACCTAGGCTCCCCTCTGCTCACGCTCAGCCTGGTTACTTTTGTAGTTTCCACCATTCTGGGCTGGTCCTACTTTGGAGAAAAAGCGCTGGAATACCTGGGCGGCATCCGGCTGATCACGCCTTACCGCGTCATCTGGGTGGCGGCGGTTTTCATCGGCTGCGTCTCTAAAATAGAACTGGTATGGATTTTTGCAGACTGCGCCAACGGCCTGATGGCCCTGCCCAACCTCATTTCCCTGCTGGCACTTTCCGGCGTGCTTGTCCAGCAAACGCGGCACTATCTCTGGCAGCACAGGCTGGACGACTACGACGAATCCCACATACCGGAAGGAAAATAACGATTTTTTTAACTCGGATTCAAATAATTCTTGCCTTTCGGCCTCCGGTAGTATTTACTTCGCCGCGCAGTCCCTGCAAACCTAAAAGTCGCGTTCGTCTAGCGGTCTAGGACTCCCGCCTTTCACGCGGGCAACACGGGTTCGAGTCCCGTACGCGATGCCAGCTTTACCGCCGCGGCAGTTACGATGATTCCGCTTTTCCCTTTTTCAGGAAAGCATATCGGAAAAACGTAATGGCTGCGGTTTTCTTTTGGCCCGGTTTCCCGGATTCAGGAAAGCGCGGCAAAGGCGCCGGAAGCGGCCCTCCTTCTTTTAAATGCCGGAATTGTCTTACATTTCCCGGATTTGGCTTTCAGAAAGCCCTGCCATCTTTTAAAATTCTTTACACGCAAACGCCATGGATTACACACCTCTCATTGAAAAACGCCGCCAGCGCCTGGAAGAATTGGAAACAGTCATTGCCGAACCGGACTTCTTCAATGACCAGAAAAAGGCCTCGGAAATCATGAGAGAACACCGCCGCCTGAAGGAACTCATGGAAACATGGGATTCCCTGAACGCCACGGAACAACAGCTGGCGGACAATCAGGAACTGGCCAAGACGGACGATCCGGAACTGGCGGAACTGGCCGCCCTGGAGATTCCGGAACTGGAAGCCGCCCTGGAAAAACTGCGCAGCGACGTGCAGTACAGCCTGCTTCCCCGCGACACGACGGAAGACCGGGACGCCATTATTGAAATCCGCGCCGGAACGGGCGGGGATGAAGCATCCCTGTTTGCCGGAGACCTGCTGCGAATGTACCAGCGTTTTGCGGAAGAACGCGGCTGGCGCTTTGAGCATCTGGAAAGCAGCCCGTCAGATGTGGGCGGCTTCAAGGAAGTCGTCTGCCGCATTGCCGGGGAAGAAGTGTTCCGCTTCCTGAAATATGAAGGCGGCGTGCACCGTGTGCAGCGCGTTCCCGCTACGGAAACGCAGGGGCGCATCCATACCTCCACCGCCACCGTGGCCGTCATGCCGGAAGCGGAGGAAGTGGACATAGAAATCCGCCCGGAAGATCTCCGCATCGAAGTATGCCGTTCCGGCGGAGCCGGGGGCCAGCATGTGAACAAGACGGAATCCGCCGTTCAGATATGGCACCTCCCCACGGGAGTTTATGTCCGGTGCGAGGAAGAACGCAGCCAGATGAAAAACCGGGAAAAGGGCATGAAAATCCTGCGCGCCAAGCTCTTTGAAGCCAAAAAACGGGAAGAGGCGGAAAAATATTCCGCCGCGCGCCGCAGCCTCATCGGCTCCGGCGGCCGTGAGGAAAAAATACGCACATACAATTTCCCGCAGAACCGTCTGACAGACCACCGCATCGGCTACACCTCCCACAATCTGGACGGTATCCTGATGGGGCAGCTGGAAGACCTGATTATGGCCCTCCAGCACGCGGAAATGCAGGAACGCCTGGCGGAGGCTGGAATGTCCTAACCCCTTTTCCCTTGCATGAAAACTTTACTGGAAGTCCTTCAGTCCGGCACGGATTATCTGGTCCGCCAGGGGTGCGACGAAGCGCGCGCCACTATGCAGCATTTGCTGGCCCATGTCCTGCACTGCAACCGCACGGCTCTTTACTCCCAGTTTGACAGGCCCGTGGAAGAAGCGGAACTGGCCCCTCTGCGCGAATTGCTGAAACGCAGGGCAGCGGGAGAACCGTTGCAGCACCTGCTGGGCGTCACGGAATTTTTCAGGAGGGATTTCTTGACGGATGCCCGCGCCCTGATTCCCCGCCCGGAAACTGAGGAACTGGTGGAAATGGTGCTAAGGAAAATCCCGGATCATCCGGTACGCATCCTGGACATGGGCACGGGCTCCGGCGTTATCGGCGTCACGCTGGCGCTGGAGCTCAAGGAGCGCGCCAGGGAAGTCGTGCTGGCGGACATCTCCCCGCAGGCTCTTGATCTGGCTCTGGAAAATGCCATGCGGCTGGGAGCCAGGGTCTCCACCATCCAGACCGACCTGTTCGCCAACATTTCCCCGGAAAAAACGGGTCTGCCCACAGAAGATGCCGATTCCGCTCCGGAAGGAGAAAAAGGGGAAGACGGGCGGAACATGCTCTTTGACGTTATCGTGGCCAATCTGCCATACATTGCGGAGGGGGAAAAACTTGCCCCGGAAGTCATGAAAGACCCCCATACAGCCCTGTTCGGAGGGCCTAAAGGCTGGGAAATCATTGAACGCTTTCTGTCCCGCGCCCGGGATTATCTGAATGAAGACGGCTTTGTAGCCCTGGAAATCGGGTACGACCAGGCATCCGTCGTAACACAAATCATGGATGGATACGGCTACAATTATATTGAAGTTCTGAAAGACATGAGCGGCGTCGCCCGTTTCCCCTTCGGCTATCGTTAATGTTATCCCTCCTTTTCACTCCATGCAGGCGGCGCGCATTCTGGTTGACGGACAAAGCGATCTGGTACTGGATTACGGCATTCCTCCGGAAGCGGGAGACGTCAGGCCGGGCTGCCGCGTACAGGTGCCCCTGCGTAACAGAACGGCTACCGGAACCGTGCTTACGCTGTCGGAACCGTCTCCGGCCTGGAAGGACAGGCTCAAACCCATTCTGAAACTGATTGATCCGGAGCCTCTGATTTCCCCGGTGATGATGAATCTGGCCTCATGGGCGGCGGACTATTACTCCGTGGCTCTGGATCAGATGATCCGGTGTCTGCTCCCGGAAACCGTCCGTCAGGAAAATACGGCGGAAAAACTGCGCAAAATGGTGTATCTGGAAAAAACTCCGGCACGGGAGGAACTGGATGCCCTGTACCGCAAAGCGCCCCGGCAGGCCCAAATGCTGGATTATTTCTCATCCGCGGGACAACAGGCCGTCCCCCTGGCAGCATTCGGCGCCGGAGCCCTGAACGTTGCCCGCAGCCTGGAAGCCAAAGGCTTCATCTCCCTGAAGGAAGAGGCCGTGCACCGGGACCCCAGCACCGGGGAGCAATTCGTCCCCACCCAGCCCATGAAGCTGAACAGCCAGCAGCAGAAAGCGCTGGAAGAAATCACGGCCATGTGCGCGGCAGAGCACAAAAAACCGATCCTGCTGCAAGGGGTTACCGGTTCCGGCAAAACGGAGGTTTATTTACAGGCCGTTTCCCAAATAGTAACATCCGGAAAATCCGCCCTGATCATGGTGCCGGAAATTTCCCTGACGCCCCAGACGGTTCAGCGTTTCAAATCCCGTTTCGCGGAACTGCCTTCCTCCGTGGCAGTGCTGCACAGCCTCCTTTCGGACGGAGAGCGCTTTGACGAATGGCATGCCATCCGTTCCGGAAAGGCCCGCATCGTCATCGGCCCCCGTTCCGCCGTCTTCGCCCCCCTCCAAAATCTGGGCCTGGTGATTGTGGATGAAGAACACGACGCCTCTTACAAACAGGAAAGTTCCCCCCGCTACCACGGGAGGGATCTGGCCGTGCTGCGCGCCCATCTGGAAAACTGCACCGTGCTTCTTGGCTCCGCCACTCCCTCCCTGGAAAGCATCCATAACGCCCTGATTGGAAAGTATTCTCTGGTAAAACTGACGGAAAGGGCGGACGGCCAGCAGCTGCCGCTCATTCGCATCCTGGACATGAAAACGGAAGGGAAGAATAAATCCGGACCCAACGTTATCTCCGAACGCCTCAGGATGTCCATTGACCGGCGTCTCGACAAGGGGGAACAGGTAATCCTGCTGCTCAACAGGCGCGGATTCGCACGCTCCATCCAATGCCCGGACTGCGGCCACGTAGTCACGTGCATGCACTGTTCCCTGCCCCTGACCTACCACCGTACGGAAGATCGCCTCATGTGCCACCTGTGCGGATTCAAAGCCCTTCCGCCCCGTTCCTGCCCGGAATGCCGGTCCGCCAACATCCTGCTCCAGGGGTACGGAACCCAGAAGGTGGAGGAAATCCTGCGCCGCACTTTTCCTGCGGCGCGCATCACGCGCGTGGATGCGGACGTGGCCCGGCGGAAAAACGCCGTCCGGACCATTCTGAACCAGTTCCGCGCCCATAAGATAGATATTCTCCTGGGCACCCAGATGATCGCCAAAGGGCTGGACTTTCCCAACGTGACGCTGGTAGGCGTGCTGAACGCGGACCTGGGGCTCCACATCCCGGATCCCCGTGCAGGGGAGCGCACATTCCAGCTCCTGACGCAGGTAGCGGGCCGCGCCGGCCGCGGTGACCTTTCCGGAGAAGTCATTATCCAGACTTTTACGCCCCAGTCCCCCTCCCTGCAATACGCCCGGCACCATGATACAGACGGCTTCGCAGCTCAGGAACTGGAAATGCGGCGCGCGTTCGCCCTGCCCCCCTTCACCCATATCGCCGTATTGACCATACGGTCCCAGCATGAAAGCATGGCGGAATTCGCCACGCAAACCCTCGCGTCCCGTCTGCGCGGCATGCTTCCCCCTCCCGCCACGATGACCGACCCCATGCCCGCCCCCATTCCCCGCGCGCACGGACAGTTCAGATTCCAGATTACGGTCAAGGGACCTTCCGCCCGCATCCTCTCCCGCACCCTACGGAAACTGGTGCAGGAAGCCGGACTGGGGGAAGACCTGACGGCCGTAATCGACGTGGATGCCATGTCATTCATGTAAGCCGCCTTGCCAAAACCGGCCGGGAACATTAGAATTCCGGCACAACACAACTTACTATTATGCTGCTTCATTTCTACAAAATGACGGGAGCCGGCAACGACTTTGTCATGGTGGACAATCGTGACCTGAGCCTTTCCTCCGTGCTGGACGAAGAAACCATAGAAGCCCTGTGCGACCGCCGCTTCGGCATTGGGGCGGACGGGTTGATCGCCGCGGAACCTTCCCAGGGCAAGGGGGGAATTGTCCGGATGCGTTATTACAATGCGGACGGCGGAGAGGCGGAAATGTGCGGCAATGGGGCCCGCTGCTTCGGCAACTTTGCCGCCGCCCTGCTTCATCACGACAAGACAACGCCTCTTCCTTTTGAAACAATGGCCGGCGTCGTCACCGCCAACTTTGAAAAAGACGGCAACGTCACCGTCAACCTGACCAATCCCCACTCCATGCAGCTCTTCGTGCTGAATGCCGACCCGGCTGTGGGAGCGGATGTCCATTTCCTGAACACGGGCGTTCCCCACGCCGTAGCGTTTCTGGACAAGCTGGACGGCCTGGACATTGCCAAACTGGGGGCCTATCTGCGTTACCATGATGCCTTTTCACCCAAAGGCACCAACGCCAACTTTGCCAGAATCCTGTCTCCGGGGCACATTGCCATACGCACTTACGAACGCGGCGTAGAGGATGAAACGCTTGCCTGCGGAACGGGGATGACCGCCTGTGCGCTGCTGCATGCCGTATTGACGGACGCTCCCTCCCCCATTCAGGTGGACGTGGCGGGTGGAGACACGCTTAAAGTCGGATTCCAACGCACAGGGGACCGTTTCACTGACGTGACGCTGACCGGACCGGCAGACCTTGTGTTCACCGGAGACATTCAGATCTAGATCTGAGCCTCCCCGGCCAGAAAAAACAGCCTCTCACCCATCAGCGGGACTGCCTGTTCAGCAGGGAACATTCCGCCCTAACGTAACCGCCGTAATTATTGCAGAACGCCTTGTACACGGCAGGGCCCATATTCGTTTCGCAATAATATTTCACGGTAATACAGCCGTTTTCACGCTCCATATTCAGAAAATGGCTGGACAGAAGAACCAGATTGTTCTGGTAATTCCACAGGGCCATGTCACGCGCCATTTCCTCATGAATCCTCTCACATATAAAACTCTCCGGAGGGGGAAACAGAATGGCGCAGACAATACTGATCAGGCAGATTCCCGGAATAACCCCTACGGCAAGGCCCCTGTGGCATTTTCTGATCAAGGGGAGGTGATTCCTGAATTTCCGAAAAACGGTAAAACGGAACAAATACCCCGCCAGCAACGCCACCGGAAAAAAGACATTGACGTATTCGAAAGCCAGGCTCATTCCTCCAAGAACAAAAAACCCGATTCCCTTCCACACCTTCCGGTAAACCGGAATGCAGGCGCAAAGGAACACGTACAGAATATAGCCCAGCAGACAGAGGAAAGGCAGAAGCGTTCCCGTAAAAACATGCTCCATCATGCGGTCCCACGGATATTCCCGGCTGGGAGAGCTGGCCTCCTGAAAAAACATGCATACCATGATCATCAACACCAGCCCGACAAGAAGAAAAGCCTTTGATTTTCTTGACTCGTACAAAAGCCACAGCAAAACAGCCCCTAACGGCAATAAATAGCAACCTATACTGTTGAATACAGTAGACAGCATGGGAATATGAGGAAAGAAATTCATAGATCGGATACAGATGAGAGGCCGGTTAACAACTAAAATGCAGTAGCGACTGCGGAAACAGTAATTGGAAATAAAATAAATTCAAACATTCGTTTTCAAACAACTCATAAAAAATCATGTCCTTTTCACAAAAATCCGCTTATCCGGACTCTCCAACTTGACAAAACAACTCTCTGGAAAGGATAATAATATCCTTGTGAAGCCCTCCCTTTTCATCCAGACCGTCCTCCTTCCGGTTCTTTTCTTCTTCCCCCAATGCGGCCGCAAACCGCTCCTTCCGGAATATACACCGCTGTGTTCCGGAATGATACCGGGAGAGCACGCTTCCCACCGAGCCCTCCGGGCGCGGGAAAACAGAACCTACCGGGTCGGCCCGAAAGGCGGCGTATACTACATCAATCCCCATAATAAAAAAGTTTACATCAAATCCAGGAGGGTGCAATAGAAGATCACACAGGTTCTCCGCAATTTTCCAAAGAGGAAACAAATAACCGCCCCGGCATGCTCTTATTGTATTATTGAGAAAATATTCCATTCAAAAAAACTCATTAAACTTATTTTCTTCTTGCCAAAATGGAAGAGAGCGGGTAATGTCTGCCGCACCACAACACTAAATGGTGTCGGTAGTTCAATGGTAGAGCCCCAGATTGTGATTCTGGTTGTTGCGGGTTCGAGCCCCGTCCGACACCCCATCCCTTTCCTTTATAAAAAGAGCACTTACGGTGCTCTTTTTTACTATCCCCAGCCCTTTCTGCATGCGTAATCCAGAATTCGTCAAAGCCGCTTTTTCCGCTATTGCACCGCGCTATGTGGCTACCAACCATGTGCTGAGCATGGGCGTGGACCTGCTATGGCGCCGGCGCGTCGTTCAGCTTGTCTCCGAATGGAAGCCGGAGAACCTTCTGGATCTCGCGACCGGAACGGGAGACCTGGCCCTGGCCATCCTGAACGCGATGCCGGAAATCCGCCTCACCGGGTCCGACTTCTGCCAGCCCATGCTGGACATAGCGGCCAGGCGCGGGCTGGATCATCTGGTTTGCGCAGACGCCATGAACCTGCCCTTCCCCTCCGCCTCCTATGATGCGGTCACTGTCGCCTTTGGCCTGAGGAACATGGCCAGTTATCCGGACGCCCTGCGGGAAATGGGCCGAATGCTGCGCCCGGAGGGCCATCTGCTCATTCTGGATTTTTCCCTGCCTGAAAGCCTGTTGAAAAGACCTTACAGGTTTTATCTGCACCGCATCCTTCCCGTCATTGCGGGCTGGATGACCGGCCACCGGGAAGCATACGACTACCTGGCGGACAGCATTGAAGCCTTCCCCTGCGGGCAGGCCATGAAGGCCCTGCTGCGGGAATGCGGCTACAGCAATATCACGGCGGAACCTCTGAACGGGGGAATTGCCAGCATTTACACGGCTCAGCGATGAGTGCGGGGGACGCAAGAGAAGGAATCATACGCGGCAAGGCGGCACGCGCCCGCCTGGGCGGCAAACTTGCCGGACTGTCCCTGCCCCGGCAAATCGCCGTCATTGCTTTCTGGCCTTTCCTGGAGCAGCTGTTGAGCTTTTTCGTCACTTCTTCCGACCTTTTCATCGCCACTAAGATAGGGGTGGACGCCCAGGACACCATCAACATCTCTGACGGCATGGGCGCCGTCGTCTTCATCATGTGGTTCGGCTTCGTTATCCAGGGGGCCATCATGATGGGAGCCACAGCCATCGTTTCCCGCATGACGGGCGCCAGAGACTATCCCCAGGCGCAGCATGGCCTGCACCAGGCCGCCATGCTGGGGCTCCTGGCCGGCGTCGTTTCCTGCGGCCTTCTCTTCACATGCAGCGATTTCCTGGTCACGCACGTATTGACCATGAATGAAGCCGCCCGGACCTACGCCCTGCAATATGTTTATATGGCCGCCTTTGCCGCCCCGTTCAGCGGCGTGGTCTTTGCCATCAATGCCGCGCTGCGAGGCTCCGGAGACACGCGGCTGCCCTTCTGGATTATGATGAGCGTAGGCATCCTCAATGTCATCTTCAGCGTCATCTTCGTCTTTGCGGACGCTCCTTTGGGCGGCTGGCGCATTGGAGGAATTGCGGCGGGAACAGTCTGCGGCTACGGCATCAGCATGAGCATCCTCCTGTTCATCATGCTGCGGCGCAGAAAAAAAATCTTCACGGGCAGGAACAATGAATCCCTGGAAGAACTCGTCCGGGAACGGGGAGAGCACTATGCTCCGCCCCTGTACCTCAGCTTTTCCCATCTGCGGCCGGACATGGGCATGCAGAAGCGCATCCTGAAAATCGGGCTGCCGCAGGCCGTGGAAGTCTTCGGCATGTGGGGCATTCAGATGTTCTGCCTTTCCATCATCAGCGAACTGCCTGTTCAAGGCGTGCTGGGCGTCCACAACATCGCCGTCCGCATTGAATCGCTCAGTTTCCTGCCAGGCTTCGCCATCGGCATGGCCGCTTCCACGCTCGTGGGGCAATACCTGGGCGCCCGGAACGCGCTTATGGCCCGCATTACCATCTGGAAATGCATGCGGTACGCCATCATATTCATGACGGGCCTGGGAGTGCTCTTCTGCGCCTTTCCCGCCCTGTTCATGGAGATATTTTCCAACGGCAGCATGACTCTCATTGATACCGGCATTCCCGTGCTGCGCACCATGCTGGTGGTGGAGCCCTTCTTCGCCGCCTGCATCGTGATGAAAATGTCCCTGCGCGGCGCGGGAGATACCCGGAGAGTCATGCTCATTTCCTACGGCATTATGGGCTTTTTCCGTGTCGTCTGCACCTGGGTATGGTTCAGGCTGGCACCGGAAACCATGACCCTGTGGGGCATCTGGCTACTCTTCGCCTTTGAAATGGCCGTCCAATCCGCCATCCTCTATAAAATCGTCAAGGGGCGGAGCTGGACGAAACTGCAAGTCTGAATCTTCCCGTTTTTTCCTGCTTCCCGCACCCGTTCGCCAATCCAAAACGTTTACTGCAGGATAAAAACTTTGCTTTCCTCCTCCAATTCTGCTAGTATTCTTCCACGTTGTTCTGCAACGGGCTCGTAGCTCAGCGGTTAGAGCAGGGGACTCATAATCCCTTGGTCGTAGGTTCGAACCCTACCGGGCCTACCAGATAATCCCCTGCAAGTTTTTAACTTGCAGGGGATTTCCTTTTTCAGTGCAGAAGAAAAAGGCTTCTGTTGAAGATGCCTCTGCTTCCCCATACAAATACAACAATCATCCGGAAATTCCGTGGGGAACTTCCGGACAGCGGAAGTTCATTCTTAAAGGGAGTCCACGAGGGCGGCTAAATCATCATCATACACGAACTTGCATTGGTCCCCCTGTTTCTTGAACAGTTCAAACAGGCGCGGCATATCCGTATCCGGAACGGAGAGGCCCAGCGCACGCAGGCGCATGTTCACGGCATGCCTGCCGGAATGTTTGGTCAGGGGAAGTTCCGTGGTTCCCCAGCCTATTTCCTCCGGGTCCAGGACTTCGTAAATGCTCCGGTTCTTCAAAACGCCGTCCTGGTGAATGCCGGAACCGTGGGCAAAGGCGTTCGCCCCCACTACGGCCTTGGAACGAGGAACGGCCAGGCCGCTCATGGCGGCCACCATGCGGCTGGTGCGCACCAGTTCATTCGTTCGTATTCCGGTCCACACTTCGGAAAAGAAATCCCGCCGGGCATGCAACGCCATAATGACTTCCTCCAGGGCGGTATTTCCGGCCCGTTCCCCGATGCCGTTGATGGTTCCCTCTACCTGCCGCGCCCCGGCTCGGATGGCCGCCAGCGAGTTGGCCACGGCCATCCCCATGTCATCATGGCAATGGACGGACAGCCGGACGCGGTCCACATTGGGAACATGTGACTTCAGATAGGAAATCAGGCGAAAATATTCCTCCGGCATCGTGTACCCCACCGTATCCGGAATATTGATGACGGCGGCGCCCGCGTCAATGACAGACTCTACAATCTCCGCCAGGAATTCCGGCTCCGTGCGGGAAGCGTCCTCTGCGGAAAACTGCACTTCCCCGCACAAATCGGAAGCCATGGCAACGGATTTTACGGCCATGTTCCTGATTTGTTCCCGGCTTTTTCCCAGCTTGTATTTCCGGTGGATGGGGGAGGTGGCCACCACCAGATGGATGCGCTCCCGTTCCCCGGCGGCCTTCAACGCTTCATGGGCGGCAATGATATCCTTTTCCACGCAGCGGGCCAGTCCGCAAACGCGGCTTTTTTCCGTGCATTCCGCCACGGCCCGGACGGCTCGGAAATCGCCGTCCGAAATAACAGGGAAGCCCGCTTCAATAATATCCACCCCCAGCGTTTCCAGCTGCATGGCCACCTGTATTTTCTGCTCCACGTTCATCGCCGCGCCGGGGCACTGTTCCCCGTCTCTCAGCGTCGTATCAAAAATGTGTATATGTTCTTTCATTACAATAATCATGTTAAGGGTTCGTTCCTCAGGAAACTGCGCGCGGAAAAATATTCCGATGAAGGAGCCATTCCTTCTGCGCACAACTATCAAGACCAGCCGTTTACTTCCCTCGCGCCGGAACGGCCCGCCGGCGCATATCAAGATATCTTCTCGGACTACCGTCCGAGAAGCAGCAATAGACGACCTTGAAGGAACAGGGTGTTCATCTTGCTTGTTTTTGCCCTGAATGGGGGGGGGGAATAGAAAGAATGATGTACTTTCAGAACATTTCTGTCAAGGGTACTAAACACATATAACTTTGTTGGAACAACTTCATCAATTGGGCATTTGAAGAAAGAGCAATATACTTCTACACAAAAACTGCCCAGCTGAATTAACATCAACTGGGCAGTTGATCCCCTTTATCACCAACCATTAATAAGTTTCAATCCACGCACTCGCAAGAGTGCGACTATGCTCCAACAATCAGTTTGAGATTCTCAAAAGAGGTCTCACTGCTCTTTCGAAGAAGCAGTATGCTATAAATTTGAAATGGGTCAAACCATATATGCAAAAAATATTTTCTTATTAATGGTGGGAGAAAAAGATTTTAAAAAGAAAAAGGGGGAGGTTATTTTTTTCTGGACATTGGAAATGTCCCAATGCTATTAATACCTCATCAGAGCAAAAAAAGGGCAAGGTACGTCAATACCTTACCCCTTTCCTCTGATAACCAAATTCTTTCAGAAATTGACATCAGCTTGCTTCGTAGCGAGGACCTTATACAGGTTTACTAGAATGGTGTCAATCTCCGAGTAGGAACCACCTATATAAGTATTCATATGTATAAAGCAAAAAAAATTATACTCAAACCAGGATGCACCAATCCTAAATCTACATTAGAAATTGCAAAAATTTACCTCACAGGGGTAAAAAATGACGGTTTCTACACTAAAGAAGCCGTTCATGACTTTGTTCGAAAAGGTAATATCGTGCGTATAGACATCGGTCCATCCTATCCAAAACTCATTGATGCTATCAGCTCAAGAGGAGAAAAATACGTACGTTCCGAACCTAATGACACTCCTAACGACAATCTGTTCAGATTGCCCAGGGTCTAGATTTCATAAATCATTTATAATTTTGCGGCTTATTGCTATTTAACGCAATAAGCCGTTTTTACTTGGTTATAGACAATTCTTTTCTTTCGCGGTTCTCCTTACATTTCCCGGTGGGAACGTATTTCCTGAATGGAAATGGACAGGGAGGCGCGGCCGCGGTACACGTTGCGGTCAATCGTGAAAGCGATATCCCAGGGAGGATTGGGAAGCTCCCGTTCCGCTCCGTTGAAGAAAATAGCGTCACGCTCCACGATGCCCTGACGCATGAAAAGCTTCAGATGATTGGTTCCCACGCGCTTGGGCGGTTCCGTGGGAAAAACGTCGGAACTCATGAATAGAGGCTGGGGATTGGAGTTGCCGAAGGGTTCCAGTTTTTCATAGCTGTCCAGCAAATCCAGCGTCAGAGCCTGGAAGGACACTTCCATGTCAATGTTGAGTACGGGGCAGCGCTGTTCCTCCGTCGTGGTTTCGGACACATAACGGTTGAAAGCCCGGCGGAAGTCGTCCATGCGGGATTCTTCAATCACCAGCCCCGCCGCCATATCATGGCCGCCGCCGGAAACCAGCGTATCCGCGCAGTGGTGGATGGCCTGAACCAGGGATACGCCGGGAATGGAACGGCCGGAACCCTTCCCCACGCCGCTTTCATCAAAGGCGATGACGAAAGTCGGCTTGTGGTACCGCCTCATCAGCTGGGAGGCCACAATGCCCACCACGCCGGGATGCCACGCGCGGGAACCCAGCACAATAACGTTGTCCCGCTCCGGGTCAAAGGAGTTGTGAAGCATTTCCACCGCATCCGTCCGGATGGCCTCCTCTTCCTCCTGTCGCTTGCGGTTGTGGGAATCCAGCATTTGGGCAAGCTGCACGGCCCTCCTGGCATCCATGGTCAGCAGGAGTTCCAACGCATCCATAGGGGAATCCATGCGCCCGGCGGCATTGATGCGCGGGCCTATCCTGAACCCCACGTGGGCGGCGTTCAGGAAGCCCGCGTGGTTAACGGAGTCGGAAGGGCGGATGCCCGCTATTTCCGTCAGGGTTTTGAGCCCCGTATGGCGGCTGTGAGCCAGCCTTCCCAGGCCGTGGCGAACCAGAATCCTGTTTTCCGCCACCAGGGGAACGATGTCCGCCACAGTAGCCACGGCTACCAGATCCAGATAAAGTTTCAGGTCAAAGGTTTTCAGCTTCCGCTCCTTCAGGAGGGCATGCGCCAGCTTGAAGACGACGCCCGCGCTGCACAGATAAGTATACGGGCTGTTTTCCTCAATTTTGGCATTGACCACCGCCACCGCGTCCGGCCGCCCCAAAGGGCCCGCCTCATGGTGGTCCAGAATGATGACGTCTATCCCCAGGCCGTTGAGCATGTCCACCTCTTTCACGGAGGAAGTGCCGCAGTCCACCGTAATGAGCAGGCTGGGAGGGTCCGCACATTCGCAAAGGCAACGCTTGATGCCGGCCTCGCTGAGGCCGTAGCCTTCCCGGGAACGAACGGGAATAAAATACTGGGGATCCAGGTCATAAGCCATCAAAATGGCCCGAAGAAGCGCCACGGAGGTAACTCCGTCCACATCATAGTCCCCATAAATGCACACGGTTTCCCCTTCATCCACGGCCCGGAAAATGCGGTCCACGGCTACCCTCATTTCCCCCATCAGGAAAGGGTCGCTCAGGTGGGAAAGCCTGGGTTCCAGAAAGAGTTCCGTTTCCGTTCCCCCGGTGAACCCGCGCTGCAGCAGAAGCTGCTTGACCAGCAGAGGCAGTTCCGCAGGAAACGCTTTCAAGACCGGATCATCCTCCTTCACGGAAGGGCGTAGAGTCCAATGAAAACCCGGTGTCATGGCAGTATTTTAGCCCCGCATCCAACAGGGTCAAGGTTGTTTCCACAGCAGGCGGCCAAAGCGGAGAAAAGAGGTTTCCGCTTCCGTTTCCGGGAAACGGCCTGCACGCAGCGCACCCGTCCCTTTCAAAATAAAACTCCGTCCGGAACGTACCGGACGGAGTAAGATGCCAGCGGCGTCTGAGACGGTTATTTCCGGGAGGAAAAAATGACTTCATTAATGATCGCCTCCGGCTGGGGAGCCTTATAGGTCAGGCGCACAGCAGAAGTTCCGGCAGGGATGGCAAATTCAGAGACACCGGGGCCGGCGTTCCGTTTGCCGACCGGCGTCCAGGCGCCTTCTCCGCGGCGGGCCTGGATGGCGAAGGCGGCGGATCCCACCACGATTACTTTGGTAGCCTTGGGATTGTCCAGATTGGGAACGACTATGTCCAGCGGCTTGTCGGCACGGTAAACCGTTTTCAGGTTTCTGTCGCTCAGGGAAACCAGGCTGGTGCCGGGGTCCGCGGGAGGAACGTCAAATTTGAACATGTTCAGAACAATATCCTGCTCCCTGCCGCTTTTATTAACCAGCTTCATCCCCTTGATTCCCTTGGGAAGCTGGCTGCCCCTGGCAATGAAGTTTTTGCCCTGTTTGTCCAGCTTCTGGACTACGGGCTTGGAAGAGCCTTCCACGTCCAGCACCACTTCCGCCCAGGAGTTGACGTCATCCCGTTCCAGGTTGACTTCCAGCCAGGTAGCGTCCGTGGGGCCATCCAGCTGCAGGGAAATAAATTCCCCGGGTTTCATCTTATGCGTTTCCATCACGCGGTTGATCCGCACGATTTTATCGGATTTCTGCACGGAAACGCCCTCCAGCCCCGCCACATTGGAGGAAGCCATAGCGGAAGGAGGCGTGTTGACGGCTATTTCCCGCACGGCAGTCCAGACAGACCGGCCGTTGCCTGTTTTTTTCGGTTCAATGACGCGGTAGCGTACGGCACGGAGCAAAACCGGCTTGGGAGCCTTCCAGACCACCTGCATGCCGGAAGTTTCCGGCCCCAGCGGTTTCCAGGTTTCAAGGTCGCGGGAGCCTTCCAGCTGCCCTTTTTCTACATAGTCGCCGTCCTTGTCATTGCGGCCCATCAGCACTTCCACGCTCCGCACGGGGATGGGCATTCCGTAGTCCACGCCATACCAGTCGCCCGGCTGGCCGTAGGCGCCGGAGTGCCAGAAAGAGCCGCGATCCCCGTCACAGAAGAGTTCCGCCTTATCCATGCTGCCCCCCTTGACCAGAGGCTTGGGAGAAAGGGCCGGCGCGCCGGCAATGGCCGGAAAAACTTTTTTGGAGACAATATCCGCCAGCTCATTGACGGCGGGGGCCATCACACGGGAACCGGTCTTTACCGCAGAACGGTACAACTGTCCTTCCTGGTTGTGGCGGCGGGAAATTCCATCCATGGCCGCCAGAGCCTGCGTAGCCTGCACCAGCCGGGTCGCGGCTTCTCTGGCGTTGTTTTCCTCCAGCGCCGCTACAGCGTGCTGACCGGCATGCCCCAGCTGCTCAAAGGCATCCACCCACGCGCCTATTTCCTTCATCATCCGCGGATTATTCGCCCTGGCACGGATGACGGGCGCAGCGGCGGCCATACGGGCAAATTCCTTTTTGAGCAGGGCCGTATCCTTCTTCTCAATCTTGCCTTCCCGGGCGGCTTCCAGCACGCGCTTGACTACGGGTTCTATTTCCACGGATTCCTCACGCCGGTAGCCGTGACCGTTAGGGCCCTGGTCGGAGTTGTGGTTCACAAAAACCTGCATGGCTTCCGCCGCTTTCGGGAACAGGCGCCTGACTCCTTCCTTCCAGGCCTCATCAGACTTGAACCCGTTGATATTCCAGGAGTAATCCGCAAGGCCGAAGAGGGAGACCTTGGAGGCCTCCGGCTTATCCATGGGGTTGGAGACGAAACCACCCATGGATTCCTTCGCCCCCGGTTCCGTGGCAAGGCCATATACGCGGCCCATGCAGAGGTTGGAACGGCAGTAGTCCGTGACGGGGAAGTTCCACCAGACGTAGGAAGGGCGCTTGATTCTCCTGTTCACCCATTGCTGGCCTTCCAGCGTAATGTCGTGGCAAACGGAGTTCCCCGTCCACATGACGTGGATGGAGGGGTCCAGACGGTCTCCCAGAATGTCCAGATAGGTTCCCGGCTTGGGATCGGCCCAGCCGCGGTTGTACTCCGTGGGGCACATGACCAGGGGGGTGACGTCTTTCTTCACCTTGACAAATTCGTCATTGATCTTGTTCAGCAGAAGGGCCTGCATGTCCCCGCGCTTGCCTTCGCCGAAGATATCGTCAAAAAACACGGCAAAAGAACGGACGCCCAGCTTGTACATCATCTCAAACTTTTTGATGACGTTGTTCATGTCTTCTTCCGTCCACTTGATATCTTTGCCGGGATGGATGGCCCACACAAAATCCACGTGGTTTTCCTTCGCCACCTTCACCAGTTCCCTGATCTGGGCGGCCTGGTCCGCGGGATAGGGGTCCCTCCAGTGGGGGGAAGAGTGGTAGGGATCGTCCTTCGGCCCGTAGATGTATGTGTTCATCTTGTTCTGGCCGTAAAAGCGCAGCTGGCTCAAACGGGCTTCATGACTCCAGGGGGTGCCGTAAAAACCTTCCACCGTTCCGCGGAATTCAATGTCCGGCCAGTCTATGATTTCCCCAACGGGCAAAATCACGCCTTCTCCGCCGGCCTTCGTTCCCAGCTGCCGCAGCGTCTGCATGGCGTAAAACGCCCCCCGTTCGTCATGGGCTCCTATGCCCACTTTTCCCTGCGGAGAAATCACCAGCTTGTAGGCTCCGGATTTTTCCGGAACCCCATCCAGCAGCTTGCTGCCGCCCGTCTTGGCGGAACGTATGGTCACGGAAGGCTTCCCGGAGAAAGCAACCGTCTGGGAGGTGAATTTGGACTGTTGGGGAGACGGATATACGGCAGGAGTCGCCGCCAGGGCGGAACCGGCCAGAAAGGCCGCCACGCTCAAGCCACATTGGAGAAGTTGAAAACCATTCATGATGATGCGCGATAATGGAACCAGAAAACACTTTCCACCTCAAGAAAAAACCGCCCTCCGCCATCAGACTGCCGCCACCAGTGGAAAAAACTGTTATCAATCCATCACCAGAAGCACCCGGAGTCCGCGCGGGAACCCCTGTTGGGCAGGCCTCCTGGGGCGTCGCATTCTCCTTCCCCTGCCAAGAGTTCGCTATAACGCTGAAAAACAAAAAGAAGAGCCGTGCGGAATCCCTGAAAAGTCAGCGTCATCCCGCTTTAGAAGACAAATTTGACCATTGCATCACTTGAAGGGAAGGTTCATCATGCGGAACATGCTCCGGCGCATGTTCATTCCTTTTCTGTGTCTTCTGGGCGTGTTCTGTTCTCTTCAGGCCCAGGATGCCCCAATGTTGAAAATCGCGGCTCTGCACCCCGTCCTGGGGGATATGGCCCGCTCCATCGGCGGCAGCCGCGTGCAGGTGGCGGACCTGCTGCGCCCCAACGGCAACCTGCACAGCTTTGAACCCGCGCCGCAGGATATTGCCGCCGCAGGACAGGCGCGCCTGGTGCTGGCCTCCGGCAAAAACCTGGAGCCGTACCTTCCCAAATTAAAGGACGCCCTGGGAGGCAATGTGCAAATTCTGGATCTCGGGGCCTCCGTTCCGGACGTTCCCGTGGAGGAAGACACCGCAGACCATGACCACGAACACGACGGAGACTGCTGCGCCCACGGCCCCAACGACCCCCACTGGTGGCACACCCCGGCCAATATGAAACGCGCCGCCCGCACCCTGGCCGCAACGCTCACGCGGCTGGACCCGGCCCATGAACAGGACTACAAAGCCGGCCTGGCCCGGTGGAACAGAAAGATGGACCAGCTTTCCTCCTGGGCCCGAAAGGAGCTTGCGGACATTCCGGAAACGGACCGCGTCCTGGTTACGGGGCATGCGGCCATGAACCATTTCTGCCGGGAATTCGGCTTCCGCAGCATCAGCATCCAGGGGATAAGCCGTGAAGATGAAGGCAACTCCGCCCAGCTGGCCTCCACGCTGAACAAGCTGAGGTCAGCCGGGGTAAAAGCCCTGTTCCCGGAATATTCCTCCAACCCCAAGAGCCTTACGGAAATCGCCAAATCCCTGAACATCCCCGTTGCCAGACCAATCAATACCGACGGGCTGGCCCCTGAAGGCCACACGTTCGAATCCATGTTCAGACAAAACACAGGCATCATCAAGGAAGCCCTTTCCCCGTCTCCCAGACCATGACCAGCACTCCCCTGCGGCAGTTTTTTCCCACTCTGGGAGTCGTCATCCTGCTGGGATTCTTCCTCTACAGCATGACGGCACCCACCACCGGATCACAGGAAGCGGCGCATGCCGTCCCTGCGGCGCCAACCGCGGATATTCCCACGGTCATCACGGTCAGATGCGCCCACCGTCCGGAAGCCCTTTCCATATCCTGCGGCGGCCGCCTTCTCTGGCAGCCCGAAACGCCCGGGCTGTATGAAGAAACGGAATGCGGCCTGCCGTTGAAAGACGGCTCCGTGATCCTCACCGTTTCCGCCCGCTGGCCGGAAAACACGCCGGACACCCCCGTTACTCTGGAACTGGAACCGGAGGGGAAAACCACCGTCTCCGCCACCCGCTGGTCTTTCGGTCCCTCCCTGAACGACAGCTACTCCTTCTCATGGAAATGAACAGCCCAGCCCCTCCCTGCACCCAGGACCACATCTGCTGGGGCGCGCACGCCAGCCACCCGGACCGCCACCGACTGGAAGTGGACAGCCTCAGCGTTTATTATGGAAGCCTTCTCGCGCTCAACGGCATCAGCTTTTCCATCACCTGCGGCCACACGCTGGCTCTGATGGGTCCCAACGGCGCAGGAAAATCCACGCTGATCAAGGCTCTGGCCGGGCTGATCCGCCCCGATTCCGGAAAAATCCTGTGGAACGGACGTCCCCTGCACGACACGCCGGGAGAAATAGCCTACCTGCCCCAGCGTTCCGACGTAGACTGGTCCTTCCCCATCACCGTCCGCGCGCTGGTGGAAATGGGCCGTTATCCGTCCCTGGGCCTGTGGAAAAAATTCGGGAGGCATGACCGGGATATTGTGGAAAAATCCCTTCACGTTCTTGGTATGGAATCCCTGGCGGACCGCCAGATTTCAGAACTTTCCGGCGGCCAGCAGCAGCGGGCCTTTCTGGCTCGGGCCCTGGCGCAGGAGGCCCATGTCCTCCTGCTGGACGAACCCTTCACGGGCCTGGACGCCCCTGCCAGCCAATCCCTGGGGAAGCTTTTGGATTCCCTGGCGGCGGAAGGACGGCTGGTCATCGCCTCCCACCACGATTTGAACACGGCGGCGGACATCTTCGACACCATCCTGCTGATGAACAGGGAGCTGGCCGCCTTCGGCCCCCCGAAGGAAGTGCTCACCCCCGCACGCATCCGGGAGACATACGGGATGGAACCTCAACCGGAACCCCAAGCTTCATGATGGACGATTTTCTCCAATTCCTCCGCGAACCCATCGCGCAGCGGTCCCTGCTGGCCTGCGTCATGATCGGCTTCGCCAACGGCTTCGTCAGCGGGCTGGTAATCCTGAAAAAATCCGCCCTCCAAATCGGCACGCTTTCCTGCGCCCTGCTGCCGGGCATTGCGGTGGCGGTGCTCCTCTTCGGTCTTACCCGCTGGAGCCTGCTGACGGGGGCTGTAGTGGCCGCCCTGCTGGTGGGTCTGGGTTCCCTCTTCGTCTCCCGCACATCCCGGCTGAACCAGGACACCGCCCTTTCCATCCTGCATACCACGGCTTTCGCTGCGGGCTTCATCGTGCTGGTCAGGCTGGGCCTGCAGCAGAAAATTGACGACTGGCTGTTTGGCTCCATCATGAGCCTGTCCGACTCCGACCTGTGGATCGCCTTCGCCATCAGCTCCGTCAGCGTCCTGATCCTGCTGCTCTTCCGCCGCCCCATCCTGATCTGCCTCTTTGACCCGGACATCGCCACCACGCTGGGAATCCCCTCCCGTCTCATCAGCTACGGCATTTTCACCCTGATCATTCTGGTGCTCGTTTCCTCCCTGCAGGCCGTGGGAGCGTTCCTGACGCTGGGGCTGCTTGTCGGACCCGCCGCCACGGTGTACCTGCTTACCAACAAGCCGTCCCATCTCTTCTGGGGGGGAGGAATCATCGGAGGGCTGGGCTCTCTGCTGGCTTTTTACCTGTCCTTCCCCCTGGGCTGGCATCTGGGCGCCACCATCATTCTGGTTCTGGGCATCATTTTTTGCACAGCCTATTTGTATTCATCACGGTGCGGACGTTTGAAACAACGCGGAAAGAATTCTTCCCAAGTACAATAACAAAGCCCATTTTCATGACAATCCATGACACGCAGACTACTAGTCCGCCACAGGGAGCGCCATTATAATGCGGGTTGTGAAAAAATGTGAGATATGCTCTGCACCGGCAACGGTGTTCCTGACACAGATCATCAACGGGAAGTCCACCAAATTCTGCCTTTGCGCCAAATGCGCCCAGGAGCGGGGTCTGCTGGATCCAGATGCCTTCGATCTGGCGGAGAAACTGTTCCCGAACCTTCAGGGCCAATTCGGCAAGGAAGGCGCGGCGAGCCCCTCCGCCCCCATTCCGGCCCTGCAATCCCTGCCCCTCACAAGCTGTCCAATCTGCTCCTTCACCCTTCAGGATTACAAAAACGTAGGACGTCTGGGCTGCAGTGAATGCTACAACGTCTTTGAAGAAGAAATCCTCCCGCTTCTTACCCAGATCCAGCCTGATTCCCACCATCACGGGAAAACGCCGGAACGGGCCGAAAAACGCGAAACGGAAACCCAAACCATCAGTGATCTGGAACAACAGCTTTCCCTGGCAGTGGCAAGAGAGGACTATGAACGCGCCGCCGAACTCCGCGATCAAATCAACCAATTGCGCACGCCGACCAATTAACATACATGCTCTTTGACGACTTACTCAACAACCCCGCCAAATGGATGGTGGAATCACGGGATGAGCACGACATCGTCCTCACCTCCCGCATCCGCCTGGCGCGCAATCTGACCGCCACGCCCTTTCCCGGCTGGGCCACTCGCCAGCAGAGGGAGGAAACGCTGAAGCTCACTTCCGGAGAAGCGCGCCAAATCCCCGTCATGAAAGGAGGCTATTATGCGGAGCTTTCCGGGCTTACCCAGCAGCAGAAACAGTTGCTGGTGGAGCGCCACCTCATTTCCCGGGAACTGGCGGCCCGTTCGGAAGGCTGCGCCGTCCTCATCTCCCGCAGCCAGAATGCCAGCATCCTCTTTAACGAGGAGGACCATCTGCGCCTGCAGTATATCCTGCCCGGCATCCAGCTAAAAAAAGCATGGGGGGCCATTTCCAAAATAGACTCCGAACTGGAAGCCAGGCTCCCGTACGCCTACAATACGCGGCTGGGCTATCTCACCGCCTGCCCCACCAATCTGGGCACGGGCATGAGAGCCTCCGTGATGATGCATCTGCCGGGCCTCGTCATCTCCGAACAGATGCAGCAGGTCGTTCAGGCGGCCGTGCAGCTCAACATCACCGTCCGCGGCCTTTACGGGGAAGGGACGGAAGCCACCGGCAACCTTTTCCAGATATCCAACCAGTCCACGCTGGGAGACAGTGAAGACCGGATTGTGGAACGCATGACCCGCTTCACTTCAGACCTGGCCCACCAGGAATGGAACGCGCGCAGGCGGCTGCTCCAGTCATCCTCCCTGCAGGTGAAAGACCGCGTTTCCCGCGCTTACGGACTCCTGACTAACGCCACTCTGCTTTCCACGCAGGAGGCGCTGGCGCTGCTCTCCTTCCTCCGGATGGGAGCGTCTCTGGACATCTTTTCCCGCCAGGCATTAAAAAACGTCAACAAAACCATCATGAACATCCAGCCGGCCCATCTGGCGCGCCTGTCCACCACGGACCAGACCACCTCGGAACACAGGGACCAGATCCGCGCTGATATGATCCGGAAGGAACTTTCCGGCAATTAATGCAACCATACCAATTTTTTAATCATCCATGAATAATTTTACGCCTAGGGCGCAACAAGTGCTGGCGCATGCGCGCCGGGAAGCGGACCGCTTCAATCATCATTACATAGGAACCGAACACCTTCTGCTCGGCCTGCTCAAACTGGGCAAGGGCGTGGCCGTCACCATCCTGGAAAATCTGGGCGTGGAACTTTCCGCCGTGCGCAAACAGGTGGAGGAACAAATAGGCCGGGGCACGGAACCCCAGGCGGAAGGCAACATTCCGTACACCCCCAGGGTGCGCAAAGTCCTGGCAATGGCAAACAGGGAAGCCCAGGAACTCAACCACACGTATGTGGGCACGGAACACCTGCTCCTGGGCCTCATCCGTGACGGAGACGGCGTGGCCGGACAGATTCTGCGCCACTTCGGCGTGGATTTGGAACAGGCGCGGCGCGAACTGCTGGACGTGCTGACCCCCAAATACCAGATGGACGCGGATGAAGACAACATCATCCCGGACGACGATGACGACGAAGAGGAAAATGAATCCCCCGCCATCCCGACGGACGAACCTTCCTCCCCCTCCTACTCCAGGCAGCAGAAATCCAAGACTCCCGCGCTTCAGGCTTTCGGACGGGACATGACCCAGCTGGCCCGGGACGGCAAGCTGGACCCCGTCATCGGCCGCGCCTCCGAAATTGAGCGCGTCATCCAGATCCTGTGCCGGAGGAATAAAAACAACCCCGTCCTGCTCGGTGAAGCCGGGGTAGGCAAGACCGCCATCGTGGAAGGGCTGGCCCAGGAAATAGCCCAGGGCCACGTCCCGGAGCTCCTGCGCAGCAAGAGGGTCATCTCCCTGGATCTGGCGCTGATGGTGGCCGGCACCAAATACCGCGGCCAGTTTGAAGAACGGCTCAAGGCCGTGATGGATGAAATACGCCGGGAAGGCAACGTCATCCTTTTCATTGACGAACTGCACACCATCGTGGGCGCCGGCTCCGCGGAAGGCTCCATGGACGCCTCCAACATCATCAAGCCCGCCCTCTCCCGGGGTGAGCTCCAGGCCATAGGCGCCACCACGCTCAACGAATACAGGAAACACATTGAGAAGGACGCCGCCCTGGAACGCCGCTTCCAGCAGGTGCAGGTAGGGGAACCCTCCGTGGAGGATACCATCCGGATTCTTGCCGGCATTCAGCCCAAGTATGAGGAACATCACAAGGTGCACTATACGACGGAAGCCATTGAAGCCGCAGCCAGGCTCTCCCACCGCTATCTGACGGGCCGTTTCCTGCCGGACAAGGCCATCGACATCCTGGATGAAGCGGGCGCGCGCAAGCGCGTCTCCCAAATGACTCGCCCGGACCACATCAGCGACATGGAAACCCGCATTGCGGAAATCAAGGAACGCAAGGACAAGGCTGTGGAAACCCAGATTTTTGAGGAAGCAGCCCGCCTCCGCGACGAGGAAAAACAAGCCAGGGCGGAACTTCAAAACATGCTGGAAACCTGGCGCAATTCCTATGAGAACAATTACGTTCCCGTAACGGATGAAGACGTGATGAGCGTGCTCTCCAAATGGACGGGCATCCCTCTGGCCCGGATGGAGGAAAAGGAAACCGCCAAGCTTTTGCGGATGGAAGAAGAGTTGAAAAGCAAAGTCATCGGCCAGGATGAAGCGGCCTCCGCCATCGCCCGCGCCCTGCGGCGCAGCCGCGCGGACATCAAGGATCCGCGCCGCCCGATCGGCTCATTCCTCTTCCTGGGCCCCACCGGCGTGGGCAAAACCTATCTGGCCCGCAATCTGGCGGAAATCATGTTCGGCACTGCGGACGCCCTGATTCAGGTGGACATGAGCGAGTACATGGAAAAACACACCACGTCCCGTCTCATCGGTTCTCCTCCCGGCTACGTAGGCCATGACGAAGGCGGCCAGCTCACGGAAGCCGTCCGTCGCAGGCCCTACTCCGTCATCCTCTTTGATGAAGTGGAAAAGGCCCATCCGGACGTTATGAACCTGCTTCTCCAGATTCTGGAAGAAGGAAGCGTGACGGACTCCCTGGGACGCAAGATCAACTTCCGCAACACCATCATCATCCTGACCTCCAACGTGGGGGCCGCCTCCGCCAAGCGGCAGAGCGCCATGGGCTTTGGCGCCATGGCCGCCGACAACGCGGACTACGCCGCCATGAAGGGAAAGATTCTGGAAGAAGCGCGCAGGCAATTCCGCCCGGAATTCCTGAACCGCTTTGATGACATTTCCGTCTTCCGCATGCTGGAACGGGATGACCTGGAACGTATCGTGCATCTGGAAGCGGACAAGCTCATCTCCCGTCTCAAGGCCAAGAACATCACGCTGGCCCTGAGTCCGGAAGCCCTGAACCTGATCATCAAGAACGGCTACGACCCTCAGTACGGCGCACGCCCGATGCGCCGCGCCATCGAACGCCTGCTGGAAGACCCGCTGGCGGAATCCCTGCTGAGGGGAGACGTGAAACCCGGCGATAAAATTGAAGCCGTGGAAACGGACGGGACGGAGACACTCACCTTCCTGCACATCCAGGACACCCCCCCGGCAAAGCCCAAAGCGCCGCGCAAGAGAACGCCTCGGAAGCCCAAGGTGGAATAAAAGCTTTCAGTCTTTTCAACCAGGGCCCCTGCATGACAACATGCAGGGGCCTTTTTCTTTAACGGATTACGCAAATATCCGCTTTTTCCTGAAAGAACTATTTACCTGTCTTGTATATATTACAATATGACCTCTTATTTCCCAAAAATTCTATTACTTTTCGTGCTGACAAGCCTGTTTGTCTCCGCAGAAGATATACAGAAAAACAGAGAGCGGGAAGCAGCGCGTTCAGTAATCATGCGGACCGTTCCGTCCCTGGCTAAAGCCCCGGAAAAACTGCAACTGGAAATTATTGAAAAAGAAGACGGGCACGATGTTTTTGAAACGAAAGCCTCCGGCGGAATACTGAATATCCGGGGAAGCAGCGGCACAGCCCTCTGCCGGGGATTCTATGATTTTCTGAAGACAAACCGTCTGGGAATGGTTTCCTGGGATAATAAAGATATCCGCTGGCCGGCGCAACTGCCGGATGCCGCGCCGCGCCGCATCGTTTCCCCTTTCCGCAACCACTATTACTTCAATGTGGTCACCTATGGCTATACGATGCCTTACTGGACCTGGGAACGCTGGGAAAAAGAAATAGATTGGATGGCTCTGCACGGCATAGATATGCCTCTGGCCCTGGTTGCCACGGAGGGAATCGCCGTCCGGGTATGGAAACAGCTGGGACTGACGGAGAAAGAAATAGAAGAATTTTATACGGGACCGGCACACCTTCCCTGGCAGCGGATGGGGAACATCGTCAATCATGACGGCCCCCTGCCCGCCAGCTGGCACAAGGAACAAATCGCCCTGCAGCACCGCATCCTGCACAGGATGAAATCCCTGGGCATGACCCCCATTTGTCCCGCTTTTTCCGGTTTCGTTCCCCGGGGAATCCTCCGCCTTTATCCGGAAGCGAAGCTTCACCGGCTGGGGTGGGGAGGCTGGCCTCAAAAAAACCACGCCCATTTTCTTTCTCCGGAAGAGCCCCTTTTCCTTAAAATAGGACGCCTGTACATGCAGGAATGGCAGAAGGAATTCGGGAAAAACACCCATTTTCTTGCGGACTCTTTCAATGAAATGGAACTTCCCGAAAACAAAGGAGGCGCCGAAGCCCGCAACAATATGCTCAGCTCCCTCGGAGAACAAATCTACCGCTCCATTTCCTCCACCAACCCGAATGCGGTATGGGTCATGCAGGGATGGATGTTCGGATACCAGCGCAATATCTGGAACGCAGATACCCTGAAGGCTTTGCTCAGCAAGGTTCCGGACGATAAGATGCTCCTTCTGGACCTGGCGGCGGATTACAACAAGACTTTCTGGCGCAACGGCATGAACTGGGACGTCTTCAAGGGTTTTTTCAATAAACCGTGGGTTTACAGCGTGGTTCCCAACATGGGCGGCAAATGCGCCATGACCGGGGTAATGGATTTTTACGCCAACGGCCATCTGGAAGCCTTGAACTCTTCATCCAGGGGGCGCCTCTCCGGAATGGGCATGGCCCCGGAAGGGATAGAAAACAATGACGTTATCTACGAACTGGTTACGGACGCCGCATGGAGGGACCGCCAGGAGGACGTGGAACAATATCTGGAAAATTATTGCCGTGCCCGATACGGAAATTATCCGGACAGCATGAAGGAAGCCTGGAATCTGTTCCGCCGCACAGCCTATTCCAACTTAAAGGACCATCCCCGTTTCAACTGGCAAATGAAACCCGGCACCCGCGGCTGTTCCGTAAACACAAGCGAAGATTTTCTGAAAGGCCTCTCCCTGTTCGTCAACACTCGCGGCCTGGAACAGTCCCCCCTGTTCCGCCAGGATGCCGTTGAGATGACCGCCCATTACCTTGGCATACGCATGAATGAAGCCATCCTGGCCGCTCTGGAAGCCCTGGATGAACAAGACATGGAGAATACGAAAAAATGCATGGAATATTTCCGCAAATACGCCCTTCGGGCGGATTCCCTTCTGGAAGGGCATCCCACCTGGAGACTGTCGCGCTGGTTATCATTTGCCCGGTCTCACGGAACTTCTCCGGAGGAAAAAAACAAGTATGAACAAAACGCCAGAAGGCTGGTGACCAGATGGGGGCCTCCCGTAGACGACTACGCCGCCAAAATATGGAGCGGCCTTATCAGGGACTACTATCTGCCGCGCTGGGAACACTTTATTCAGAGCCGTCTTTCCGAAAAAAATCCGGATATGGGAGCATGGGAGGAAAAATGGGTCCGTTCCACTGGCGTAAGCGCGGCGCACGCTCCCGGAGATCTGGTCAACGCCTGCCGCCAGGCTATCCGGGAGGCGCCGCCCCTGCCTTCTTCCCTGAAAAGAAAAGCAGCCGGGTCAATTATAGGAAACTGGACCTCCGCGACGGTATCCACGGAATGGAGTTATTTGGACTGGCCCGTTTCTTCCGCTGATCTTGAAAAACTCCGGGGGGTGCGCTTCGTCTTCACTTCCGGCAGCCATGCCCTGGAAATAGACGGCGTCGAACTCCTGGAAAACGGCAAAGTAATCGCCCGCGACCGGCACGCCGGATTGGCAGGCAAGCCTTCCCGCGGGAATTTCTACAAACTTTCCCTTCCCAAGGGAATCCATGCCAACAACGGATGCTCCCTCAGAGCCAGGGTCCGCTCCGTGGGCGGAAAATCCTCCAATGGGAAACTGGAACTGATTAAAGAATGAACGGCTTAAATTCCAGTTGCTTTCCGGAAAGAGCCATATGAATCCGTTCCTGTGCCGTTTCCTGACCGAGTCAGGAAACGGCATGCCCGGCGCCCCGCGGAATCCCCGCACGGAACAATCGGGATGAAAGCTACATTTCAGACCGGTACAGGTTTTCCACATGGGAATATCCCATCTTCCTGAGCACTTCCAGCGCCTTGTCCGCCCTCTTGCCCGTACGGCAATACAGCAAAATCACGGCATTCTTATCCGGAAGAAGCTGCGCGGCCCGTTGTTCCACCTCATCTACCGGAATATTCAAGGCCCCCTCCTTATGTCCCGTGCGGTACTCCTCCGGAGTTCGGACATCCACCAGCACAATAGGGCGCGCCATGCCGCTTTCCGGAGACACCACCATGGCGGCGGGAGCAGGGGCGCGTTCCGCATTCCTGCTTTTCAGCCAGACGAAAAGGGCAGTCAGCCCGGTCACCATGACCACGTACAAAACCACATTTTTCACGCGGCCACTTCACTAAACCGCGGCGAAGTAATCAAGAGAAAATAACGCCCAGCCCCCCGCATGCAGGCGTCATCTGCCGTCCGGCCCGCTCCGGCGGCCCCGTTCCACGGGAAAATAACGCTCCGTCCGCAGAAGCGGGAAGGGAAAGTTCTTTCCCTTCCCCCCATATTCGAAAAGGCCGGAGAATTGTCCCCCTACCCCTCATCATCAATCACCACAGCCTGGGAGGCGAATCCAAAAGCGGGGCTTCCCCATTCCACGACATCCCCGGGTTTCAAATATACCGGAGGCTTCATCCCCATCCCCACGCCTCCCGGAGTGCCGGTGGAAACCACATCTCCGGGCCATAAGGTCATGAACCGGGAAACATAGGCAATCAGACGCGGAACAGGCCAGATCAAGCCGTCCGTATTTCCGCTCTGGCGCACTTCCCCGTTCACCCTCAATTCCAGGGGAATGCCGGCACCGTCCCCAAGTTCATCAGCGGAAATGAACGTAGGGCCCATTGGGGCAAAGCTGTCATAACTCTTTCCCTTGGTCCACTGTCCGCCATGTTCCAGCTGGTTGGCCCTTTCCGAATAGTCGCACATCAGCGTATAGCCGCTGATAGCCCGCGCGGCCTCCTCCGGGGAAGCGTTTTTCAACATCTCCTTAATCACTACGGCTAATTCAATCTCATAATCCAGCTTGTCGCAGCCGGGCGGATACAAAACGACATCGCTGCAGGAAGTAATGGCGGAAGGTGATTTCAGGAAAACAGCCGGCTCCTGCACGGAATCCCCGTCAAACTCCTTCGCATGGTCCGCATAACTCTTTCCCAGGCACACCAGCTTGGAAGGAGAACAGGGCAGCGCGGTATCAATCATCCATTCAGGGTTGACAGCTTTGGCGGCGGCACTATCCAGAAACGCGGCAATGCGCTTCATTTCCTCTCCGCAGGCCCCCGTTTCCCCGCAAATGCAGGCATCCACCTCGGCAAGCACGGAATCCGCCGCCAGGTATTCTCCGCGGCTTTCGCTCCACAGAGCCATGACGCGCTCCGCCCGGTCATTCAGGTAAAATCTGATCTTCACCCTTCCATCCTACAAAGCTCTTCCTTTTAGGCAAAGGGCGGTTCCGTCATTCTTCGCTCCGGCGGTTCTCTTCCGCCGCCCGGACGCTCTGTGAAAGCATGCAGCGCGTAGGGCTTGCGTTACCGGAGCAAAACATTATCATGCCACCGCTTAACATCATTAACCTATGTCCGATCAAATCTACTTTTTTGACACTACCCTGCGCGATGGAGAACAATGCCCCGGAGCATCCATGAACCTACGCGAAAAGCTGGAAGTGGCGCGGCAAATGGAACGGCTGGGCATGGACGTGATTGAAGCCGGCTTTCCCTGCATCTCCGACGGCGACTTTGAAGCCGTGCACACCATCGCCCGCGAAATCAAAAAATGCCGCATCGCAGGACTGGCCCGCTGCGTGAAGGCGGATATTGAAGCGGCGGCCAGGGCCCTGGAACCCGCCGGGGAACGCGCCCGCATCCACATCTTCCTGGCAACCAGCAAGCTGCACATGCAGTTCAAATTGAAAAAAGCGGAATCCGAAATCCTGCGCATGGCGGCGGAAGGCGTATCCTATGCCAAGCAATTCGTACAGGACGTGGAATTTTCCCCGGAGGACGCTTCCCGCACAGACCTGGATTTTCTGACCAAAGTCGTGGAAACGGTCATCGACGCAGGCGCCACGACCGTCAACATTCCGGATACCGTAGGCTACACTACTCCGGACGAGTTCTACCGCATTATCCGCCACCTGAAGGAACATGTGCCGAACATCGGCAAAGCCGTCATCTCCGTGCATTGCCACAATGACCTTGGCCTGGCCGTAGCCAACTCCCTGGCAGCCGTCCGCGCCGGAGCCCGCCAGGTGGAAGGAACCATTAACGGCATCGGCGAACGCGCCGGAAATGTGGCTCTGGAAGAAGTCATCATGGCCCTGCGCACCCGCGCCGGGCAATTCGGGGACGTCACGGACAACATTAACACGAAGGAAATCGTCCGCACTTCCCGCATCGTGGCCCGCATGAGCGGCATGCAGGTGCAGCGGTCCAAAGCCATCGTGGGGGAAAACGCTTTCGCCCACTCTTCAGGCATCCACCAGCACGGCATCCTCAACTGCCGGGAAACCTATGAAGTCATGGACCCGCAGGCGGTCGGCTGGGGCGCCACGGAACTCCCGCTCACCAAGCATTCCGGACGCGCCGCCGTCAAATCCAGGCTGGAACAGCTGGGCCATGTCCTCACGGAAGAGGAAGTCAACACCGTCTTTGAACGCTTCAAGAAAGTGGGCGACTCCAAAAAATTCGTTTATGATGATGATCTTTCCGCCATTGTGGACGACTCCCTGCATGCTTCCACCGGCCTATGGGAACTGGACTTCCTGCAATTCGTGGCGGGCAGCCACGCGCGTCCCACGGCTACGGTGGGACTGCTCAAGGAAGGCAAGAAATTTGAAGACAGCTCTACAGGCAACGGCGCCGTGGACGCCGTCATTAAGGCTATTGAACGCATCACTAAGCGCAAAGGCACGCTGAAAGGCTACAGCGTCAACGCCGCTTCCGAAGGAAAGGACGCGCTGGGAGAAGTCACGGTGCATGTGGACTTCGGCCAGCCCAAGCCCATTGTGGGCAAGGGAGCCTCCACAGACGTCATTGAAGCCTCCGCCCGCGCCTACCTGAACGCGGTCAACCGCTCCATCCGCATGGAAAACATGCCCCGGCCCAACAACCTGGATTCTGGAACCATCTAACACGGAAAGCGCCCCGTTCGCCCGAACGGGGCGCGACTCTGCCCGGCAGCCTATCATCCTCTACAAGGCTTGCATTTCCATTGCTCCCATGTCATAAGGATCAAGACTCCTATACCGCACCACCCCATGAAAGCGACACCACTCCTTCTCTGCCTGGCGTGCAGCGCGCTGGCCGCACCGCCAACAAAAAAACAGCCGGAACCCGCCGAACCGCTGCCCGCCCTGGAAAAAAACACCATTGCCATTGACGGCCATCCGGAAAGCGTGGCGGCGGATGCCGAGGGCAATATCTATTTCACCTGCATCGGCTCCAGGCTCACGCCTACGGAAAAAGACAAGGACGGCTATCTGGGCGTCATTCCGCACGGTTCCACAGAGCCGAAAAAAATCACGGACGTAGATACCCTGGACGCGCCGAAGGGGTTACTGTATCAGGACGGCTTTCTTTACTGCACGGATGTAGACATGGTCTTCAAGATAAACGCCAAGACCGGCGCTATTGAAGGATACGTGGACTTGTCCCCGTCCCGCATGAAATTCCTCAATGACCTGGCATTCATCAATGGCAGGCTCATGGTTTCCTCCACGGATACCAACCAGATTTTCTATGTGGACACGAATACCAGCTCCTATGGGGAACTGGTCACCAAACAGCCCATCTACAAGCCGAACGGCCTGGCCTGGGACCCGGAAAGAAAGGTCATTTACCTCTGCGAATACGCAACGGATGAAAAGGGCAAACCCAGCGGACGCCTGCTCTCCATCAACCCCGTTTCCCGGGAGATCACGGAACTTTCCAAGGAACGGGGACAATACGATGGACTGGTGTACCGTGATAACGCCCTTTACTACAGCGACTGGTCCAAGGATAAAAAACCGGAAGCTGTCCGCAGGCTGGATCTGAAAACGGGGCGTTCCGCCCCGGTAGCCACCGGCCCTGTTGAAGGAGCGGCGGACTTTATCCTGTATGACTCCATGATGGTGGTTCCGGGCATGACGGAAAAGAAAATCCACATCATGCCCATTGGCGGGAAAAAATAAACACGGCTGTTCCGCTTTTATTCCCCTTATCCGGGCCGCCGCGGCATTTCCTGCGCTGGCGGCCTTTTTCAATTTACGGCTTGAAGTACACCTGGGGATGCGCTTAGTTAATGGAAATATGAACAAGATTTCCGACCAAATCATGGAGGGGATGAAAACCGCCATGAAAGCAAAAGACACCGTTACCCTCAATACCCTGCGCGCCCTCAAGACGGCCCTCACGAACACGGCCATCGCCAAGGGAGGCCTGGGAACCCTGCTGGAAGAAGCGGAAGAACTGGCCGTAGTCCGCAAGCAAATCAAGCAGCGGGAGGACTCTGCGGAGCAATTCCGCTCCGCCGGACGCCCGGAACTGGCGGAAAAGGAAGAAGCTGAAATCGCCGTGCTCAAACAGTTCATGCCCGCGGAACTCACAGCAGAAGAAACGGCAGCCATTCTGGAAACCGTGATGAAGGAAACGGGAGCCTCTACCAAAAAAGACATGGGGCAGGTCATGAAACTCATGCAGGAACGCACGGCCGGCAGAGTCAACGGCAAGGAGCTGGCCCGCATGGTGTCAGCCAGACTGTCATGAAATGCTGCGCCGCCATCATCGTTGCGGCCGGGTCCTCCCGGCGCGCCGGATTTGACAAGCTGCTGGCCCCCCTGCACGGAGTCAAGGTGCTGGAACGCAGCATCCGCGCCTTTGCCAGCTGCCGGGAAATCACGGAAATCGTAGTCGTCTGCCCGGAAGAACGTTTTCATGCCATTAACGGCGCGGACCTGGAAACGGAAATACCCGTTACCCGTGTGGACGGAGGGGCGGAACGGCATGAATCCGTGCAGAACGGACTGGCAGCCCTGCTTTATACCCCGGAATTCGTGGCCGTGCACGATGGAGCCCGCCCGCTCATTACGGCGGAGCAAATCTCCCGCTGCATTCAAACCGCCAGGGAATATGGGGCGGCCGCTTCCGCACATCCCGTAACGGATACCCTGAAGCGTGCGGACAAAGAACGCTTTACGATTCCGGAACAGGTGGAACGGGACGGCCTGTGGTGCATGGAAACCCCGCAGGTCTTCCAATATCCTCTTCTGCTGGATGCCTATGTGGAAGTCACGGAACGGAATATCCAGGTAACGGATGAAGTCACCGCCCTGCAGCTCATCGGTCATCCTACGCGCCTGGTGCATAATCATGAGCCCAATCCCAAAATCACATGGCCGGAAGACATTTCCCGCGCTGAAATGCTAATGGACCTCAAGCACCTCCGCAATGACTCATGACCAGTTTTCTGTGTAAAAACCCCCGCGTCATTCTCATTCTGGGCACAGGGTATCTGGGAAAAGCCCTGGCGGAAAGTCTGCGGAAAGCGGGACATACGGCCCTGACGGCGGATATTGACCCGCAAAAAGCTATTTACGAAGCCGATGTCGCAGACCGGGCCTCCATGCAGGGGCTGGCCGCCCGCATCCCCTCCCCCCAGATCATCGTCATGTGCGCCAGCACGAGAGGAGGCGGAGAGGAAGCCTACCGCAACCTTTACGCCAATGGAACGCGGAACACGCTGGAAGCCTTTCCCGGAACGCCGCTCATCTTCTGTTCCAGCACCGCCGTCTATGGAATCACGGACGGACGCTGGATTACGGAGGAACACAACGTCTATCCCTCCTCCGTGAAAAACGGTCTGCTGATTCGGGCGGAACAGGCGGTTCTGGCGGCGGGGGGCACGGTCGTCCGGCTGGGAGCCCTGTACGGGCCGGACCGCTGCGTTCTCGTCTCCCAATACTTCACGAAGGGCACGGCCCTCCCCGGAGCCATGGACAGATGGCTCAATTACATCCACCGTGACGACGCCGCAGCCGCCCTGCACCTGCTCTGCACCCTGCGGGAACCTCCCGCCGGCATTTACAACCTGACGGACCGCACCCCCATGCAAATGGGGGAAATCTACTCTTACCTTTCCAATTTGCTGGGGAAACCCGCTCCGCAGCCTGAACCGCTCCCGGCGGAAGCGCGCCGGGGCTTCTCCAACCAGAGGATTTCCTGCTCCCGCCTTCTGGCCCTGGGCTGGGAACCGCTCTACCCAAGTTTTGCGGACGGTGTGCACAACGTGCTGGAGGCGCTGGAAGAGTAAATCTCACACCCATCCTTTTCCACGCTGTCCGGCTCTTTCCCGACGTTCCCTGAACAGGAGGAGGCAAACCTTCCGAACGCGTCTCGTGAGGCAGGAACATGCCGGAAAAAATCCAGCCAGCGGCCCCGTTTGCCTTTGACTCTCCCCTTTCTTGACTTGCCGGGCACGAACAGGCAAAATCCTGCGCGCAATGCGTATCATCACAGGTCTTCAACCCAGCGGCAAGCTGCACGTCGGCAACTACTTCGGAGCCATGGAACCGGCTGTCCGCATGCAGGAAAGCGGGGAATCTTTCTACTTCCTGGCGGACTACCACGCCATGAGCACCGTTCACGACGCGAACACGCTGAGGGAAAACTGCAACAGCCTCGCTACGGACTTTCTGGCCGTGGGCCTGGATCCCGAAAAATGCGTCTTTTTCCGCCAGTCCGCCGTGCCGGAAGTCAATGAACTGGCCTGGATACTCAGCACCGTCTGTCCGATGGGCCTGCTGGAACGTTGCCATTCCTACAAAGATAAAATCGCCAAGGGGTTCTCCCCCAGCAACGCCCTGTTCACCTACCCCGTGCTGATGGCGGCCGACATCCTGATGTATGACTCCGACCTGGTGCCCGTAGGCAAGGACCAGAAGCAGCATCTGGAAGTCACACGCGACCTGGCGGGCAAAATGAACGAACAATTCGGAGAGGACACCTGCAAACTGCCGGATGCGCTCATTGCGGAAAGCACAGCCATTGTGCCGGGGCTGGACGGGCAGAAAATGAGTAAAAGCTATAATAACACGCTCCCTATTTTCGGAGAGGAAAAAGCCGTCCGCAAACTCATTATGAGAATCCCCACGGATTCCACTCCCGTGGAAGATCCCAAACCGACGGAAGGGTCCGTCATCCTGCAGCTTTACAAACTCTTTGCCTCCGCGCAGGGTTATGAAGACATGGTGCGCGGCTTCCAGAACGGGGGATGCGGCTATGGAGACTTCAAAAAGCGCCTCTTTGACGCTTACTGGGAATACTTCCGTCCCGCGCGCGAACGCAGGGCGGAACTGGAAGCCAATCAGGACTATGTGCGCCGGACGCTGGAAGAAGGCGCCCGCAAGGCGCGCGAGACGGCCTCTGTCGTGCTGGACAGGGTGCGCCGCGCCGTGGGGCTGGCCTGAAACGGAATAAAACGGAACACCCAGGAAAGCCGGGGCAGCACACGTTTTTTGGTGGCATGGAAAAGTACGGAATGTTATACAGAAAGATATGAAGAATATTCTGGTAGCTATTGATTTCTCCAACGCCACGGACGCCGTCATCCATCAAATCGGCAAACTGGCCTGCCCCAACGACAGCATCATCCATTTGCTCCACATTGTGGAACCCAGCATTTGCTATGAAGTCTCCGGCGTTCTGCCGGATGAAGTGCCCGTTCCCGTGATGGACCAGACGGAAGAAAACGAAGTCATTTCCATCGCCAAAAACCATTTGAAGCAAACGGCGGAAAAACTCTCCCGGCTGACGGACGCCACGATCATCCAGGCGGTGGAAGATGAATTTGAAATCAGCGAAGCAGTCATCAATTATGCTGAAAAACACCACATTGACATGATCGTGGTGGGCAAGCATAACCACGGCTTCCTCTCCACCGTCTTTCTGGGCAGCGTAGCAAGCTCCGTGATGCGGAAATCCCCCGTGCCCGTTCTGGTAGTGCCCGTCACCAGGGAAGAACAGTAAAAGCCGCCGTCTGCGCCAGCCCCGTTCCAATTCATGATTACCATACTCTTTATAGGCGATGTAGTCGGCGAACCCGGCCGCACCACCGTGAAACACATGTTGCCGGAACTCAAACGGGAACACGGGGCGGACTTCGTCATCGTCAACGGGGAAAACGCGGCTGCCGGGAGAGGCATCACGCCCCGTTTGGCACAGGAACTGCTGCACGCCGGAGTGGATGTCATCACAACGGGAGACCATGTCTGGGACCAGGCGGAGCTGGCCCCGTGGATGGAATCCGAACCGCGTGTACTGCGCCCCGTCAACTATCCGCAGGGAACACCGGGGCACGGAAGCGTAGTCGTGGAAACTCCCAAAGGGAAAATAGCCGTCATGCAGGTGCAGGGGCGCTCATTCATTCAGCCGCCGCTGGAAAACCCCTTTCTCATCTCGGAAGCGGAAGCCAAAAGACTCAGGGAAGAAAAAGGCGTGCAGGTTATCTTTGTGGACATGCATGCGGAAACGACCAGTGAAAAAATCTCCACCGGCTACAATCTGGACGGACTGGTTTCCGCCGTCGTCGGGACACATACCCATGTGCAGACGGCGGATGAAACCATTCTGGAGCGCGGCACGGCCTACCTGACGGACGCAGGCATGTGCGGTCCGGCCGTCGGGGTGCTGGGACGGGAACGGGAACCTATTCTCCAGCGTTTCCGCACCTCCATGCCGGCCAAATTCCCCGTAGCGAACTGGCCCGTGCGCCTCTGCGGAGCCGTCGTGCAAATAGATGAAGCCACGGGCAGGGCGCTCAACATCGCCCGCATCAGCAAAATCGTGGAAAAACCGGCCTCCTGACATGCATGCTTCAGCAGCATTCCTCTTCCCGTACCCGGTGACGGCGCCCTGCGGATGTTCCGGACCTAGCGGGAGCCTCGTGAAGCGCGGGCAGAATGCGAATCATAAGAAAAACCTGTTTCAGCGGGCGCCCTTCATCACACTCGCGGAAGGAAAAGACTGCCGGCGGCCTGCACTCCTTTCCTGGAATAACGGAAAATTAGCGTCCTTATTCTCCTTAAGCCCATACTCCGGAACAAATACGTGGTCATGAACTATGAAGCCAGATTCGGCGGCATAGGCCGCCTGTACGGAAACAGCGGACTATCTCTTCTCAGAAGCGCCCGCATAGCCGTCGTCGGCATTGGGGGCGTAGGTTCATGGGCGGCGGAAGCCCTGGCCCGGTCAGGAGTAGGCACCATTATTCTGATGGATATGGACGACCTTTGCGTCACCAACACCAACCGGCAAATACATGCGCTGGCGTCCACAATCGGGCAACCAAAAACGGAAACCATGGCCACACGCCTCCGGGAAATCAACCCGGAAGCGGAAGTCATCTCCATCAACAGTTTCTACACGGCCTCCAACGCGGAAAAACTGTTGTCGGCGGAACCGGATGTCATCATTGACGCCATTGACTCCCTGATACCCAAGGCCCACCTCATCGCCTCCTGTTACCGCGGCAGGCAACCGCTGGTGACCTGCGGCGGCGCGGGAGGGCGCATCAATCCCGCCCGGATAGAAATAGACGACCTCTCCCGCACCAAAGGGGATCCCCTGCTCTCCAGCCTGCGCTACAGGCTGAAAAGAGATTATGCCCTCCCCCTTGGAGAAAAAGCCCGTAAACTGAAAATCCCCTGTGTTTTCTCCCAGGAAACGCCCGTGTATCCCACCTGCGACGGAAAAACCTCCTGCACTCGCGATCCGGAATTCCAGGGGAAAATGGGTTGTGACGCCGGATTCGGCTCCATCACCCATATCACGGGAACCTTTGGCTTCTTTGCGGCTTCCGCCGCCATTCAAATGCTCTTCAATAAGAAAAAAACACCATCGTCATCATGAACAAACTTCTGCTTTCCCTGCTGGGGGCCGCCCTCTTTCCCGCATTGACCCAGTGCAACACCCTGGAAAAAGACATTGCCGGCATCAACGCCCGCAATGCGGAAATAGCCCGCGAACCCAGGGGAAACTACTTTGTCGGTCGCCGTTACCATGTACCGGCAACGCGTTTCTGGGGATACCTGCGCCAGCCGGGCCAGACTTGGAGAACGGCCCAGCTCGTCATTATGGATGAGAGCGTCTGCCGTAACCCGGACCGCCTGCCGGAATACACCGGGAATCCGCGCTACGCCTACGACAATAACTATGAATACAGGGTATACGGCAAATACACGGGCAAATACGGTTACGAACCCAATTCCAATCTGAGGCTGCCCATCTTCAAACCGACCAGGTTTGAAGTGGCTAACACCAGCCCCGGCTGGCTCTTCAAACCCTCGGAAAAATATGATACCGGAGCCGTTACTCTGCGCCCTGCTATCATGCCCGCGACAACCACCCTCCCGGTCCGGTAAGAACAACCTTTCCGCAAAAACGGGCCCCGGAAAGATAAAAAAGAAGAAAAAGCTTGATATTTTCATTTCTCTGCGCTAAAAACTTCCCGCCTTAAGGCCTCCATGCTCAGGTGGCGGAATTGGTAGACGCGCTAGACTAAGGATCTAGTGGTGATAAACCGTAGGGGTTCGAGTCCCCTCCCGAGCACCATCCTCTTTCATACCGCAAGTTGCTGATTTTCAGCTCTTGCGGTTTTTTCTTTCTTGAAACAGCAAGATACGAAAACGATTTTTATGACCACGGCCGGCCCGCGGAGGGAGCGCCAGTCCTCCGAGCATATCTCGCAAAGAACTGGAGGAAATGTCCCCAAGGGGACAGAATGCCTCTTACACCAGATAAGTTCATCATGATAGTGTTCGGCAGTTCTTCCGAAACAATTGTCCTGCGTCTTCTTGTTTTTATGATTCTCCTCTTCGGTGAGGGATGGTCTGTTTTTCATTGTTGTTTTCCTTATTGGTGGACGTTCCCCCGATAGGAACACACGGCATTCCCTACCTCCGCGAAAGCCGCCTCCGCATCAACGCCGCTTCCCAACAACGTCACCCACGCTTTGGAGAAAAAGGCACAGAAAGTCGGCATTTACAAAATCTCCTATCCGGACGGCACTCCCCGCAATCCCGCCATTTCAGATAAGACGGATTTGGGTTCTCCGGTTCAGAATAATAAATCTTTCAAATTAACGAGGTAAAAAGACAGGAAGCTTCCAATCTTCATTCAACGAGTATTCTTGAGCAAGATTCATTTTTATGCAAGACTGCTCTCCATGAAGGCCAATGCCGAAAATCTCTTGTCGCTTTTAAAAGGCCCCAGGCAGTTTGTTATCCCTATTTACCAGAGAACCTACTGCTGGTCCATTGCACAATGCCAGCAACTGCTTCAGGATATCTTGAGAATCAGCAAGGATGATTCCGTCAATGGTCACTTTATCGGCTCTGTCGTTCATTTTCAACATAGTATTACGACTATTTGCGATGTACCGGAATTACTTGTCATTGATGGACAGCAACGTTTGACAACGGTTTCATTGCTGGTTCTTGCCGTAGCTGAATTTTTGGAGAAGCATTCCGATTTAAAAATCGACACGACTCCTACGAAATTAAGGAATTACTACCTTCTTAACAATGAAGAAACAGGGGAAAAACGCTTCAAGTTGCTACTGACCCAGGGAGACAGAACCGCCTTTTGTTCCTTGATGGATGGAACTCCGCTGCCAGAACATGTCCCTGGCAGAATCGTAGAAAATTATGAATTTTTCTGTGGGAAAATAACACGGGAAAACGTCACGGATATCTATGATGGAATGATGAGGTTGTTCGTTGTGGATGTCGCTCTTGAACGGGATAAAGATGATCCTCAGTTGATTTTTGAGAGCATGAACAGTACGGGGTTGGCTTTGTCCCAGACGGATCTTATTCGTAATTATGTCCTGATGAGACTGCCAGTTGAGCAACAAACCAGACTGTATCAGAAGTATTGGTTTCCGATGGAACAAAGCTATGGAAACGAATATGAATTACTGTTCAACAGCTTCATGCGCGATTACCTGACCATCAAGCAAACAGAAATTCCTCGCAAGGATGGAGTGTACGAGGCATTCAAGCATTTTGTCGATACCTGTGGGCAAAGCATTGAGGAGATTGTAGCGGATATTTTCGAATTTTCATCTTATTACAGTAAGATGACCCTTCATAAGGAGGCGGATAAAAATCTAAATGAAGCTTTCATGCGTTTATCCCAATTGAAAGTGGATGTCTGTTATCCTTTTCTGCTTCCCGCCTATCGGGATTATGTTCACCAAATCATATCTGCTGATGAATTTCTCGCTATCGTATGCCGGGTGGAAAGTTATGTCTTTCGACGCGCCGTATGCGGAATCCCTACAAACAGCCTGAATAAAACGTTCATGTTGTTGTATCGCCAAATCAATCCTGCGAAGTATATGGAGAGCCTGGATGCGGCTCTGATTTCGGCGGATAATTATAAACGCTTTCCTACCGACAGGGAATTCATGGACGCATTGCTGTCGAAGGATGTCTACAATTTCCCGAGACGTAATTACCTGTTGTCCATGCTTGAAAACAAGGACAGAAAAGAACGCATCAGCATCGGGGACTATACGATTGAACACATCATGCCCCAGAGCGCCAATCTTTCCTCGGAATGGCAATCCATGTTAGGAGAACGGTGGCAGGATGTACATGAGAAATACCTTCATAATCTGGGTAATCTGACGCTGACAGCATATAACTCCGAATTGAGTAATCGCTCTTTCAGTGAAAAGAAAACGATCCCCGGCGGATTCAATGATTCCCCCCTTCGTCTTAATGAGTATCCTCGTCAAGCAGACAAATGGGGTACGGAACAAATTGAGGAACGGGCACAAGCCCTGGCACGGAAAGCCTGTCAAATCTGGATGCGGCCAGTGCTTCCTCAGGAAGTTGTTGATACCTATAAGAAAAAATCAGCACCGGCACCTTCGATTTATAGCATGGACACCTATGACTGGAGCCCTGCCATGCTGGAACTGTTTCATATTTTACGAAAGAGAATTCTTAATCTCGATCCTTCTGTTCGGGAAGTTTTTCTCAAGCTTTATATTGCGTATAAAGTACAAACAAATTTTGTCGATATAGTTCCCCAAAAACGATCTCTGAGGCTTTCACTCAATATTCCGTTCAATGAAATAATTGACTCGGAGGGGATTTGCCGAAATGTCAAAGGGCTGGGCCGCTGGGGCAATGGAGAAGTAGAAATAATGATGAAAGATTCTTCCCACCTTGAACCCATTATGGAGCTTATTCAACAAGCCTGTAATCGACAAATAGAAGAATAGAGTAGATTCACCAATCAATATTATCGTCAAAGACTTTAGCAAATTCGCTTCCTTATCGTACACAAAAATGATTCTTAGAATCATCTCTGGACAGAACTCCATGCATCCCTGTGCTGGTAAGAATAACATCCAGCATTAAGGCGGCTATGCCAAGCTCCTCATTTTCTATCTTCCTGTTGATCAAATTTTCTTTTCTCAAATAGTTGCCTCCGACATGAAATTGGCATCAGAATAGATGCAGCTCCCTTCTCAACAGCTATTTCCATAACTGTCACAGGATTGATTTCTCCTACGATAACAAGCCCCCCCTTGATGCTCTTTTCAGTAAGATACTAACCATGCTGACCTCATACCTCGTTCGGAAGGAACGCCTTTAAACAAAATTCTTTCCTGCAACACGCTCACACGGCTTTTCATACGAAGCTGTGTCCAGCATTCAGACAAAAAATCCTCCAACATCTTACTTGCCGAAACAATCCGGACGTAATCAGCAACGGATTGGCCCTTACGGCATTCGTTAAAAACCTTCCGCCATCAGGGCCATGGCTTCTTCACGGGTCGGCATGGAACGGATGGCTCCCTTGCGTGTCGTCACAATGGAAGCGGCGGCATTGGCGAATAAAAGCATGTCCGCCAACTGACCTTCCGTCAGGTTTTCCAGCCCGGTTTCCAGAATCCGGTCCAGGCAGCATCCCAAAAAGGCGTCTCCGGCTCCTGTTGTGTCAATAGTCTTGACGTTCAAGTACGTAGGCTGGTGAATAAGTTTGCTTTCATAGGCAGCCCAGCTTCCTTTTCTGCCTCCCGTCACCAGAATAAGGCGCAAATTGTCGAATTCCCTCTGCAAAACCGTCAACCCTTCTTCCATGGAGGCGCAGCCGGTGAGAAAGAGAAGTTCCTCCATTTCTATTTTCATGACGCTGCATGCCCCGCATCCGTAGAGCATTTGTTCCCGGGCCAGTTCCATATCGGGCCACAGGGGCGGCCGGAGATTGGGGTCAAAAGAGATGAGCCCCCCTTTTTCCCGGACATGGCTGACGGCATGCCTGGTGGCCCTCCGAACATCATCATGCGTCATGGAAATCGTCCCGAAATGGAAGACGCGCGCGTGTTCCACCAATTCAAGGTTCACTTCTTCTGCAGTCAGCTTCATATCGGCGCCGGGATTGCGGTAAAAGGAAAATTCACGGTCTCCGCGTTCGTCAATCTGAACGAAAGCCAACGTCGTATTGACTTCCCGGGATGAAACGAGCCCCGAATCTCCGATGCCTTCTTCCTGAAGCGTGCGGCGAAGCATTTTCCCGAACATGTCGTGACCCACTTTGCCGATAAAGGAGGTTTTGCGCCCAAGCCTGGACAGCATGGACAGGACGTTGCAGGGCGCTCCCCCCGGATTGGCCTGGTAAACGGGCAGCTCCCGGTCATTTATCCCGCAGAGGGTGAAGTCTATCAGCAATTCTCCGAGAGCTACGACGTCATACATACTTTTTCAAATGTTGGAAGTGAACCTTCCGGCGAAATAGTAAACCGGGAGAGATGGCCAAGCATAGAACGCGGCGCCCTGGCGGGAAAAGGAAAAAGAGATTCATTCCAGTCATGGCGGAAAAGGAGTTTTCCCTTTTATCCCTCCTTGCAGAAGTTTCGAAGATTGAAGGGAAACCCAAATGTGAACAAGTCAGGCATATATCCCTAACGCCCTCTACTCAGGAAATGCCCATGAAGATGAGACGGCAAAAACAATCCTGCATGAGGCAGACACGGAACGCAGGACTCCCATTCCTCCGCAACAAGCACGCATTTTCAAGGCATTTCAGGCTTCTTGAAGAGAATTTAGCCCTGTTCAAGCATGTATGGAGGTTACAGTACTCCGCATTTTTCTTCATGATTCCCTTCTCATCCTGTAATATGCGTCCATGCAAGAAAAAAGCCGCGGCTTTCAATGGCCCGCACAGTGGACCCCCGATATTCTCGCCACGTTGATGTTTGTGGTGCAGGAAGGAAGGATTCTCCTGATACGCAAAAAGAGGGGAATTGGCGCGGGCAAGGTGAACGGCCCCGGCGGAAAGTTTGAACCGGGGGAAACGGCCCTGCAATGCGTTTTGCGGGAAGTACGGGAAGAACTTCACATTGACATTGAGGATGCCCGGGAAATGGGCGTGCTGAATTTTTCCTTTGTCTGCGGCACCATTCCGGAAATCCGCTGCCACGTGTTTATGGCGTCGTCTTTTACAGGCGCTCCCACGGAAACCCCCGAGGCGGAGCCTTTCTGGTGTCCGGTGGACAGGATTCCCTATGATCTCATGTGGCAGGATGACCGGTTCTGGCTGCCAGCCATGTTGGACGGGAAACGGTTTGAGGCGTTTTTCACGTTCGAGGGGGACCGGATTCTGGAATTTTCCCTGAAAACCGGGGATTAAACCGGCAAGGACTCCCAAGTTGCGGACTCTTCCCTTTAAGCCGGACGGGGAATGCTGCATTTTTTATTCTTCCCTTCAGATATCCTGAAACGCATCATAGGAATTATTCCGGCCACCTCTTTCCGATGCCGCCGCCCAGAAAAGCGAGGGCTCTTCCTGCCGGAAACCGGTTCCGGATTGGGGTTCATGCGAAGGGCTGGAATTCAGATCAATCCGCGCTCCGTGAAAAAACGGGAGAAGGGGTCATACCCGGGACCGGGAATGGTGGTTCAAGGCAGTAAATCAGCTCCGGCCTTTATTTTTTCCAAGCGTGTCCGAATATCATTTGGTACATCAAATTCCTTTTCCGTATTCCGTAAACAGGCGGGAGCCTTTCTTTTTGGCCCGGTCTCCGGGAAATGATGATTTTCCCGATGTTTTGTTTTCTTTTTCAGTCAAATGCGCGAATGCCTACGCCCTGGCCGCTTTGTTACTTTGCACGGGAAAAGGACGGCTCCCGCTTCCGGGCATCAGGCCGTATTCTTTAAGCTTTTCCTCCCGCCTCCGTTATGATAATGATGCGGGAGCAACCGTGTGATCCTTGATCGTTCACTTGCTGACTATTTCAATTCATATTCCATTATTCAACATGTATACCCCCGAATTCAAAAACATTCTCACTTCCACCCTGGACGGACTGCGCGCGGAAGGACTTTACAAGGAAGAACGCTTTATCGCTTCCCAGCAGTACTCCCAGGTGACGCTGAAGGACGGTCGCTCCGTCATCAACATGTGCGCCAATAATTATCTGGGCCTGGCCAATAATCCGGAAGTGATGGAAGCCGCCAAGAAGGCCATCGACCAGTGGGGTTTCGGCATGGCGTCCGTGCGTTTTATCTGCGGCACGCAGACCCTGCACCGCCAATTGGAAGAACGCCTCACCCAATTTCTCGGCACGGAAGACACAATTCTGTTTCCCTCCTGCTTTGACGCCAACGGCGGGCTGTTTGAAGGCCTCCTGACTGCGGATGACGCTATCATTTCCGACTCCCTGAACCACGCTTCCATTATTGACGGCGTGCGCCTCTGCAAAGCCAAGCGCTTCCGCTATGCCAACAACGACATGGCAGACCTGGAAGCCAAGCTTCAGGAAGCGGACGCCGCCGGAGCGCGCGTGAAGCTGATTTCCACGGACGGCGTCTTTTCCATGGACGGCATCATTGCCCAGCTGGACAAGATTCACGAGCTGGCTGCCAAATACAATGCCATTGTCCACTTTGACGACTGCCACGCTACGGGGTTCCTGGGCGAAAGGGGCCGCGGCACGCATGAATACCGCGGTTTGTTCGGCCGTATAGACATCACCACCGGCACCCTGGGCAAAGCACTGGGAGGCGCCTCCGGCGGCTACGTCTCCGGCCCGAAGGAAGTGGTGGACGTCCTGCGCCAGAAGGCGCGCCCGTACCTGTTCTCCAACAGCGTGGCTCCGGCTATCGTAGCCGCTTCCATCAAAGTGCTGGACCTGCTTGAACAATCCACGGAAGCGCGCGACCGCGTAGAAGCCAATACCAAGTATTTCCGTGACGCCATGACGGGAGCCGGCTTCACCATCGGCGGCAAGGACCACCCCATTTCCCCGGTCATGCTGGGGGATGCCGTCCTGTCCCAGAAATTCTCCGCCCAGCTCCTGGATGAAGGAGTGTACGCCGTCGGCTTCTTCTATCCCGTCGTGCCCAAGGGACAGGCCCGCATCCGCACGCAGATTTCCGCGGCCCATACCCGCGAACAGCTGGACAAGGCGATTGAAGCTTTCTGCAAGGTAGGCAAAAACCTGGGAGTTATTTCCTGATTCCCGCGCTTTCCATGGCTTCGGACGCATCACCCATTCCCGGCGGCAATCTGCCGACGCTTCCCGTCAAGCGGGTGGTGCGTCCCACTCCTTCCATTCCAGACCATGAAGTTGTGCGCCAGATAGGGAGCGGCGCGTATGGAGAAGTATGGCTGGCAAAATCCCTGACCGGCGCATGGCGCGCCGTAAAAATAGTCTGGAGGGAGGATTTTGAAGACGAGCGCTCTTTCAACCGGGAATTTGAGGGCATTCTCCAGTATGAACCCATCGCCCGCAACCATCCGGGGCTGGTCCATATCCTGCATGTAGGAAGGCATGACCAGGATTCCCCGTTTTATTATTACGTCATGGAACTGGGCGACGACGCCCGCACCGGAGTCCATATTGCACCAGACGAATATATTCCGCGTACGCTTCAGACGGACAAGAAGTTTTCCGGCAACAAGCCTCTGCCCCTGGACTATTGCCTGGAGGTAGGCAGCCAGCTGGCCCACGCCCTGCTGTACCTGCACAGCAAGAACCTGACGCACCGGGACATCAAGCCGGCGAACGTCATCTTTGTCAACGGACGCCCCAAACTGGCGGACATAGGCCTGGTGGCCCATCTGGACCAGCGCAGCTTTGTAGGAACGGAGGGATTCATCCCCCCCGACGGCCCCGGCACCCGGCGGGCGGACGTTTACGCGCTGGCCAAGGTTCTGTATGAAATCAGCACGGGGAAGGACCGCATGGATTTTCCCGAACTCCCGGATGAGCTGCCGGAAGGCACCGTACGCAAGAAGTGGCAGGCCTTCAACACCATCATTTGCCAGGCGGCGGAACCCCGCATTGAGGAATGCTCCATTGATTCCGCAGAGGAGCTGGCGGAAAAAATAGACGCTCTCCGGGGGTATGAAGTGCCGTCCCGTTTTCGTCTTCAGAAGAAAAAGAAACGCCGCAAACTCAGACGGGCCCTCCAGCTTCTGGCCGCAGCCGTCGCAGGAGCCCTGACTGCCTACTGGGGGGCTTTATGGCTCAACAACAGCCAGAACCCGCCGGAGGGACCTGCCGCGGATATTCATCCGGATATCCACCCATCCGCTCCGGAAGAAGAATCCCGGACAGGGTACGTGCTGGTGACCAGCTCACCGGCGGGAGCGTCCGTATATGACGCGGACGGCAACTATCTGGATGAAACTCCCTACGGCCCTATTGAGCTGCCTTCCGGCTCTCCGGTGGCCTATACCATCAAGAAATCGGGGTTTGCGGACAAGGAGGAGGCGGGAACCGTCAATGGAGGATCCACGCTGGCCCTGGGCGGCGTGCTGAAGGAGTACCATCCCCCTACGGACAGTCGGCCCTGGAAGGATACGGAGGGTGTTACCTACCTCCCCGCAGAAACGCGCCATGTGGCGCAAAGTCCCCTTACCGCCGCCCTGTTCAACAAATTTCTGAAGGAGGACCGCCAGAAGGGGAATTTCCAGATGAAAAGGGAACAGACGGAACCGGGGCATCCGGAGAAGGATGTGGCCCTGCTCACGCAGGACGGCATTACGGCCTACCTGGCGTGGCTGAACAAGAAATGCGAGCGGGAGGGGCTGCTGGGCAAGGAATTCTCCATCAACGCGGACCCGCTTCCGCAGGCTTCCGGCAGCACGGGAAACCACAACGCCTACGTTCTGAACGTCACCCGCGTGTTCCAGGTGCCCATTACCGTCACCACCAACCCGCCGGGAGCCAGCGTTTTTTTCAATAACAGGCTCATCGGGCGCACCCCCATTGAAGAATACGTCAACCAGGTTCCCTACGTCATTGAAATCAAACTGCCGGGGCATGCCACCATGCGCCGCAGGGGGCTGGACCCGCAGGACTTATACCTTTCCCTTCAGTTGGAGCCGGACAAATCCGTCGTCTTCGGATCGCCCTGGACCAATAGCCTGGGCATCAAACTGGTCCCTGTGGGAGGAAATGCTCTGGTCATGACCCACGAGGTGCGCGTAAAGGACTTTCAGGAATTCCTGAAAGCTACCGGAAGGAAAGCTCCGGACCGGCCCGGCTTTCCACAGGGAGAGGATCACCCGGTGGTAAACGTCAGCAGACAGGATGCGCGCGCCTTCGCCAGATGGCTTACCAACAAGGAGCGGACCCTGGGCCTGATTGACCAGAACGACTCCTACCGTCTTCCCAAGGATGAGGAATGGAGTTCCTGGGTGCGCCTGACGGATGAACAGGGAGCCTCCCCCTATGAAAAGACGCTGCCTCATGAAAACTCCCGGGAAGCTTTCCCGTGGGGGTATTCATGGCCGCCGCCGGATAAAACGGGAAATTTTGCGGACCAGTCCGCCCTGATTTACCTGCCGTCCTCCCGCGTTATCGTAGGATATAACGACGGACAGCCGTACACGGCCCCCGTAAAAACCTTCCCGCCCAACCACCTGGGCCTGTACGACCTGGAGGGAAACGTCATGGAATGGGTAGACGATTCTTACGGGGGGCCGGAATCCCTCCCCATCCGCAACTACGGTGTCGCCCGCGGAGGCAGCTACCTGTCCTTCCGCCCCAAACAGCTCACCACTTCCATCCGCACTCCCCTGCCGGAAAATACGAGGGATAACGCGCTGGGCTTCCGTCTTATCCTGTCTTCCGAGCGCCCCGCCACTCCAACAGCTCCCTGACGCCTTATCTGCGGCAGCGGGTTCCCCCGCACTCCCCACCCTGAACACACCGTTCCCCAAGGGAAAAAAACTGAGGCCTGACGAGGGCTTCCGGATCTCCGGGAAAATGATTGAAAGGGCCTCCCGTTATGCTACCATTTTTCCGCATCCTTTTCCTGAATGAAAATCATCGCTATCGCCAACCAGAAGGGGGGAGTGGGAAAAACCACTACGGCTATCAACATGGCTGCCGCCCTGGCTCAGCTGAAAAAGAAAATCCTTGTCATTGACCTGGACCCGCAGGCCAATGCCACCAGCGGCATGGGCATTGACGGAAAAGACGTGCCCAGCCTGTATCCGGCGCTGCTCGGCCAAATCCCGGCGGAAGAGTGCATCCTGCCTTCCGGCAGGAAACGGCTGGATATCATCCCCTCCACCATGGATCTGGCCGGCGTGGAAATAGAATTGGCCCGTTCCGGCAACCATCTGACCCGCCTCCGGGAAACGCTCGCCCCCCTGAGGGAGTCGGACGCCTATGATTACTGCATCATGGACACGCCTCCTTCCCTGGGCGTTTTAATGACCTCCGCCCTGGCCGCCTGCGACGAAGTGCTGACTCCCCTCCAATGCGAATGGTTCGGGTTGGAAGGGCTGGCCAAGATTCTGCACGTGACGGCGCAAATCTGCGCCAGCGGCGCCAATCCCCGCATTCGGCATGAAGGAGTACTCATGACCATGTATGACGGCCGCACTAACCTTTCCCGCCAGGTCATCGACCAGGTGGAACGGCATCTGCCCCGGATGCTGTACAAAACGGTTATCCCCCGATCCATCCGGCTGGGGGAGGCGCCCAGTTTCGGCCACACCATTTTTGAACACGATCCTTCCGGCGCGGCGGCGGACGCCTATCTGAAAGCAGCCCGGGAATTCATCAAACGCCACAAATCCTGAGCATTTGGAGGAACAAGTTTCCCGGAATGCCGCCCCCCCCCTGTGAAAAGAACAGGCAGAAAGGCGCCTCTGAAAACTTCCTCCTTCATCTTGCCTTCCGGGTTTGTTGCGTCCATTTAACGTCAGGGAAATCTATTCAACACCGGCCTCCCCCGGAGACGGAGGAAAACAGGCATTCCCCTTGACTTGGCTTCCGCGGCATATAAGAATGCCTCAGCTCCGTTTCAGGAACTTTCCCCCCCTCATGCCAGCAGAAGAAGGCCAGCCAGACGACCAGCCCCGGGAGACAGGGCAAGTCCCGCCTCCCGCTCCGACGACAGGCCTGGAACAGATTCTGCCCGGACGTCCTCCTCTCCCCCACGCGGAAGAAAAAGGGGCCTTTTTCGTTTACCAGCGGGAGCTGGCTCCCGGCACGCGCCTGGAACAATATGAAATCATCCGCGTCCTGGGCAGCGGAGGTTTTGGCATCACGTACCTGGCGAAGGATCTGTTCCTGAACCGCAACGTGGTTATCAAGGAAAACTTCCCTTCAAGATACTCCTATAGGGACCCTCTGACCGGGCATATCCAGCCTAATAATGAACACGATCTGGAAAATTACACCTGGGCTCTGAAAAGCTTTCTGAGCGAGGCTCAGACGCTGGCGGAGCTCAACAACCCCGGCATCGTCAGAATCCTTTCCGTCTTTGAAGCCAACGGCACAGCCTACTTCGCCATGGAGCACATTACCGGCCTCTCCCTGGATTATCTGGGGGAAAAGCTCCACAGCACCGGGCACCGGTATACGGAAGACGAACTCAAGGGGTTGCTGACGCGCCTGCTCCGGATTCTGGACTATCTCCATTCCCGGCACATTTACCACCGGGACATCAAACCCGGCAATATCCTGCTGACGGAGGAAGGCACGCCCGTGCTGATTGACTTCGGAGCGGCACGGCATGCCCTGAAACTTCATTCTGCTACCGTCTTGACCACCCAGGGGTATTCCTCCCCGGAACAGGCGCTGGGCAAAGCGAATATCGGCCCCTGGAGCGACCTCTATTCCGTAGGAGCCACCTTTTACGCCCTGCTTACAGGACACCCGCCGGACCGGGCGGAAGCGCGCCTGGCGGAAGACGAAATGCCGCCGCTGCACAGCGATCCCGTGCTCACCCGCTATTACTCACGGCAGTTCCTGCTCTCTCTAGACAAGGCGCTGGCGCCCCAGATCAATTGCCGTTACCAGACCGCCCGCGAATGGATTCAGGATATTTGCGCCATTTCAGGGGAGGAATCATCCGCCACTATTCAAGTCCCCCCGGCAGACCTTCGCCATGCCCATCCGGAAGGAACGCCAACTCCCGGCGCCGGGCAAAACATCAGCAGCAGGAAGGCCGCAACCGGAACGGACGGCCTTCATTCCGCTTCGCACAGGCAGTCCGCACGCGCTCTTCGTCGTAACCGCCACATGATGTCCCTGCTGGTGGGCAGCGCGTGCACCATCCTGCTGGGGGCGGGAGCATTTTATCTGCTGGACTACATGAAAAAAGCCCCTATGGGCACCACCATCAATACCATCAAGGTAGCCATCCAGCAGCCCGCGGCAAACTCCAACGAGGGAGAACTGAAACCGCCGCCACGGGATCTGGCATCCATCCGCATTCCGGAACTCAAAATAACGGAAGATGCGGCGCTGGAACCGCGGACGCTGACGGAGTTCCGTTTGCGCCTTGACGACACCATCCTGACCCGTTCCGGGCTTCCTCCCATCCTGCCGGAAAAACTGCGCATCTCCTGCGTTTATCTCCAAATCATTTCTCCGGCCGCAAACGGGGAAAAACTATACCTCACCATTCGGGACTCCAACGGCGTTCTGGTGGACCGTTCCGTCAATGCCGTTCCCTCCTTCACAGTGCCGGGGCAATCCACCTCCACCTTTTTCTTTCCTGCACTTCCGGAACTGTTCACGGACCGCACCTACACGTACTCCTTTGAAAATGCCGCCCACCAGGCCGTTCCCATGCAAATGGCATGTTTCAAAAACGAGACGAAACGCACGGAGGAAGCCTTCCCGAAAATCCGTTTCATTGCCGCGCCTCCCGTGCCGGAACCGGCCCTGCTGAATGATCCTGCCTACAAAAAACTTGTGGCAGCAATCGCTGCGCCCTCCCCGGAGAACAGAAATATTCTCGACCAGGCAAGTTCCATGCCGGGCATCCTGCCGGCCCTGGAGCAACTTTCCAAAGCCGGCTATCCGGTAGCCCAGCAGGCACTGGGAAAAATCCTCATGTCTCCGGACTGTACCGGCGGCTCCAGGCCGGAAGAAGGCGTGGAATGGCTTTACCGTTCCGCCACGGGAGGGTGCTATGAAGCCATGAAGGAGCTGGGAATCCTGCTCATGGACATCCCCTCCTATTTTCCCCGCCTTCCCCAGCAGCCTCCCCTTGCCTCCCGGGATTACGCCCAGGCAGCGCGTTTCCTGAGAATGGCGGTCCAATACCGGGACCAGGAGGCCCTGTACCTGCTTTCCCTCATGTACTCCCAGGGCTGGGGCGTCCCCGCCTCCCCGGAACTTTCCAGCCTGATGATGGAACGCCTCAACGGCTCCTCCTACTCCACGGACAGCCTGAACCCCAACGCGCCTATCGCGGCGTACTGGCTTCCCCTTCCGCTTGCTGGAGAAAAAGCAACCATCCTGCGCTTCACTATTCCTGGTCCGTTCGCCCCGTCCCAGCTCAAAGGCGTTACTCTGCACAACACAAGCCTGAAGGACGCCTTTTCCATCAGTAAAATCAATATTCTCCAACATGGACGCCTCATTCTGGACATCATTTCCCCCCAGGAAGTACTGCCCGGCAAAAGCTCCGCTCCCATAGGCATCTCCATCCCGGAAGGGCTGCTGGCGGATACGACCCTGCCTCTGGAAGTGGAAATTTTGCTGAACTCCGGAAACAGCAGCGGCGTGGTGGAAATGCCCCCTCCGGTGGAAAAGAAAAACTCAGGAATTGAAATCAATTAAGCTTCACCGCTTTTCAACGCGAACAGCCACAGAGGAAACGGAAAACACCCTTGATTCCCGCCGGGGGCATGCTACAAAAGATAAATGAATGCCTCTGCTTTCCTGCGGCGCATACTCCCCATGCTGGCCGCGTTCCTGATGGCCTCCTGCGGTGATCCTACCGTCTCCTACTGGAAAAAGGCGGCGGATATCAATACGGAATACTCGGAAAAAAGCAACGCACTGGTGCAGCGCCTCCTGAAACTGAAAAAGAACCCTAATCTTCCGGGCCTGGAATAAAGCAGCAGGGATGCGGCGGACCTGTTGCGGGAAAGGGACGAAGAACTGGCGGACCTGAGCACGAAAAACGTGGATCCCGCCGTGACGGCCTATGTGGAAGAAGACCGCAAGCTTTTTGCCAGAGGAAGAGAATTGGCGGAACGCTACCGGCAATACTTTGAAAAATATCTTAAGGGAGGGCCGGGATTCACTCCGGACCCGGTCAGGGCCGCCGCCCACATCGGCCGTGGCCGGCAGGAAATACGCAACATTCTGGCAGAAGCCCGAAAACTGGAAAAACGGGCGGAAATGCTGAGAAAAGAAAAGTCAGCTGAGCTTGAGCAGGAACTTCCTCCGCTGCACTTTCGCCTTCCGGAGTTGAAACAACTGTTATCCAACCGTTAAAAACGCGCACGAACCATTTGCATCAATGCTGAGTCACGGCCAGTCTGACAACGGACTTTCCACTGCACGGGCGGACACAACCGGCTCCTGAAACTTTCCCCGTCCCTGTTACGGAAATGTCCTTTTCCTGGATTTACAGGAAAAATGAGTTGCTCTGCTACCATCATCGTTTATTTCAGCATTCAAAAATCTCCCCTAAGGCCCCTTCCGCACAAGCTCCATAGTTTAAAATCCCAAAGCAGGGGAACGGACCTCCTCCACAAAAAAGCCCCGTTCATATTTCATGAATGGGGCCGTATCAATTTTTCAAATTCACCTGGAGGTTTGATCCATGACGATAAAATCCTTTTTCCCCACATACTCCCTCCGGGTACCCGGATCTCCATATCCGTCCCGGAAACGTACTTCCAGTTCGTATATTTTTCCGCTGGCCAGAGGTTGTAAATAGGTCAGCAGCAGGTATGCATCCTTGACGGGCACTTCATATTTTTCTCCGGGGTTCAGGGTAATAAAGCGCATAAGATCCGCGACACGTTCCATTTGATAGGAGGGAAGATACCATGCCGTTGGCCTTTCTCCCTTCCTTCCGTTTCCCTGACTCCATATCTTGATGATGATATTCGGCCCGCGTTCCTTGAGAGGATAGAAGTCGTTGAAAAGACGCACAGCCTTTTCTCCCTTGTTGGCAAACACCAGCTTGAAATCCGGAAAAGCGGCTCTTGGATCAAACGAGGTCTTTTCCATCACCACGGAACATTCAATTCCGTTATCAGCCTTGTCCCCCCATGCGGGAGCATGGAGGGACAGGATGACCAGAAGGCCTAATATCCGGGATATTTTTTTCATTACAGCACAATTCGGGAAACCCCATGAAGAGTCCCCAGGAAACAATCCTTACCCTATTGATTATAGGAGCGCGTTTCCAGCTCACAAGAACATTGTTTCCTATCTTCCAACTCGACATTATCCAGACAAACTGGAATTGTCACCTGGTATACCCCTCCGGGAGCAAGCTCTCGATAGTTCAAGGAATGATGAAACATTATTGTTCTCATCTTACGATCAAAAAACAGGCACGGACGGTGTCCCGCCAAAGAAAAAGCTGTCTCCAAAGAGCCCTTCACTTAAAAAACAAAGCATCTTTTCCAAAAACGAGATTGACACCCGCGGTTCTTTTCCCTAGTATCCGCGCACAACATCAGCGGCGGGGTAGCCAAGTGGTAAGGCGACGGTCTGCAAAATCGTTATTCGCGGGTTCGATTCCCGCTCCCGCCTCCAAGATGTTGTCAAAACCGGTTCAAGTCGCGTTCGTCTAGCGGTCCAGGACTCCCGCCTTTCACGCGGGCAACACGGGTTCGAGTCCCGTACGCGATGCCAGTTTTCTTTCCGCCTTGATTCGGAATCTTTTTTACGCCATCCCCACGGGATGTTTCTGGATTTTTTCTTCTGTTGTGGTACAGTAGCTTCCGTCATGGCAGCCCAGAACGATATTATGCTGAACGGAGCCCCGTACGAACTGGCGGAACCCTGTTCCGTCTCCCGGCTTCTGGAACTTTTGAACATGAACGGCAACCCCGTCGTTGTGGAACACAACGGGGCCGCGCTCCTGCCGCAGGATTTTTCCCAAGCGACGGTTTCTCCCGGCGACCGGGTGGAAATCGTCTCCATCGTCGCCGGCGGCTAGAGGTTCCGCTTTTTGGAACAGTCTTTTCCAATCCGTCATCGCCATGCTATCCATCCACGTCATGTCTCCCACTCTTGCCAGCCAAGTGGCGGCAGGAGAAGTAGTGGAGCGCCCCGCCTCCGTTGTGAAGGAACTGGTGGAAAACAGCTTGGATGCAGGCGCCAAATTCGTGCGGGTGGAGATACGCCGCGGAGGCGTGGGCATGATCAAGGTGACGGACGACGGCAGCGGCATGTCACGGGCAGACGCCGAACTATGCACCAAACGACATGCCACCAGCAAACTTTCTTCCCTGGAGGAGCTTTTTGAAATCACCCATCTGGGATTCCGCGGAGAGGCTCTGCCCAGCATTGCCAGCGTTTCCCGCTTCAAACTCTGTACCAGGCAGCAGCAGGAGCTGGAAGGCTGGGAAATACGCATTGACGGGGGCCTGGAGCACGAACCGAGAAGCTCAGGCGTCTCTCCCGGCACCGCCATTGAGGTGGCCGACTTGTTTTACAATACTCCAGCGCGCCGCAAGTTCCTCAAATCCGCAGAAACGGAAGCCTCCCATGTGGAGCATCAGATACGCCTGCATGCCCTGGCTTATCCCCAAGTACGATTTGCCTATAAGCGGGATGACCAGCTTGTTTTCGACCTTCCCGCCACAGCGGATCTGCGCGTCCGCATTTCCGCACTGACGGATGCCGCTACAGCAGCGGCCCTGATTCCGATAGAAACGACCATCGGTCCCGGCATTTCCATCACGGGATTCCTGCTTCCTCTTTCCGAAGCCAGACGCACCAGAAAAGGGCAGTACGTTTTTATGAACACGCGTCCCGTGGAGGACCAGCTCATTAACCGGGCCATTCGGGACGGCTATGGAGGCTTCCCTACCGGACTGCATCCGGCGCTCTTTCTGTATATGGAGGTGGAGCCCGCTCTGGTGGACGTCAATGTGCATCCCGCCAAGAAGGAGGTGAGATTCCGCCGTTCCGCAGACGTGGTCAATACCATTGTGGAAGCCATAGCCACTACCCTTCAAAAGCACGCCCGGCAGGAAATTCACGCTGCCGCCGCGCCAGAGCCGGAGAGAATTCTTCCTGCCCCTTCCACCACCGCGCCGCATGGGGAAATACCCGCCCGTTCCACCAATCCCGGTTCTGCTTTCCCAACAACCGCCAGACCGGCCCCTGCTTCTTCCGTCGCCCAACCGCCGTTTTCCTCCTCTGTCAGACAATCTCATGGGCCTGTCCCTGCACCCACCCTCCGGGCCATTCCCCTGAAGCAGGTTCCCGCCACCCAGGGAAAACTGGATTTTCACCGTCAGGAGGATGAAGAAACGGCACGAAACGCCCATGAAAACGCAGCTCTAGCAAGGGATGCCTCTGCTGGATTTTCCTATCTGGGCACACTCCGCCAACAATTCGCCCTGTTTGAAACGCCGGAAGGCCTGGTTTTGATGCATCCCAAAGCAGCCCGGGAACGCATCATTTTTGAACGGCTGCGCGCGCACCGGGAAGCCCCCATGCCGTCTCAGCAGCTTCTGGATCCGGTGGTGCTGGATCTGGACCCGCGGGATTTTGCCGTCATCCGGCAGTTCGCCCCTCATTTTGACCAGGCCGGCATGACCGTTACGCCCTTTGGCCAGAATACCATCAGAATAGAATCCATCCCAGCCCTGCTGGAACTGGAAAACGCACGCGCTTTTCTCCTGGAGCTGGTGGACCGTCTCACCCAGTCCGAATTCAGCCGGAATGCCAAACGTATGGTTTATGAAACCTTCATTGGGGAATTTGCCAGAAAATCCGCCTGGAGGGAGCGCATTTCCCCTCACCGGGCCCCTGCCATCCTGAAGGATTTGCTTGCCTGCGAAGTGCCGTACTGCACCCCGGGCGGCAAGCCCACGCTGGTGAATTATTCCATCCCGGAGATTAAACGCAAATTCGGCATACAGGCATAAGGAACTTTACTTTCCGGAAAACAGGCTGAAGCGTTGCCAGATTTTGCGGCAAACGGAAAATATGCAGCCAACGGCGGGTTAATTTACCCTGACCGACAAGTACTCTGTCATTCGGACGTCCCCTCCCGCACACAACAGGGAGCTTGCTCTTGGCAAGGAAGTTTCCCGCGTTTATACTGCCTCCTTTCAGACAAATCCCAGCCATGCCTGCCTCTCCCCCCAGTACCGCTCCCGCTCCGCGCATTGCTGAAACTGCCGCCGGAAAAGCGCTGGCGGTTCTGCTGGCCCTTTTTTATATTTTCCTGGCAACGACGGCGGCAGGCGGGGAATGGCACACCCTTTTCCTTCCCGCCTGCTTTCTGGCGGCGGCTCTCCTGCTGTTCTGCTTCTGTATTCTCCGGGGATACAAGATTCCCAGCCCCGGACTGCCGGGCTGGCTGGCCCTGGGGCTGGGCGGCGGTTATTTCCTTGTCCGGGCATGGTTTTCCCCCTGGTTTTATTATGAGAGCATCGCGGATCTGGGCCTCATCGCCACGGCCGTCGTCATGTTCGCGGCGGGAACGTATGCCGGAGCCGGAAACGGGGAAAAGAGCATTCTCCCCATACTGGCTGCGTCATTAGGGCTGCTGAATGCCCTGTTGTGGGGGTACCAGAACATGACCGGAACGGAATCCTCCTGGTTCAGACCGGATTATTCCCTGTTCGGTTCGGAAATCCGCAATATCGGATTATTCGGATACAAAAATTTTTCCGCTCATTTCCTGTCCGTCACCGGTTTTTTCCTTTGCGCATACAGCATGGCTTCCGCCAGAAAATGGGGCATCCGCCTGTTTACGGGGGTGGCGCTCATCCTCGTGTCCTTCACGTGCGGCTCCCGCTCCGCCTTCCCGAACGCCCTGGCGGGCGTTACCCTGTGCTTTTTTATTTATACCTCCAGCGTTTTCCGCAATAACAGAAAATTTTACACGGCGTCCATCCTGTTTATTATCCTGCTCCTCCTGGGGACGTCCTATGCCGTGCTGGATTTGTCCCGCGGGGCAGGCAGGCTGGCAGTCCTCCTGGATACGTTTTCCTTCGGCAACCGGCTGGACCTGTCCAAACTGGCCTGGGCGCTGGCGGACCTGTCTCCGCTGTTCGGGCACGGCAGCCGGATGTTCACCAATCTTTCCACGGAGTTTTTCTCCGGAGCCAACCTCCCCAATTTCGCCCACCACGAATATGCGCAAGCCGCCTGCGACTACGGTTATGCCGGGCTGGGGCTGATGCTGGCTCTGCTTGCTCTGTTCCTCATTTCCGGGCTCCGGAGCGTTCTGAAATTGTCGGGAGAACATCAACGGTCCAATCCCCTGGGGCCGGCGGCGTTCTGCGTATTGTGCATCGCCGCTTTCCATGCCTATGGGGAATTCATCTGGCATAACCCTGCCTTGCTTGGAGCCAGCGCCCTGTGCGGCGGCATTACCTGCACAGCCCCTCTTTCCAGGGTGAAAGCTTCGCGCCGGGCCGGACGCTGGCTTCAAGCGTCCGCCGCACTGCTTCTGGCCATATTGGCCCTGTGTTATGCGTTTCTGGCTTTTCCGGTCTGGAAAAACTCTCTTCAAGCCGTTCCGGCTTCCTCCAGCAAACGGCTGCCCATGCTGGAAGAGGCCGCCTCCCGCAGTCTGGATCCGGATTTGGTGCGGCGCAACATTCTGCATGCCGCAGGGAGTTCTCCCCTTCCAAGCCCGGTTCAGCTCAAAGCATTGGAATATCAGGAAGAAAAAGCGGAACTCCTGAGCCCCGGGAACCACGGTCTGACGGCGGCCAAAAGCCTCCTTTATATCCTCCAGGGACGCCTTACGGAAGCGGAACAACTGCTCCGCCCGTACGTAGAGAGCCCCGGCAGGTTTGATGACCGCATGTTCGCCTGGACCACCATTTACAATAATATGCTGTATTCCTGGAGTACGGCCATTGCGGCCCAGTCCCCCGGACGCTCCCTGTCCATGGCCATGACGGCCCAACGCCTGATGTCCGCTCAAACAAATCAGTGGCTGTATTACGGGGCTCTGGACCCCGAAGTCAGAAAACAACACTACTCGCGCCTCAATGAGCTCAAGATGCTCATCATGACGCTTCAGTCACGCGGAGCGGTCCCGGACACCTCCTGGCGGCAATAGCATTCCGGTAAACCGGCGAAAGGGAACCATGAACAGATACCGTTATCTCCCTTTTTTCAAGAAAACCGTTCCATACAGAAGAACACAGCAGTTTTCCCCGTCTTGTCCGGTCTCTCTTTTACCGGATTCCATGTCAGCTTATTTGTCCACGGAACACAGAGCGGACTGCAGCTAGAAAGACGGAAAGCCGACAGTCGGCGCAGCAAGGCCGTACAGGCGTTACGCCGGAATTTTAAGCGGCTTCAGCTATCTTCCGCCGGAAGCGGACGCCTCTCCGGAACAGAATTGTTTATTTCTTTTCCCCCAACCGCGGACCGCCTTTGTTTGCGGCCCCGTAAGACGCATGTCCCGACGCGGCTCAACAGAAAAAAACTTTCCCGGCTCTATTCCTTTATCAAAATCTTTTTGCATGAACATAACCATCAAACGAATTTATGACCCAACGGCCCCCGGAGACGGCTACCGCGTTCTGGTGGACCGGCTCTGGCCCCGCGGCATTTCCAAGGAAAAAGCTTCCTGGGACGAGTGGCTGAAGAACATCGCTCCATCCACGGCGCTCCGCCAGTGGTTTGCCCATGATCCAGTCAAATGGGACGCATTCCGCAAAAAGTACGACGAAGAGCTGGATGAGAACGGAGAAGCCGTCTCCCATCTGCTCCAGCTGGGGCGGAAAGGGAAGGTTACGCTGCTGTACTCCGCCAAAAATACGGAGCACAATGAAGCTGCGGCTTTGAGAGATTACCTTCTGCAGCGGTCCGCTTCATAAGCAGAAGCATCTTTTGCACAAGCTCCATCCGCAAGATCCAAATGCTGTCACGGGAACCTATGATACGGCAGGCTTTCTTCTCTCGTTCATGAATAAGCGAAGAAAATGGAAAGGAGGTGAATACAACATGGCCAGCAGTTCCCACATGGGCGGAAGTCACAAGGGCAGTTCCAAAAAACGCTCTGTGACCACCACCAGCAAAACCGGGCGGCGCGTTAAACGCAATGCTTCAACCGGGCAGTTTATGAGCGATAAAAGCTCAGGCTCCAAGGAAAAACATTAATATCCGCGAGTTTTCCGCCTGATTCAGGATCCGGACCGGAGTCCGGATCCTTTTTTTATCTTTCTCCGTACCCGGAACAAGAGGCAGGCTTTTGCCATCAACGCAGGCTCAATTCTTCAAAAGCCCGAAGGCCAAGCGCTTCAGGAGCTTTCCGGTCTCCGCGCACCACAACGGCGAAAGGCTCTTCCCTGCCCGGAGCATAATACGCGGCCCGCAAAACCAGTTCCTCTCCATCCAGATGGGCGTAAACACCCACAGGCGTAGAACAGTTCGCACCCAGACGCACCAGGAAAGCCCGTTCCGCCAGCGCACAGGCAAAAGCTTCCGGATCATTGATTCCTTTCAGCATTTCCTCCGTCTCCCTGTCCGAGGAACGGCATTCCATTCCAACAATGCCCTGCCCCACGGCAGGAATAAAAACTTCCACCGGCAGGGAACGCATGTAAAGTTTTCTTCCCTCCACAAGGGTTTCCGGAGCGTACAGCCCCAGGCGCTCCAAACCGGCCCTGGCCAGAATCACGGCATCCCAACCGGGTTGTTCCACCAGTTTTCCCAAACGCGTGGGTACATTCCCCCTCAGGTTTTCAAATCTCAGGCCGGAGCCCCAGTACGTACGCGCCATCAGGCGGCGGCGCACGCTTCCGGTAGCCAGTGTTCCTGAACCGTTCCAGTCCGGTTCCTTCGTAATGAGCACATCCTCCACGGCGGCACGGGGCAGAACGGCGGCCAGCGTGAAGCCGGAAGCAAGCTCGCTCGGCACATCCTTAAGGCTGTGCACCGCGACGTCAATGCGGCCAGACCGGAGGGCGGTTTCCAGTTCCTTAATGAAGATTCCCTTGTCCACCATGCCGGAAACGCGGGCCACATCCGCCAGAGGGACATCCGTGCGGCGATCGCCGATGGTATGGATGATTTCACGGCGCACGTCCAGTTCCGGGTAACGGAGGGAAAGGGCAGCACGGACCATGTCCGCCTGGGCCAGGGCCAGGGCGCTCCCGCGGGTGCCGATGATGAGGGTATTTTTACTGGTCATAAAGAGCGGAATCCGGAAAATATCTGGAAATGCTGTCACGGATGATGGCCTCGCACCGGGAGACCTCCTGCTCCCGGCTGCGCTTGGCTTCATCCGCCAGCTGGGTAAGGGTGTCAATATCGTAGAGATACACTTCCTCAATATCCGCCACGTCCGGAGAGATGTTGCGCGGCACGGAAATATCAATCAAAAAGAGGGAGCGGTATTTACGGGAGGCGCGCAAAGGCAGCAGCGTTTCCCGGGTGATGATGCAGTGGGGGGCAGCGGTGGCGGCCACCACCACGTCAATATCCCTGAGATAGTTTCCCCACACGTCATACCGGATAGCCTGGCCGCCGATCATGCCCGCCAGCTCCACCGCACGGTCAAAAGAGCGGTTGGCCACATAAATGCCCTCAGCGCCCCGGGCATGCAGGGCGCGCCCCGTAACGCGGCTCATCTCGCCCGCCCCCAGAATAAGGACGCGGGTGCCGGAAAGGTCTCCGAAAATTTGTTCCGCCAGCTCCACCGCCACAGACCCCACGGAGGTAGCCCCGGCATGAATCTGGCTTTCCGTCCGCACTTTTTTACCGATCGTGAAGGCTTTCTGAAAGGTCTTGTTGGCGCAGGCCGCAGTTACTCCGGCATCCAAAGCCGTCTGGTAGGCCGTTTTTACCTGGCCGAAGATTTCCGTTTCCCCCAGCACCATGGAATCCAGGCCGCTCAACACGCGACACAGATGCCCTAAAGCCTCTTCTCCCTGATGGCTGTAAAAATAGGAAGCCATATCCAGTTCCCCGCGTCCGTCTCCCAGGAAATGGGACAGAATATGCTCCTGCGCATTTTCCGGAGCGTTGGACCAATAGTAGATTTCCATGCGGTTGCATGTGGAAAGCACAACGCACTGATCCACTTCAGGAAGGGAGCGGATGCGCCTTCCCTCCTCCCGGAGCTTATGGGCCGGCACGGCAAACCGCTCCCGTATTTCCACAGGGGCGGTCCGGTGATTCAAGCCTAAACAAACCATTCTCATCAGCTTACCAGGAAAATGCTCATGGATGCAATAAAGAGGACCACGCAACAGCACGCCAACATACGTCCCGGCATGCCGCGGCGGTAAATAAACCACAGCAGGACGCTGTAGCCTGCCGTGAGAAGAGAGACAATGGAGGTCTTGGCTGCATTGATAGGGAGATGCCCCCGCCATCCGAGCCATTCCCCGAGCAGAAGAAGGAGGAATGCCACAAGAATCAGGCGCTTCATGCTGGCTTCCAGTGTACGGATGGGAGGAAGCATACGGCAGGTACCGGGAATCCGGCGGCTTTTGAGACATTCATTCTGCATGCAGAACGCCGCTCCCGCAGCAGCAGCCAGGCCGCCGGCTCCGTAGGACATCATGGCTATGCCCACGTGCGCCGTCACCCAGAAGTCATGTGTACCCTGCACGTCCGCGCCGGCACGGCCTATCAGCAGAGAGAGAGCCGTCAGCACGGCAATAGCCGGAGCCGTAAAGATGCCAAGCACGGACATTCGGTAAGCACGTCCCAGCATCAGATAAAAGAGGTTGATGCTCCAGGAAAGAAAGAAAAGCACCTCCGAAGCGCCGCGGATGGGGCACATTCCCGTCTGGTACGCTTTGACGCATAGCGCCCCTGTCTGGAGAACAAAGAGGCACGCCATCCAAAGATGGGCATATAAAAACCGTTGTCCGGAAGCCAGCAGGCGCCATCCCAGCCCTGTGAAAGCCAGGGAGAGGATGAGAGAGGCAATGGCCCACCAGTTATCGTTCATAAATCCGGCGCGGAAATGGTTCAGGAACGCAGATCGCGTTCAATGACGGCGTATGCCTGGTGGTTATGAATGGATTCAAAATTTTCCGCTTCCACCCGGTACCAGCTGAAGGCGGAATGACTCTGCGTTTTCAACGCCACGTTGCGCACCAGGTCTTCCACAAAGACAGGGTTTTCGTAAGCCTTTTCCGTCACCCATTTTTCATCCGGCCTTTTCAGCACGCTGAACAGGGAACAGCTCGCGCAGGATTCCACCAGGTCAATCAGGTCTTCAATCCAGACAGGCCTGGAGGCGAAACGCACGGAATAAGTGACCAGCCCGCGCTGGTTGTGGGCTCCGTAAGAACTCATAGCTTTGGAGCAAGGGCAGAGCGTCGTCACGGGGACGATGACTGTCAGTTTGAAATCAGCCAGTTTGTTGTTCGCTTCCGCCTCCATCTCAAAGCGGACGACGTAATCCATAAGCCCTTCAATTCCGGTCACAGGAGCCTTTTTGGAGCGGAAAAACGGGAATTCCATTTCCACATGGGAACGGCGGGCGGACAGGCGGCGAAGCAGTTCCCGCGGAATAGCCAGGGCCGTATGCACATCCAGCAAGGGGCCATGCTGGTGCAACGCCTCCACAAAACGGCTCATATGGGTGCCCTTGAATTCTTCCGGCAAATCCACCGCCAGAGAAACCGTCGCCACAGTGGACTGGATGCGGTTGAGCTTGTCCTGTATCTGGATGGGGAAGCGCAGCCCTTTAACGCCCACCCGGTCAATGGAAATATTGCGCGTATCCGCCTCGGACTGGGTATCTTTCAGTTCCTGCATGGGGAAAGAGAATGATGGGTGGAAATAAAGCGGGAGTCTGCCCTGTTACCGGACAAACTCCCGCCTGCAAAGACAATTCTACCGAAAGAGATTTTCCTTGGGGCTTGTTACGGCAGAAGGTTGATGGAACGGGCCCGCTTGATTTCACGGGTTACCTTGCGGTGCATTTTAGCGGACAACCCAGTCACACGGCGGGGAAGAATTTTGCCGGTTTCAGAGGTGAACTTGGACAGGAAATCAGGGTTGAGCAGGTTGACCTGATCCATCGGGATGTCGAGACGACGGCGCGGCATCTGACGATTGCACGTGCGGAAACGAATACGGCGTTCTACAGTCTTGGGTTCAGTGGACATAATAATGAAAATAATCGATAAGCCGAACGCGGTTAGCGCATTTCACGATGAAGCGTGCGACGCTTCAGGAAAGGATTGTACTTAATCTTTTCCAGGCGGCCGGGAGTACGCAGGCTTTTTTTATTGCGCGTGGTGACGTAGCGGGACGTAGGCTTTCCTTCGGCTTTGGCCTCGGTGCATTCGAGGATGATGATGTCTCTTGGCATGATGAAAATGTGTTACGGGGGAGGATTTATACACTATTCTTCGTCATCGTCAAGAGAAACAGATAAATCTACATCATTTTGTCCTCCCGCAAAGCCCAGGGCCACCCTGGGGCGGAACCTGGCATTCTGGCCTTTTTCCTTTTCCCACTGGGCCTGGCATTCCACAGTAAGCCGCGCAAAGGGGATGGCCTCCAGGCGCAGAATGGGAATGACTTTGTATGACATTTCGCAGATGCCATATGTTCCGTTGTCAATGCGGGCAAGCGCCTGTTCGATTTCATACAGGCCGTCCTGCTCCTTGGAAAGCAGGCTGAGCGCAAAATCACGGTCATAGGCGTCGCTGCCGGCATCCGCCTGGTGCTCCCCGGAGCCGGAAGCCTCACTGCCTTCCGGATGATTCCGGAGAGTGTCGCGGGCCACGCCGCTCATGCTGTCCAAAGCCCTGTCGCGCAAGTCCATCAGATGCTGGCGCTGCATCTGCACGAAGGGCTCCCATTCAGGATTGGCGGCCAGTTCCGCCTTGGCGGCGGCAATGGCTTCCGCCTGTTCGTCCGTCAATTCATTTTTTGCGGGAGCCGGAACCGGGGCAACGGGAGCGGAAGCGATTTTTTTAACCGGAGCTTTTTTGACCGTTTTCGGCGCCGGCTTTTTTTCCACCTCAACCGCGGCGGAGGCGTTGCTCTTGGCGGGGCTGGCGACTTTTTCCGGTTCAGACGCCTTTTTCCTGCAGCACTTCTTCTTGGCGGGAGCCTCCAGGTCTACAGCGGTCTTGCAACCGGACTTCCCGCAGGTCTTTTTCTTGGGAGCCGGAACTTCCTTGGCGACGGTCTTGCTATTGGTTTTCTTGGGAGTAGGCATAGGAGGTATCTCTATGGGCTGAGGTTGACAATATTTCACGAACAGAGGGCGGAACCAGCCCCGCTGACTAGACTATGAGACATTACAAACGCCCAAATGTTCATTCAAGAAAATTCAGCTGTGAAACAAGTCATTTTTCCCCTTCCCATACCCGTTATTTCCCTGTCGGGATTTTAGGGGAAACATACCTCTTTTAACCTTTTCAATGCCCGGTAAAATTCTATATTGGCATTATATGACAGCTTCAACCATTCCCTCCATCGGCATTGACTTCGGAGGCACCTCCATCAAAATGGGGGTCGTCAAGGGCGCGGAAGTAATCGCCCACGCTCCTTCGATAGCCACTCAGGAATACGGCAATCCCGATCAACTGATTGAAGCCATAGCCCAGTTCGTGAATATGCTGCGGCTGAACCACCCGGAAGTGCAGGCCATCGGCATGGGAATGCCGGGGTTCGTCAATTTTTACCAGGGGACCGTTTACACGCTCACCAACGTTCCCGGCTGGAACAACGTTCCGGTAAAGGACATGCTCCAGGCGGCCTGCGGACTGCCCGTATACGTGGAAAACGACGCCAACTGCATGGCTTATGCGGAATGGAAGCTGGGCGCCGGAAAAGGAAAAAGGCATCTGGTCTGCCTGACCCTCGGCACCGGCGTCGGCAGCGGCCTGATCGTGAACGGAGAACTTCTGCGCGGAGCTACCTGCTCCGCCGGGGAGCTGGGGCAGACGAGCATCGACTACCGGGGGCGCCTGGGCCATTACGGCAACCGCGGCTCCCTGGAGGATTACGTGGGCAACCGGGAAATAGCTGCGGATGCGCGCACGCTTTACGCCAGCCACGGCATTGACAAGGCCATTGTGGACTGCAACCCCATCGCTTTGGAACGGGCCGCGTTGGCGGGTGATGAAGTGGCTGAACAAGTATGGCGGGACCTGGCCGTAAAACTCTCCTGCGCCCTGATGAATTGCTGCTATCTCCTGAATCCGGAAGCCATCATCATCGGCGGGGGCGTGGCCAAGGCCAGAACCCTGCTTTTCCAGCCCCTTCAGGAAATCATGAAAGCCCAGCTCGCCGCCCCTCTGGTGGAATACCTTGAAATCCTTCCCGCCCAGTTCGGTACGGAAGCGGGTATCCTGGGGGCCGCCCATCTGGCTCTCAACACCCACTTCGGAGAAACATTCCGGCCCTGATCTCGTGTCTTCCTCCCAAATACTCAAACTCGCCTGCAAACTGGAATTGACGGCGGAACAGGAACGGGATTTTCTGGACGCCATGCAGGCCGGGGACCGTTCCAGAAGCGCGCTGGTCATCACTCCGAAGGCTCCGGAAGGCTACCGGCCGCCCCTGCCGGCAGAAAACACGCCGCAGGAATGGGGGCATCCCTCTATCCTGGCGCTCCCGCCGGGAGAGGCGGAAACCAAACCCGGCTCTCTGCCGGACTACGAACGCGGCTATTACTATCCCCTGGATCTCTCATCCGTCTGGGAAACAGCCCCTCTGGCGCATCTTCCGTTTCGTCCGGAACGCTGCCTGGACATGTGCGCGGCTCCGGGAGGAAAAAGCATTCTGGCGCAGACGCGGGTATCTCCGCAGGAGCATGTTTCCAATGAGGTGCATCCGAAGCGCCTGGGCATCCTGCGCCATAACCTGCTTCGCTGCGGCTTCACCAATTTGTACACCCAGCGCCTGCGCCCGGACCAGTGGGCGGAACTGGCCCCCGGCTGTTTCGATCTTATCCTGGCGGATGCCCCGTGCAGCGGGCAGTCCCTGCTGGCTAAAGGAATTCCCAACCCCGGCTGTTTCAATTCCTCCGTCACCGGAGGCAACGCCAAGCGGCAACGGGGCATTTTACTGGCCGCCCTCCAGTGCCTGGCTCCCGGCGGTTTCCTGCTGTACACCACATGCACCTACGCTCCGGAGGAAAATGAACGCAATGTCCTGTACCTGCTAAAGCGCCATCCGGACCTTCACACCGTAACCGTACCGGAGCTGGAGCATTTCCGTTCCTCCCTGACGCAGGAAGCCTGCTACCGGCTCATGCCCTTCCACGGAGCAGGAGCGGGAGGGTTCACCTGCCTGCTGCGCAAGGATGGAGACCATTCGCGCCCTCTTTCCCTGCCGGATGAATTGAAGGCATGGCCCATTCACGCCATGAATTGCTGAAAAAAAGATGAAGATAGGCATTTTTTCCGACTTGCACGACCGCACAGACCATCTGGAACCAGCCATGCACCGGATGCGCCTGCTGGGCTGCGGGCATTTCATCTTCCTGGGCGACTGCACCACCCCGGAGAGTTTCCGGCGCCTGATTGAACTGACGGAGGATTTTCCTCTGGACGCCGTCCCGGGCAACAATGACTATGATGTGGAAATCATGCGGCAGATGGCCGCCGGCTCCCCGGCGGCGCGCCTGCATCCGGAACATGCCCTTATCACCCGGTACGGCATGAAACTTTCCCTTTCCCATTACCCCAAATACGCCCTGCGGGAAGCGCGCAGCGGAGGCGCCGACGCCGCCCTGTACGGCCACACCCACCAGGCCGTGAGCGAAAAATACGGCAGCTGCCTGCTGGCCAATCCCGGAGAACTCCAGGGCAGAACCGGGCACATCGGCTTCGGCGTTCTGGATACGGAAACCCGCACCATCAACCTGCATACCCTGGATTTTCACGCGCCATGAACACGCTGGACGTCTGCTGCGCCCTGATTGAACTGCCCGCCGCCCGGGGCCCCCTCCTTCTGGGCGCTAAAAAGAAAACGGGGCAGTCCAACGGGCTTCTTTACGAATTCCCGGGCGGGAAAGTGGAACCCGGAGAAAACGCCCGGAACGCCGTCATACGGGAAATACGGGAAGAACTGGGATGCGCCGTTGTCCCCGTCCGCAGGCTCACCCCTGTACGGCACCAGGAGCCTAAACGCGTTATCCGCCTCATCCCCTTTTTGTGCCGTCTGGAACATTGCTCCCTGCCCCGCCCCCTGGAACATGAAAACCTGGGGTTCTTCTCCCGCAGTACGCTGGAAGAACTGCCCTGGGCGCCTGCGGACCGCCTTGTGTTAACGGAATGGCTGGAAAAACACCGCTGAAAGCGCATTCCCTTCAAAATCAGCCGTTCCGAGGAAAAGTCCCCGCCCATGTCTGAAAAGATTGCAAAAACACCTTGGAACATTTTCCTCCATGAGGTATACAAGGCGGTGGCTGCTGCACTCGTCATTACCTGGCAAAGTGGCCCGGACCGATATTACAACCTAATGGGGGCAGCCCCGACGCAGGGCTGACTACGTCCTATACCGGAAAAGTCAAAACAGCGGCGGAAGTCCCCGCTCTATTGAGGCACGGGAACGTGGCTCACAGCCAGAGACGGTGCAGCGGTGTCTTTCCTTTTTCTCTGCAGAACAGCCGGGATTCTCCCCCCTTTGGCGCAATACTCCCGGCCGTCAGATTTAACCGCCTTTTCCCGCTCTTTTCACTCTGCAGCATTTGCAGACACGAAGAAGCCATGTCTCAAGATTGAATGCGGGCGGAGACAACTGCCTCCTTCAGATATTTCGGGAGCTTCCATTCCCGTTCTTTCCGTCTCACTGGACGAGAAAGAAAAAGGGCAAAGAACGCAATATTATTAGTTAATAAACAGCAACTGTTAACAAACATAATAATCCCTTAGACATTTCCGGAAATCATGATAGGATCACGCTCTGTTGCGGAAAAGTTTTTAACATCCGTGCAACTTTTTCATTATTGCGAAGTATAATATAGTCGTGAAGGGATTCATCAAACTCATCATTGTCATTGCCGTTCTCGGAGGCCTCTGGTTTGCCTGGGAACAGTGGAAAGGAAATGAGGCCATCCAGGTGGACTATCAGACAGAGCCCCTTGAAAAGGGAGACTTGATGATCACCATTGAAGCGACCGGCGTCACGGAGCCTGATGAACTGGTAGACGTGGGCGCCCAGGTCAGCGGAATCATCATGGAGTTCGGCAAGGACCTGAACGGCAAGGTGGTGGATTATTCCAGCCCTGTAAAGGCCGGTCAAATACTCGCGGAAATCGACAAACTTCCCGTGCAGCTGGACGTTCAGAGGGCGGAAGCCTCCAAAGCGCAGGCCATTGCCGGCATCGCCCGCGCCAAGGCGGACATTCAGCAGGCCAAAGCCAAGCACCAGCAGGCCAGACTGGACCGGGAACGCGCGGAAAAACTGGGGCCGGGGGATGCCCTGTCCAAATCCAGCTACGACCAGTATATTGCGGATGAAGAAACCGCCCGCGCCAACGTAGCCGTGGCGGAAGCCTCCCTGCAGGAAGCGGAAGCCTCCCTGAAACAGGCGGAAGCCGCGCTGAAAAAGGAAATGCGCAACCTGGAATACACCACCATCAAGTCTCCCGTGGACGGAGTCGTGGTCAAACGCCTGGTCAACATAGGCCAAACGGTAGTTTCCAGCATGAGCGCCTCCAGCCTGTTTTACATCGCTACAGACCTTTCCAAGCTGAAAATCTGGGCTGCCGTGAACGAGGCGGACATCGGCAGCATTCGCAAGGGGCAGGAGGTACTGTTCACCGTAGACGCTTTCGCCGGCCGCAAATTCAAGGGAACGGTGGACAAGATACGGCTGGACGCAACCATGACGTCCAATGTAGTCACTTACATCGTGGACATTGATGTTCCCAATCCGGACAAGCTTCTTATCCCTTATCTGACGGCAAATGTCCAATTCGTGGTGGAAGACATACGAAACGCCTTCCTCGTTTCCAATGCGGCCCTCCGCTTCCGCCCGGAAACAGAACTGGTCAGCGCTGAACAAAAAGCGGCTTTTGACCGGATGCAGCCGGAACTGGCCGCTCCCGTCCGGGACGGTCAGAAGAAAAAAGCCGTGGTTTGGGAATTGCGGGACAATCTTCTTTATCCCCACCTGGTCACCAAAGGGGAAAGCAACGGCATGCTGACGGCCATTGCGGGAGAAACGCTCCGGGAAGGAATGAAAATCGTTTCCACAGCGCAGATATTGAACCGCTCCGACAGTTCGGAAGACGGCTCTTCCGCCTCCGCCGGCGGGGAAAACCCGTTCGCGCCCAAGATGCCCCCGCGCCGCAAGCCGAGCACAGGCAACACGAAGACGCCCGCCCCGGCTGGCAACGGCGGCCCTCCCCCGCCTCCCTAACCCGGAGAATTGCCCTCATTCAACCTCTTAATTACTCTTTTTTACCGCATCAAGCATTACAGCAACGTGATCCGCTTACGTGACATAACCAAGGTATACCACCTGGGAGAAATAGACCTTCAAGTGCTCAAGGGCATCACTCTGGATATCAATGAAGGGGAATTCGTCTCCCTCACGGGGGCTTCCGGTTCAGGAAAATCCACCCTGATGAATATCCTGGGCTGTCTGGACCGCCCGACCTCAGGCCATTACTATATTGCCGGGGAAGACGTCGCCAAATTCAACGCCGCAGAGCGCGCTACCCTCCGGAACAAGCGCATCGGATTCGTCTTCCAGAACTTTAACCTGCTCTCCCGTACCACGGCTCTGGAAAACGTGATGATGCCTGCCGTATATGCCCACCCTGCCCTCAGCATGAAAGCCATGCGCGAACGTTCCGTGGAATTGCTGAATTTGGTAGGGCTTTCCGACCGCATGGACCACACCCCGGCCCAGCTTTCCGGCGGGCAGCAGCAGCGCGTAGCCATTGCCCGTTCCCTCATCAACAACCCCAGCATCCTGCTGGCGGACGAACCAACGGGAAACCTGGACTCCACTACCTCCAAAGAAGTGCTGCACATGTTTAAGGACCTGAACCGCCAACAGGGAATCACAGTCATCCTGGTGACGCACGACCCCAAAATAGCCGCCTTCACGGACAGGGCCGTCAACATGGCGGACGGTCTTATCTGCGAAGGGATTTCCGATATGCTTAGCAAGGACGACGTATGAAATTCCTTCCTCTCCTTAAAACCTGCATCAGGGCCCTGGTGCGCAATCCCATGCGCGCGGCCCTCACCATCCTGGGCATCATCATCGGCATTGCCGCAGTAATCGCCATGGTGGAAATCGGCCAGGGCTCCACGCTTCAAATTAAAAATACCATTGCCTCCATGGGGGCGGACACGCTGAATATTCGCCCCGGAGCCATCTCCAAAAGCGGAGTCAATACCGGCGCGGGCGGACGGGCCTCCCTGACCAACGCGGACTGCGAAGCCATCGCGAAGGACTGCCCCATGGTTCTGCGGGCTACGCCCGTGGTGCGCGCCAGCGGCCAGGTCATTTACGGCAACAAGAACTGGAGCCCGGAAACTGTAGAGGGCGGTTCCGTGGAATACCTGAAAATCAAAAGCTGGTATGACATGGCGCGGGGCCAGCCCTTCTCCGAGGAAGATGTGGAACAGGCCAGGCGCGTATGCGTCATCGGCCAGACGGTGGCCAAGGAACTCTTCGGGGAGGAAGACCCGCTGGGCAAGGATATCCGCATCAAAAATGTCATGTTCAAAGTCATCGGCATCCTTCAGAAAAAAGGGGCCAATATGATGGGACGCGACCAGGACGACTCCATCATCCTCCCGTGGACGAGCATCCGTTACCGCCTCCAGGGTCTGGGCGGCGGTTCCGCCACCGCTTCCTCCGGCAAAAGCGCCACCACCTTCAACCGGGCGGATAAATACACCGCCAATTCCGTGGATTATTACACGGAAACTACGGACCAGCCCTACACGGACGCTCCCCATCCGCGGCGCTTCAACAACATTGACTTCATCATGGCGCAAATTTCAGACCCGGAACGGTCCTCCGAGGCGATTGACCAGATTACGGAAGTGATCCGCGCCAAGCACAACCTCAAGGACGGCCAGCTGGACGATTTCCGGGTATGGGACATGGCGGAAATGTCCCGCGCCATGAGCAGCACCACGGAAGTAATGACCAATCTGCTGATGATCGTGGCCATGATCTCTCTGGTCGTCGGCGGCGTCGGCATCATGAATATCATGCTCGTTTCCGTCACGGAACGGACCAAGGAAATTGGCCTGCGCATGGCGGTGGGCGCCCGTCCGCAGGATATCATGCGCCAGTTCCTGCTGGAAGCGGTTCTGCTCTGCGTGGTAGGCGGCGCGCTGGGCATCATGCTCGGCAAGGCTATCTCCATCATCGTCAGCCGCACCATGAACTGGGCCACCGCCTCCTCCCCGGAAGCCATGGCTCTGGCTGTAGGCGTCTCCGTGTTCATCGGCCTGGCCTTCGGATGGTACCCCTCCTGGAAGGCGTCCAAGATGGACCCCATTGACGCCCTGAGACACGAATAACTCCTTACTCCTTCTTTTCCCATGTCATCCACGTTCAAGCACCTCCCCCTTCTGGCCGCCTGTTTCCTTGGCTCCTGCATGGTGGGCCCGGATTTCCGGACGCCGTCCAATGACCTCCCCGCCACGTGGGAAGCGAACAGGCCCCCACACAGTTCGGATAAAGATTTGCGTTCCTGGTGGAATATCTTTGGAGACCCCCAGCTCAATCGCCTGGTCTCCGCTTCCCTCAACAACAATCCGGACATGACCGTGGCCCTGCTCCGCATCCGGGAAGCCAGGGAAAAGCTCCGCGTCTCCCAGGCCTCCCTGCTTCCCGCCGCAGACGCCAGCGCCGGATGGAGCCTGTCTCCGGACAGAGGTTTCCGCAGCTCCACTTCCCAGAATTTCTCCCTGGGAGCATCCACCTCCTGGGAGCTGGACCTCTTTGGCGGCAACCGGCGTTCCATTGAAGCCTCCCGCGCCTCCCTCATGTCCACGGAAGCTTCCGCAGGGGCCGTGCGCACGGCCCTGCTGGCGGACGTCGCCACGGCCTACTTTGACTGGATTACCGCCTGTGAACAGCTCCGCATCGCCCGGGAACAACTGGAAATCCAACGCAGCACCCTCACCATTGCGGAAAAACGCTACAAAACGGAATTCGCTCCCCGCCTGGATGTGGAACAGGCCACCTCTACCGTCGCCTCCACGGAAAGCCGCATCCCCGCGCTGGAAGCACAGGTGGCCTCTGCTAAAAACCAGCTCGCCGTGCTGCTGGGCACCTACAATTCCCGTGTGGAACTGACGCTGCCCAAGGCTTCCGTCTTTGAAAAAACGCCCGTCGTTCCGGTAGGCCTCCCCTCCGAACTCCTGCGGCGCAGGCCCGACGTTATCGCCGCTGAAGCGGACCTGCACGCGGCCGTGGCCAACGTGGGCGTAGCCGTAGCGGATCTGTACCCGCGCTTCAGCCTGACGGGTTCCCTTTCCAGCCGCGGCGGAGATTTCGGCCAACTCTTCAGGGAAAACAACAACGCGTGGTCCCTGGGAGGAAATCTGCTCCAGCCCCTGTTCCGGGGAGGAGCCCTGAGAGCCACGGTACGCGCCCAGAAAGCCGCGGCGGAACAAGCTGCGGAAACTTACCGTAAAACGCTCATCACCGCCGTCTCCGAAGTGGAGGACGCCCTGATCGCCTATGGCAGCTATACTTCCCAGATGCAATACCTGCACAAGGAAAACAACGCCAACAGAGAAGCGTTCCAGCTCTCCCGCACCCTGTACATCAACGGCGAGACGGACTTCCTGAATGTGATCACCGCCCAGCGTTCCTGGCTCAGTTCGGAGGAATCCCTGGTCACCATGAAGCAGAACATCCGCAAGGCCGTCGTCCAGCTCGCGCGCGCCCTGGGCGGAGGGTGGTAACCGGCAGCTCCCTCCAAAAGGCCGGGGTCGCCATCCCCGGCAAATGGAATACTGATTTTTCAACAGGGGACAGGGCAACAAGGGAATGACTGAAGAATCATTCTTTCGCGCCCTTCACATTCAGATTAAAAAAGACCGTAAGAGTAGGAACGAATAAACTATCCGGAAACTTTCGAGGGGATTTGAACAGATAGCCAGGGTTCAGGTTAAGAACACTCTTCAGCCACTTCTTTCATGACTGCGCTGATCAGGTTCCGGGTTTTCACGCCGGGCAGCACGTTCAGGTCCATGCGGTTCATCGCGTAGCCGAAGGAAAGACCGTAAGCCGGATCCGCAAAGGCATGGGAACCGCCCGCCCCGGCATGCCCGAAACCGCCGGAACCGAACAGATGGCGCAGCTTGCGGCCCGTGGCGGGATCTGCGGGATCGTGCATGAAACCGCAGGAAAAGGCGGTGGGCGTTTTCAGCGTCAGGTCCGGCCCGTCAATGACGACGTTCCGCATCCAGCCGCGCACGGCGGACGGGAATACCCGGAGTTCATCCAGCCCCAGGCAGGCCTGGTAGAACTGCGCCATGCCGCGGGCGGAAGCCACACCGCCGAAGGCCGGAACTCCGGACACCCACGCTTCCGGCGCGTTCATCTGCCGCACACTGTTCAGCCCTATCAGAGTATTGAACGCACGGTGTACGGGCGTGCCCTTGTTCATGTATTCCAGATAAAACGGCGTCCCCATGTTGGACATGTCCATTTTGCCGGGATACAGCGTCGCCACGCGGTTCCATTCAGATTCCGGCAACTTGATGTAAAAGTCCAGATTCAACGGTTTGCGGATGTATTCCTCCCAGTAACGCCACAGGCGTTCCCCGGTCAGCCGGAGCATGAGTTCATCAAGCATCACCCCGTAAGTATGCGGATGATAACCGTGCTCCGGCGGCTGCCACGCCGGAACGGTTTCCTCCAGGGCGCGCGCGCAATCCTCATGGTCAAACACGTTTGCCGTCCGGGAAAAGGCCGCCAAACCGCATTGATGGGACATCATCTGCGCAATGGATGCATAAGGAAGCGGGAATTCCGGCCACAGTTCCCCCATGCTCATCTGCGGCGTGGCTCCCTGCTGGTGCAGGGCCAGCAGAAGGGCGGCGGATGCGGCCCCCTTGGTGGCGGAGTAAACGGGCACCAGCGAATGTTCCGTCCACGGACGCGTTTCATCCGCTGCGGCAAACCCGGAATGCAGGGAAACAATCTCCCTTCCCTCCTGCCAGACAGAAACGGATGCGCCCAATTCTCCGTAATTACGAAAGTTTTCCTGAAAAGCTTCGGTTATCTGCCGGTAATCATTCATTCCCTTAAAAGGCCCGGCGTTACTCCCAGGGTCCAAACAGGAACATACTCCCCTCCGGCTCCGAAGGCAAGCTCCGGCGCTGACCATCCAGGACAGGCTGCGAAAGTAAGCATTCGTCTTTCGCATGAGCGGCCAGGCATTTCCCGGCTCCCACTTCATCCGGCTCATCCTTTGGGGAGAATTAAGAAAGCCGGAACCATGTCACCTTCTTTCCAGGGACAATACGCGCAGCCGCTTTTCCTCTACCCTGAACTTCACCTCCCAGCCAGAGAACAGAAGGCCGTAAACCCGTTCCGGATCGTCCTGATACTGGGGGCGGGGATCCAGGGACAGCGTATCTTCCAGCGCAACTCTCTCTTCCGGAGACATGGAACCGCCAAAAGAATCGGGGATTTCCACGTCCAGCCGTTCATAGGGGACGGCCGTAAACCCTTCCGACGCCCCCGGGATGCAGTCCGCCAGAGGAACATAGGGTTTGATGTCCAGAATGGGGGTGCCATCCACCAAATCCACGCCGGAAAGATGCAATACCGGCCCGTCCAGAGGATGCAGTTCCACTTTTTCCAGCCTGACGGCAGACAATCCGATGGGATTGGGGCGGAACGGCGCACGCGTGGCGAACACGCCCATGCGTACATTGCCCCCCAGCCGCGGCGGCCGGACCGTAGGGCTCCACCCCTTATTCACGTTTTCACTGAACACCCAGACCAGCCACAGATGGGAAAACCCTTCCAGCCCGCGAACGGCGTCCGGATGACGGAACGGAGGCTCAAATACCAGCCGCGCCCGCGCGCCCGGAACCAGGCCGCTCTGGCGCGGCACGCCAAATTTGTCCGGATAACACGTGCTGACGCGGGCGACGGGCTGCAAGCGGAAGCTGACGGTTAATCATTAATAGTTGCCGGCCTTTCTCCATCACGCTCTCATCAGAAGCAGTGGAGCTGTTCTCCGAGCACTACGGCATCCACCTTCCCCTTCAGGGTTTTGCCCAGGAATGGGGTGTTGCGGGCGCGGCTGCGGAGCGTTTCATCCGTGACGGGCGTTTCTCCTTCCGGGTCAAACACCACCAGATTGGCCGGAGCCCCCTCTTCCAGAGAGACGGGGGCCAGCCCCATCAGCCTGCGGGGAGAGTCGCTGCAGGCGCGCACCACCGTCCGCCAGGACATCTTTCCAGGTTCCACCAGATACTGGTAAATAGCGGGCAGGAACGTATCCAGCGCAATCATGCCCTGCGGGGCGACAATGAAATCCTGAAGTTTGGAAAACGGCGTGCAGGGCGTGTGATCGGAGACGATGCAGTCAATGGTGCCGTCATTCACGGCGGCAATCAGGGCATCCACATCCGACTGGTCGCGCAGGGGCGGCAGCGTTTTGTAGCAGGTATCGTACCGGCCCACGTCCTCATGCGTGAACAGGAGATGGTGAAGCGCCGCTTCCGCGCTCAGCCCGGCGGTTTTCGGCTTGCACCGGCGCAGGATATCCACGCTGCCGGCCGTAGAGACGGTCTGCACATGCAGGGAGTTGCCCGTATCCACGGAAAGGCGGATGATGGTTTCCAGCCCTATTTCCTCCGCACAGGAGGGGGACCCCATCAAGCCCAGACGGTAGGAGGTAGTGCCCGGGTGCATGGCCGCCCTGGCCGTCAGGGACGGCACGTCTCCGCGCAGGGCGAAAGTGAGGTTCAGATTGCTGGCGTACTGCATGGCGCGGTACAGCAGAAGCATGTTGTCCGGCGCGCGGTCCCCGTCCGTAATGAAACGGACGCCCTTGGCCCGCAGGGAATCATAGGAGGCCTGCTCTTCCCCGCCGTCCCCCTTGGTCAGGCACCCGGAGGGGATCACCTCCACCTGAGCATCCGTCCGGCATATTTCCATGAACGTGGTAATCTGGGCGGCATTGTCCATCACGGGTTCGGTATCCGGCATCGCCATCAATCCGGTCACCCCGCCATGCAGGGCGGCGGCAGTAGCCGTAGCCACACGCTCCTTGTCCTCCCGGCCGGGCTGGCACAAATGGGCATGGATGTCAAACAGGCCGGGCAGAACAAGCTTTCCGGAAGCGTCCAGCGTCTTTTCCGCGGCGCTTTCCAGAAGCGTTCCGGCAGGAGCTTTGGCTGTAATCACTCCCCCGGAAACCAGAAGATCCGCCGGGGCGGAACCGTCCGTCAGCCGGGCATTGCGAATAAGTACGGAAGTTTTCATGAACAATCAGTGCTGGGTTTGCGGAGTGAGATGGTAAAGGATGGACATGCGGCAGGCGATGCCGTTTTCCACCTGGCGGTTGATCAGGCAGCGCTCGTAGTCCATCGCCAGGTCACAGATTTCCACGCCGCGGTTGACCGGCCCCGGATGCATGATATACAGCCCTTCACCGGAAATGCGCTTCAGGCGCTCTTCCGTAACGCCGTAAATCTTGTTGTACTCCCGGGCGCTGGGGAAGAAGGGGGCGTCCTGCCGCTCCTTTTGAACGCGCAGCAGGTAAATTACGTCCGGTTTCCAGGCAAACGCCTCATTGAAATCGGAAAAGCGGGGAATGCCGGAATGTTCGGTGCGCGGCACCAGGGAACCCGGCCCCAGGAAGGCCACTTCCATCCCCAGCCTCTTCATCAGCAGGGAGGTGGAACGTGCCACGCGGGAATGCAGGATGTCCCCCACAATCAGAACGCGCTTTCCTCTCACCTCCGGAAACACCTCCCGGATGGTAAAGGAATCCAGCAGAGCCTGGGAAGGATGGGCATGCGCTCCGTCTCCGGCGTTCACCACACTGGCGCAGGTATGGCGCGCAATCACGTTCGGCAAGCCGCTGTTGTAATGGCGCACGATCACATAATCCACTTTCATAGCCTGGAGCGTGGCGATCGTGTCCTGTACGGATTCCCCTTTCACCACGGAAGAGGTGGATACCGTAAAATTGGTCACGTCCGCAGACAGGCGTTCCGCCGCTACCTCGAAGGAGGAACGGGTACGGGTGCTGGGTTCATAAAAAAGCGTCAGGACGGACTTGCCTTTCAGAGCGGGCACCTTTTTGACGCTTTTGGTAAAGAGCTCTTTCATCGGGCCGGCCGAATCCAGCAGCGTATGAATTTCCTCATCAGTCAATGAGGAGATATTAAGAAGATCCTTGCGGGGATTCATGGGAAATGGAGAATGAATTGAAAAATTTTCAGTGGGAGGGAATGACTACGCAGTCCTCGCCGTCGGACTCCTTCATGCTTACGATGACCTTGGCTCCGGCATGGTCCAGCACATGGCCCGTGTAATCCGGCTGGATGGGGACTTCCCGGCCACCGCGGTCAATCAGGCACGCCAGCTCAATGCGGGCCGGACGGCCGTAGTCGAAGAGGGCGTTCAGGGCCGCACGTATGGTGCGTCCCGTATAAAGGACGTCGTCCACCAGCACCACCCTCATGTCATCCGTGGAAAACGGCAAATTGGAGGAACGGAGGGAGGGCCGGGCTTCCAGCTTGAAGATATCATCCCGGTACAGGGAAATATCAATAGAGCCGTACTGGGCTTCCACACCCAGCTTCTTGACCTTGTCCACCAGACGCCGGGCAATCACGTCCCCCTGGCTGAGCAGGCCGACGATGGCGAGGGGTTCTCCTGGAAAACGGGCCACAATGCCGTGGGCCATGCGCTCAAGAGCACGGGAAATTCCCGGACCGTCCAATACGATTTCCTGTGAAGGAGGAGTCATCTGCCGGATGGGGAAAAAAGTTCACGTTACAGCCCCGCCAGCTTTAAAATGCGGTGGGCGGCCATGGCGGCATTGACGGGGGTTTTCTTATGCAGGCCAACCGTGGTGCAGGGCACGCCGCCGGGGCACTGGGCAATCGCCAGCAGGGCGTCAATACCGTTCAGGGGGCCTCCGGGAACCGGCACGCCGATAACCGGGAGGGAACAGCTCATCACCACCACGCCGGGAAGGGCGGCGGACAGGCCGGCCACAGCCAGAATAACCGCCTTTTCTCCGCTGGCTTCCAGATCCCCCAGGAACCTGATCAGCTCCGGAAGGTCGCGGTGGGCGGACAGAACGGTTTCTTCATAAGGAACGTTCTCCTGAGCAAAATACTCGCGGGCCGGTTCCATAAAGGGCTTATCATTCGGGCTGCCGTAGATGACGATGACTTTCATGGCTGTATGTGCTGTTGTGAAACTTGCGGATTATGACCCCAAGCCCCCTGCCCTGGCAAGACTTAACCTGCAAAAAAAATGAAGAACCCCGGTTGGAAATGAAAAACGGGAAGAAGAAAACGCCGGAGTTCCGGAACCGTTCCGGGGAACCGGCCCGGCATCCTTGTCATTCCTCCATTCCGGATTCCACCGTCCCTTCATCCTCTCCGGGAATCTTCAGTTTTCCGGAGAGGATATCCTTCCTGATCCGGTGAAGAGCCTTCAGCCTTTCCGCTTCACCCAATCCTTCCGTTTCCCGCATCAGGAATGAAGAAAACTGTACGGAACAATTCTCCAGCCGGTATTTTTCCAGAATACTTCCCCCCATCTTCATGTATTGGCCTCCGCACTCCCCGTAAGCGTTCAGTATTTCATCCGCAGTCATCTTCTCCTTTTCCACCCGTTCCAGCAATTTCCTGAACTCCCTAATCATCTTCAGATGCATGGCGCGGTAATCGGAAGGGCATTTATCCAGTATCACAATCCATTCGGGAGATTGAATATACTTGAGCGTGGCCACCAAAACCTCACGATTGTCCTTTTCCTCCAACTCCACAATGCACGTCCAGATAATACCCAGCTGCAAGTGTCTGGCTATAGCCTCCCTGTACGCCGCCACTTTTTTCCCTTCCTCCATTTCCAAATCCACATTAGCCATGGAGGGCGCCGCAATATCCTGGGACATGCCGGAAAGCGTCATCAAAAACGCAGAAAGGATTCCCCACCGGAACAGATTTAACATGAAAACACGTTACAGAAATCTTTTACGCATGGTCAACAATATTCTTCCCTCCCGGGAAAAACAAGCCGGCTTCCATTTCCCGGCCTGATGATCCGGTTCCGGTATAATACAGAGGGGGGGGGGGGCCGCAGG
>NZ_DKYW01000017.1:90705-91410 GCF_002493465.1 Akkermansia sp. UBA7090
GAGGGGGGGGGGGGGGACGCAGGCGCGTACATCTATCCGGAAAAGCAGAAAACCTGCACCGCACTGATGACTGCCGACCGCTTGGGAAAAACCTAGCGGGCCGCCTGCTGCGCCACGGCTTCCGCACAACGGCGTCCATCCAGGGCGGCGGAAACAATTCCTCCGGCGTAACCCGCCCCTTCGCCGCATGGGTACAGTCCCTCCAGACCGGGATGCTCCAGCGTGGCAGGGTCCCTTGGAATGCGCACGGGGGAGCTGGTGCGCGTCTCACAGCCAATGAGCTGGGCGGAAGCTCCGGCAAATCCCCGCCATTTACGGTCAAACTGCCGCAGCCCCTCCCGCATGCGCCAGACGATCCCTTCCGGGAGCAATTCATGAAGGGGATGGGATACAATGCCGGGGTGATAGCTGGTAGGCAGCAGGGAAGAAGAAACGCGCCCTTTCAGAAAATCCTCCACCTTCTGGGCCGGGGCTTTCTGCATGCCTCCTCCGGCACGGCAGGAAGCCGTCTCCAGCGCCTTCTGGTACGCCACGCCCGCCAGCGCTCCGTGTTCCCTGCAAAACGGTTCCGTATCTTCCGGATGCACGCTGACTACAAAACCGGCATTGGCAAATGGGGAATCCCTCCGGGCCAGAGACATGCCGTTGACCACCACCTCATCGTTTTCCGTGGCGGCGGGAACGATGAACCCGCCGGGGCACATG
>NZ_DKYW01000017.1:91702-156838 GCF_002493465.1 Akkermansia sp. UBA7090
ACGATGAACCCGCCGGGGCACATGCAGAAGGAGTGGACGCCGCGGTCCTGAATGGTGGTCGTCACGGAATAACGGGCCGCCGGAAGCTGCTCCGGACGCTTCTGCTCCGGATTCAGGTGGTACTGACGCGCGTCCACAAACGCCTGGGGGTGCTCAATGCGTACCCCCACGGCAAAGGATTTCTGTTCCAGAGCCAGCCCCTCCGCCAGCATCATGCGGTACACGTCCCGTGCGCTGTGCCCGGTAGCCAGCAAAACGGAATCCGCCGCGAATTCCCGGCCATCCGCACAGGCCACGCCGCGTATGCGGCGGCCGTCCGCAGAACGGAGCAGATGCTCTACACGGGTATTGAAATGAACTTCCCCGCCCGCGCGAAGAATGGATTCCCTGATGGCTTTGACGACATTGGGCAGCAGGTTGGAGCCGATATGCGGATGAGCGTCCGTTAAAATTTCCCGTGGCGCCCCGTGGGCTACAAAAATCTCGTAAACCTCCCGCACGGGGCCTCTCTTGGTCGCGCGCGTAAACAGCTTTCCGTCGGAAAACGTGCCTGCCCCTCCCTCTCCAAAACAGTAATTGGAATCCTCCATCACCGTGCCGCGGCGCAGGATGGGAGCCAGGTCAAACCGGCGGGAAGAAACGTCCTTTCCCCGTTCCAGCACCACAGGCTTTATGCCCAGCTCCAAACAGCGGAGCGCGGCGAACATTCCGGCCGGTCCGAACCCGATGATCAGCGCCACAGGGGAGCCGGGACGGACGGGCGGATAGTCCCGGGAAGGAAGACGTTCCGGCGGCAGCTGTTCATCCACCCCGACCAGCAGGCGAAGCTGGAAGAGAATTTTTTTCTGCCGGGAATCAATAGATTCCTTCACCAGCCGCAAATCCCTGATACGGGAGGGGGAAATACCCAGCTTCCGCGCCACGGCGGCGCGGCGCGCGCGCTCGCTGCCGGCCTTTTCCATCGGCAGAATCACATCCACCGTTATTCCTTCCCCTCCGCTCACAGTCCCTCCTTCCCCGGCCGGGGCTGCTGCTGGGTGATGCAGTGGATGGCGCCGCCTTCCAGCACCAGCTTGCGGGCATCCACCCCTATTACCTGTTTTCCGCTGAAACACTCACGCAGAATTCCCAGGGCGCGATCGTCATTCCGGGGCTGGTTGAATACGGGAACAATGACGGCCTCATTCACAATGAGGAAATTGGCGTAACTGGCAGGAAGCTGGTCCAGCCGCCAGTCCTCCGCATGAAGGGGGTCCGGCATCGGCAGGGGGATCACCTCCACGCCGGAGCCGTCCACGCATCTCAAATCCTGAAGGCGTTCATTATTCTCCGCCAGAGCGCGGTAATGGGGAGAGGAAGAATCCGTCTCCACAATGGAAACTACGGCATCCCGGCACACAAAACGCACCATGTCGTCAATATGGCCGTCCGTATCATCCCCTTCAATGCCGGAACCGAGCCAGAAAACGGCTCTGACGCCCAGCATGCGCCTCAATTCCTCTTCAATCATGGCCCGGCTCCAATCCGGATTGCGGTTGGGATTCAGCAGCACGGACTCCGTCGTCACCAGCAAGCCGTCCCCATTGCCCTCAATCGCCCCCCCTTCCAGAATCATGGAAGAACTGCGCAAGGGAAGCCCCAGCGCCGCTCCAATCAGGGAGGGAACTCCGTTGTCCAGATCCCACGGAGCAAATTTGCCGCCCCATGCATTAAATTGCCAATCCGCCAGCATCAGGGAACCGTCCTTCACATCCTGAACGAAAACGGGGCCGTGGTCCCGGCACCACACGTCGTTGGTCGGGTGGTCGAACAGGCGGAATTGCTCCTCCCGCACTCCGGCAGCCTGCATCGCCCGCCTGATGCCGGGATGAAGGGGCGCCGCGGCATTCACGCACACAAGGGCATGCGGGGCAATGGCAGCGGCCACGCTCCCATAAGTCCTCTGCAATTCATCCAGCCCTCCTTGCCACAAATCCCTGCGGTGGGGCCAGGACAGCCAGACAGCATCCTGGGGCTCCCATTCAGCGGGCCAGCGTACATCGGGTTCCTTGTTCATGGCGGTATCGGGCGGTTTAACTGGGCTGGTCCTGAAATTCATAAGGCTCTTCAAAAGCTCTGCGGAAATTCATGAACCCCTTGAAATCATCCAGAGAGTCCTCCGGCTGTTTGGAAAAAACGTCTTCCTCAATCAGTAAAAAAACCATTTCCCCCACATTCTTTCCGTTCCTAATCCCCCATTCCTTCATCACGGTGGAAGCCATAGGCCCGAACTGGGCGAGAGCGTAATCCCGAAATCCTTCCAGCAGTTCCTGTCCGCTGACATGCCTCTGAGAGCCGTTTTCCCGCTCTTCAACACGCTGCATGGTAAAATCCAGCGCATCTTTCAGAAAGGAATACGCCCGTTCCGCAAAACGGGGATCCTTCCGTACAATACGGCTCACGGCATCTTCAAACGTAGGGGCGGTCATAGCGGCTCGCCGCTACCCTATACGGCTCCTTGTGAAAATCAAGATTTTTGGGAGCGCGCCGGCTTCAGAACCGCCCTCAGGGAAAGCATGGGAAAACGAAGGCGGCCGCACCTCCGCAGGAGCTGAAACGCCAGACGCCGCAGACGGAAAAACGCCCAGCCATGTTACAAAACCTTAAAAAACGCACGCGCCCGCATCCTGAATATCATGCTTTTGTACGGGATGCTCTCCGGCTGGCGGCAGATTTCACATGCTGATGCCGTCAAAAAGCCCTGTAAGCAGGAAGGAAACCTTGCCAGCTTCTGGTCCGTTTGTTATGAACGAAATACTTTATGTTCCGTTCCTCCATCATGCTTCTGGCAACCATGCTGTGCGTTTCCTGCGTATCGCACCGGCCTATCCAGGACAGCAGTTCCCCGCCCATTGACGCGGCCAATCCCCTGGACGGCACCCCCGTGGCGCTGGCGTGGAGTTCCGGAACGCAATTAATGATGGGCGTGGACACGGGAGCAGTCCAGACCTCCCTGCTTTTCTCCCCCGCAGTGGAATCCATCGGCGCCCGCCTTCGCGGCAGGGGAGCCATGCGCACGGCCAACGTGCCCGTTTCCCTGAAAGATGACGAAGAACCCATTTCCCGGAAACAGGACGTGGTGATGGCGGACCAGGCTCCGTATGACGGTTTGCTGGGCTGGGAATGCATCCGGAAATATGTGTGGAACATCAACTACCCCAAACGCTCCCACCGTTTTTTCAATAAACTTCCCTCCAGGATAAAAAACTGGAACAAGCTTTCCCTGATCCCCGGGTCCGACTACCCGCAAATCGCGGACAAGCACGGAAGACGCATCATTCTGGACACGGGAGCCCCCCACGCCGTCTATATCTCCAAAAAACGCTGGAACGCCATTAAGCAGGCCTATCCGGACGCGTTCGTCAGCGTCTATTCCGGCTACAGCCCCGCCGCCGGCGGTTTTTACGCCCATGAATGCATGCATGTAAGCTCCTTTCAGCTGGGCCCCCTGGAATTAAAAAACATCCTGCTCTGCGAAAGCTTCGCCAACCCGGAAGTAATGGGCATCCCCGATGACATCGACATTATCCTGGGCTACGGCGCTCTGGCCGCGCGCCAGTTCTGGCTGGACGGCCCGGGGAACGCCCTTTATTTCAGCTCCACCAGCCACCGGATGCCCGCCCCCGCCTCCTTCAACCTGATGGGAGGAACCTTCATCCAGGACCGCAACGGAAACGGCCCCATGAAAGCTTACGTGGCTGAATGGTCGCCCGCATGGGACGCCGGCCTCAGAACGGGGGACGTGCTTATTTCCATTAATGGAAGAAAGAATCCCTATCCGGACCTCGTAGAATACGTTACCACCCAGCGGGGGGCCCAGGCCAGCGTGGTGGTCCAGCGCAGGAACAGGCTGGTGCGCATCCAATGGGAAGTTCCGGCCGCCCCCCCCGCAGGGGACTATTACCCCACGCCCCAGGCCATTACGGAACAGGAATTCGAAAAACACGTCAGGCAGCAGGAAAAAAAAGAACAGACCCAGCCACCCGCAGACGGCCAGCAGCCCCCGGCTACAGCCGGAGAAACTCCGGATGAAGCCGCTCCCGCACCTGACGGGAAAACGGACAAAGCCTCCGCTGCCTGAGCCAGACCAGCAACCAGCCCTTTCTCCACACCGACATGAACAACGCGCAACACCAGAATATCCAGCCTTCCGCCGTCCCCGCCATTCCCTCCCCCTTCCAGAAAAAAACCTGCTGGCATGCCCTGACAGGCGCCTCCATTCTGGTGATGCTGTGCATCGCGGCTTTCGTCATTTTTGAAGTAGTGGAAGTTCTGGGGTTCCTGGAACCGGTGCTCCTGCCCATCCTGATTGCCGCCGTCGTGGCGTATCTGCTGGAACCTATCGTTTCCTGGCTGGTGCATTTCAAATTCTCCCGCCCCTGGGCCGTAGTCACGGTCATGTTTGCGGCTCTGGCTGTCCTGGTAGGCTTTGGAGCCACGATTCTTCCTCCCCTGATCAGGCAAACGGACGAACTGATCGACAACCGGATGGAGCTATGGAACAAAACCTCCGAACTGATTGACTCCACCATTGAAATACCTTTCATTTCCCGCACCATTGACAGTGTTTACAGAACCAGTCTGCGGGAACTGAATACCAGCCATTATACGGAGGCGGAAATCCATGACCTGAGAAACGCCCGGACCGCCCGGGAAAAACTGGGAGCCTACATGACCATCAATTCCTCCTTTTACCAGGACAAGCTGATGAGCTGGCTCACTTCCGGAGGGAGAGCCCTGTACAGCACCATAGGAATCATGGTCAGTATCCTGATCACGCCCATCTTCGCTTTTTATTTTCTGCTGGAGGCGGACAAAATCAAAGAAAAATGGCCCAGCATCCTGCCCCTGAAAGTCTCCAAATTCAGAAAAGACGTGGTGGAGACCATGGAGGAAATCAACGGCTACCTGATTTCCTTCTTCCGCGGACAGATGCTGGTGAGCATCATTGAAGGCATTCTGATCGCCATCTGCCTGAAACTGCTCGGTCTGCCATACGCCATCACCATCGGCGCCGCGGTCTGCGTGCTGGGCATTGTTCCCTACCTGGGCATTATCACCGCCTTTATCCCTGCGGTGCTGCTGGCCTGGTTCACATGGGGAGATTTCCAGCACGTGCTGATTGTTTCCGGCATCTTCCTGGCCGTCAACCAATTTGACGGATGGGTCATTCAGCCGAAAATCGTGGGGGATTCCGTAGAACTCCACCCGCTCACGGTCATGTTTTCCGTGCTGATCTGGACGCTCATTCTGGGCGGCCTGGTCGGCGCCCTGCTGGCTGTCCCCCTGACGGCAGCCATCAAGGTCCTCTACAAGCGGTACATCTGGCAGAATGCCAGCATGCGCCCCATGACGGAACCCGTGCTTCCGCCGGAACAGCCCGGCGAACAGCCTCCGGACAATCCCGAAGGTCCGGCCCGCGCCTGAACAGCCGCATCCTTCCAACCGCCTTTTCCAGAAAATATCATCACACACACCTGGCAACATGAATAAACCCGCATTACACCTGATGCTTGCCCTGGCAGCGGCGGCGGCCTGCCCGGCCGCAGTCACGCCCAAGGTCAAGCCTCCCAGGGCCATCGTCATGATTTACGCTGACGACCTTGGCTACGGAGACGTAGGCTGCTATGGAGCCAAAGGGATTCCCACCCCCTCTATCGACAGGCTTGCCGAGCAGGGCTGCCGCTTCACGGACGCCTATTCCACCACATCCGTCTGCACCCCTTCCCGCTATGCCCTGTTCACCGGGGAATACCCGTGGCGCAAGGAAGGCACGGGCATCCTGCCGGGAGACGCCGCCCTCATTATCGATACCAAGAAACCCACCCTGCCCAGGATGCTCCAATCCCACGGCTACAAAACCTACATGGTGGGCAAATGGCACCTGGGCCTGGGGGAAAAGGGGAAGAAAATTGACTGGAACAGGCATATCTCTCCCAGCCCGAACGAAATCGGATTTGACGAAAGCTTTATCTTCGCCGCTACGGGCGACCGCGTTCCCTGCGTGATTCTGGAAAACGGCAATGTCCGCAATCTGGACCCGAACGACCCCATTGAAGTATCCTACAAGCACAACTTCCCCGGGCTTCCCAATGGCAAGGACAATAAGGACCAGCTCAAACTCATGTGGAGCCACGGGCATAATCAGGCCATTATCAACGGAATTGGACGCATCGGCTTCATGAAGGGAGGCAAAAGCGCCTTGTGGAAGGATGAGGAAAACGCCGATGTAATTACGGATAAAGCCATTGAATACATCCAGAAGAGCGCCAAAGCCAAGGAACCGTTTTTCCTGATGTTCGCCACGCATGACATCCACGTGCCGCGCTGCCCGGAAAAACGCTTTGTAGGCAAAAGCCGGCACGGCGTGCGCGGTGACGTGACCGTGGAACTGGACGACTGCGTGCGCCGCATCACGGACGCTCTGCAACAGGCCGGTCTGGAAAAAGACGCCCTGGTGATCTTCTCCAGCGACAACGGCCCCGTGCTGGATGACGGCTACAGGGATTTCGCCGTCCGGGACAATGCCGCCCATTCCCCCGCCGGCCCCTTCCGCGCAGGCAAATACAGCATTCTGGAAGGAGGTTCCCGTATTCCGTTCATCGTCAAATGGCCCGACGTGGTCTCCCCCGGAACCACAAGCAAAGCCCTGCTCAACCAGATGGATCTGGGAGCTTCCCTGGAACAACTGCTGGCCCCCGGCAAGGCCAATTCCTTCCGTGACTCTGAAAACGTGATGCCCGCCCTTCTGGGCAAATCCGCCAAGGGCCGTGACTACCACGTCATCAACAGCACCGGCAAAGCGTTGGCGATCCGCCACGGCAAATGGAAGTTCATTCCCGCCGGCGTTGCCATCCGCGACGGCATCAACGGAGCCTCCGCGAAAATGAGCAAGTCCCCGGAAGGAGGAAGCCTCTTTGACCTGGAAAAAGACCCGAAGGAACTTGACAACGTAGCCGCCCGGCATCCGGACATTTGCGAGCAGATGAAAGCCAAGCTTGAGGAAATCCGCCAGAGACCCGAAACCAAGGCTGACCGGGAGGATCTGCTCCCCTTGGACGACTAACATCTATCCGAGCCAGACCATGAGAGAATCCGCCACATGCTCCCAATGCGGCCACGGGTACACCTACCCGGCCAGGCTGGACGCCAAAACCGGCATGCGCTGCACGGCGTGCGGCGTTCTGATTCACGTCACAACGGGGCTTCCCTTCGGGGAAGCCCCCTCTTCACTATCCGGCCGCAAACCGGAAAACGCCATGAAAACGCAGTCCTCCCTGCCTCCCGTCAAGAAAAAGCGGCCGTCCTTCTCCGGACGCGATACTGACGAGCGCGGCATCCGGCAGGAACGTCTGCCGCAGCTGCCACCCGCGGCCCCCGAAGGCCGGATTCCGCTGCATCATGGCTGGCGTGGGGGCTGTCCCTGATCGCGTTGATTCTGGCCTTTATCTTCCCCTCCTACGGGAACGATTCCACAGATCCGCTGTACATGCTTCAACTCCTGCCCTCCATGATCTTCGGCTGCTCTGCGGCCATCCTTTTCATCCAGGGCCTGGCGGCCTTGCGCCGCTGAAAAGAGGCAACACCTCTGAAATCATCCGGCTCAATACATCAGCGATCCATCCCTAAAACAGTCTGCCGGAACCCATACTTCTTTCCGCAAAACCGGGCTTTTAGACTTGCCTGTCAAATTGACAGATTTTAAGTTACGTTCCGGTAAACGTTATGGAACGGGAAACAGAGGCAAAGGAAAACCTGTGGAGAACCAGACTGGATGCCGTCCTGATGCACAGAATATGGGGGTCCCTTATTTTCCTGGGCATTGTTTATATTATTTTCTTTCTAAGCTTCGCTATCGGGGATCCGCTGGTCAGGCTCATCCAGACGGGCACCCAGCTGTTCAGCGTCTGGGCCTGCCGCATGCTGGAACCGTGGCCCCGCCTGCAATCCCTGCTGGGGGAAGGCGTGGTAGGCGGCGTGGGCGGAGTACTGGCCTTTCTGCCCAACGTGGTTCTCCTCTTCGGGGCCATTACTGTGTTGGAAAACAGCGGATACATGATGAGGGTTTCCCGCCTGATGGGCCGCATCATGAAAATCATGGGATTGAACGGCAGCAGCTTTGCCCCCCTCCTGCTGGGATTCGGCTGCTCGGTTCCCGCCATCCTGTCCACCAGGAGAATTGAAACGCGCAGCGACCGTCTGGTCACCATCGCCGTGCTGCCCATGATGAGCTGTGCGGGCCGCCTGCCGATCTACATGATGTTCGTCTCCGCCCTGTTTCCCTCCCGCCTGCAGGCCCCCGTTCTGTTCGGGATTTACGCCAGCGGCGTCCTGCTGGCGCTATGCTGCGCCCGGCTTCTGAAAAACACGCTTTTCAAGGCGCCCCAGAGGGATTCCCTCCACCACATGAAACGCCTGCGCCTCCCCTCCCTGCGGAAGGTGGGCATCCTGATGTGGTCGCGGGCCTTCATGTATGTCCGGAAAGCGGGCACCTTCATCCTTGGGGCCTCCATCATCCTGTGGTTCCTGAACACCTACCCCAGGCCGGAAGAAGACACGGCGCCGACAAACGCAGCGGCCATGGAACGTTCCTACGCCGGACAAATAGGCCATTGGATGGAACCCGTCACGCAGGTGGCCGGATTTGACTGGAAAATCAATTCCGCCCTGGTGGGAGCCTTTGCCGCCAAGGAAATCTTCGTCACCCAGATGGGCATCCTCTATGCGGTGGAAGACGGGAATTCGGGCCCGGCGGCCCAGCAGACATTGAACGCCCGCCTTAAAGCCAGCTACACCCCTCTCCAGGGCATCAGCATCATGATATTCTGCCTGATCGCCCTGCCTTGCATCGGCACCGTTACCGTCGCCAAAAGGGAAGCGGGCACCTGGTGGTTCGCTCTGGCGCAATTCGGCGGATTGACCCTCCTGGGTTTTGCAACGGCCACGATGATCTACCAGACAGGTCTCCTTCTGTAAGGGCCAGCCATAAAAAACCGGGAGCAGGACGCGCCGCTGGAACCTTCCCTGTTTTTGCAAGTCGCCCGGGTATCCTTTTCCGTTTCTCCCCGGGAATCCCTCAGGCAGCCCCGCACTCCTCCGCGGGCCGGAAGGACGGTATTCATTTCATCCCATAGCATAGCCGGCCTTTCACCGGGTCCTTCTCCGTCAATCACCGTACCGTATTCTTTCCTGTCCGTGGCAGCGTCCTCAATGTGGAAGATAACGTGGCCGCCTTTGGGGGCTGGATTGACATTGGAGGCTTGCCTCCCCCCCCTGTCCTGTTGATGGTTGGCCTCGTCATCTCCTGCCGCTGCCAGCTTTCAGACTCTTTAACCCCTAATTCACCCTATTTCAACCATACTGCCCCCTTTCATCATCACGGTTATCACTTCCACACATAAAAAAACCGGAGGGATTATTTTCCCTCCGGTTTGCGGATGCGATTGATGAAACCTCTTAAATGGTCTTAATCACGGAAGACTCGTCATCTTCCCTGTCCTCGGCAGAAGCGGCCTTCTTGGCGGGAACAGGCGTCTTCTTGACCTTTTCCAGAGCCTTTTCCACCGCCGTAATCACCTTGTCTTCCCCGGTTTTCTGGCTGGACAACTCATTATAAATCTTTTCCTTGGCCTCATAATCAGCCTTGGCGGCAGCATCGCCGGGGTTGGCCTTGAACTTGTCCTCCGCCTTGAACAAAGCTTCCTCCGCAGCCTGGAATTTTGGTTCCACCGCGTTTCTCTGATCTTCCGCCGTCTGCTTGATGCGGCCCAGCAGGCGAATCACGTACGGGCGGTTGCTGAGCCTCTTGAATGCGGAAACCAGAAACTGGCGGCGTTCGCTCGTTTTGGCATCCGCAATAAGGGGATCAAACAACTTGAGCGTGGCGTTGTCATCCCGGTCACGGTCCACGGAAAGTACGCGGAGAATGGAATCATGAGCCTGAGAACGCACCCGTTCATGCAGGGATTCGTCTTTCCATGCCTTGAACAGGTACGGCACGGCGTCATCCGTATTCCAGTCCCCCCAGGCCGTAATGATGGCAAGCGCCTTTTTGGGATCCTCCTTATAGCTCTGTTCCATCATGTCCAGCACCTTGGAATCCCCGGTGCGGGCCAGCAGCTTGTAGAGCATTTTAACATTTTCCTCCGGCATGTTTTTCTGATGCTGGAGCAGTTTGGAAGAAAGAGCCTTGCGCTTGGCCGGAGGAGCTCCGTCAATCAGGTAGCGGGCCGTACGGAAAGCGGAAGAAATCAAATCCGGGGAAGCATCCTTCTTCTGAAGGATTTCCATAACGTCGTCAAGGTCGTCCAGCTTCATGGCAAAACGCATGTATTTGAGCACTACGGCCTGCTTGTCCTGGATCTTCTTGTTCTTGCTGTTGCTGATGGAAGCGTACAGGTCTTTCAGCATATCGCGCATGGCGGGGCTGGAAGACTTGGCCAAGAGGGTCACCATCATGGAATATTTTTCCTTGCTGTACCTGCCGACATTTTTTTTCATGTCTTCCACCACCTGGCGGGCAATATTGTCATCCATCTGGGCCATGATGGAAACCAGGTGGGCGGCTCCGGGCCAGTTTTCCCTGTTGCCCTTGACTCCCCTCACATTGGCGAGCAGCAAAGCGGCATCCTCGGCATCGGGAACGACTTTCACATCCGGAACGCGGCTGAGATTCTTGGAATCAAACAGACGGCTGCGGCCCAGTTTCCCGCCTTCCACTACCAGCGCATTCAGTCGGGCGTTCTCTCCTTCCACCTTTTCTTTCTTGCTGTTGGTGCTCCAGGCATAAATTCCTACGCCGGCAGCGATGACAACCAGGGCGCATACCCCATAAATAACACCCCGCAGCAGGGACCTGGATTTATCCACGGAATCGGCCATATCCCGGGCAGATTCCGTTCCGGCGGGAGGCTGAATACCGCCGTCGCCCGCCAGAGGGGTGTCGGCGGCAGGGGAAACTTCTGCGGTATTGACAGGCTGGGGAACCGCGGCGGGAGACACGGAAGAAACGGGAGCGGCCCCCACAGGGGTTTTCAACACTTTCAACTTGGGAACGGCGCTTTCCGGAGCGGCTACTGGCGGTTTCTCCGCCGCAGCGGGAGCGGCGGCCGTCTTGAAAACTTTCAGTTTGGGAGCGGTGCCCGCTGGAGCGGGTTCCGGAACAGACGGTTCCGGAGTCTGCACAGCCGCGGGCGCTACCCCTGCGGCCTGGGACAGGGCAGCGGCCTGGGCCTCCGCCAGGGCTTTCTGGGCCTCCGCCACCTTGGCGAGGGCATCCTGAATCTGGGCATCCACGGACGGGTCAGGCAAGGGGGCGGAAACGGCTTCCTTTTTCTCCTGTTCCGCCGCAAGGCGCGCTCTTTCCTCTTCAGCGGCTACACGGGCTGCTTCCTTTTCCGCGGCAATGCGCGCGGCTTCGGCAGCCTCCTGTTCCGCCCTGATTCTGGCGGCTTCCTCCTCGGCAGCTATTCTTGCCGCCTCCTTTTCTGCGGCGATACGGGCGGCCTCCTGCTCGGCGGCCGCTTTTTCCGCAGCAATCCTGTCCGCCTCCGCCTGTTCCGCTGCACGGCGGGCGGCTTCCTCCTGTTCCTGAGCCAGCTTGGCCTGCAACTCAGGAGTGAGAAAACGCGGCTTGACAACCTCCACGCCTTCCGCGGCGGGAGAAACAAATTTTACCTTGGGCCCAGCTGCGGGGGCTGCCGTTACCAAACGGCGCCGCAGCTTGGGAGGTTCTGGCGAAGACGGAGTTCCTGTCTGATCGGTCATCATGATAAAATGGCTGGGAAATTGGGATGATTTTATACGATTCCGCTTCTCCCTGCAACCTCAAAATCCCGGCTGGAGAACGGGCGCGGGAACAGCGGCCGCATCCGGATCAACAGGAAAATTGCGGAAAAGGCTTCACCTGGGATATAACATGGAAACGCGTTTAAATATCCCTCAATTTCTCCTGCAAAATCATCAAAAAATCAATCCGTTAGCAATAAAAATCAGGAATAAAGTAAAGAGAACGCGACAGAACTTCAACAACATGCGCCCGTCACTTAAACATCCTCTTAAAAGATATTAAAATATATATACTTTTTTCTTGCCAGACCAAAAATAATTGGTTAAGTAAATAATCACTCGTCAACATCATGAATTCCAACGACAGTACCAAAAACAGGAGGCGCTACACGCCCGAAGAAAAACAATCCGTTCTTGATTTCATTGCTGAACGGAAAACTCAAAACAAAAGGGGCGCCCAGAAAGAAGCCTCCGAACGGTTCGGCATCAGCACGGTGACCATCTCAAGCTGGATGAAGGCATCCAAGGTCAAGCGCGGCCGCAAACCCGGCACCAAAAATACAGCCGCACCCAAAGCGCAGCCTCTCGCAGCCGCCCAGCCCGCCGACCTGCGCCGCCTGGCGGCCGTTCTGGAAGAAATCGCCGAACTTGAAGCCCAGACAGCCAAACTCGACACCCTGCGCGCTGAAGCGGAGGAACTCAGAAACAGGCTGACTGCCAAGCAGGCCTGATTGCTTTTACCGCTTTCTTTCTCCGGAAAACCGGCTTTCCCCAAAACGGGAAGCCGGTTATTTTCTTTATGGAGATCGCGCTTGCCCCCCCGGAACAATTCCTTTAATATCCGCCGTTGTGACTCAACCCGCCCACATCGTTCCCGCGAGTCAGTCTGTGGAAGGCATGTATGCCGACTACTTTCTGGATTACGCCTCGTACGTCATTCTGGAACGGGCCGTACCCAAGATTAATGACGGGTTTAAACCTGTGCAGCGCCGTATTCTGCACGCCATGGACCGCCTGGACGACGGGCGTTATAATAAAGTGGCTAACATCGTGGGAGACACGATGAAATTCCACCCGCACGGCGACCGTTCCATTGCAGACGCGCTGGTGGGGCTGGGACAAAAAGGGCTGCTTATCGACACGCAGGGAAACTGGGGCAATATTCTGACAGGAGACCCCGCAGCGGCCTCCCGCTATATTGAAGCCCGCTTCACCTCCTTTGCGCGTGACGTAGTATTCAGCCCCAAAGTCACGGAATGGCAGCTTTCCTACGACGGCAGGAACAAGGAACCGGTCAGCCTCCCCGTCAAATTCCCCCTCCTTCTCGCTCAGGGGGCGGAAGGCATTGCTGTGGGACTTTCCAGTAAAATTCTCCCCCACAATTTCAATGAACTGATTGAAGCCTCCATCGCCTACCTGCGCGGCCAGCCCTTCCAGCTTCTGCCGGACTTCCCGACCGGAGGCGTGATGGACGCCACCAACTACCGTGACGGGGAACGCGGCACGGGCCGCGTCCGCATCAGGGCGCGCATCCTTACGGAATCGAAAAAACTTCTCCGCATCACGGAAATCCCGTTCGGCGTCACCACGGAAATTTTAATTGATTCCATTGTCTCCGCTGCGGAAAAGGGAAAAATTAAAATCGCCCGCATTGAGGACAATACGGCCCAGCATGTGGACATTCTGGTCCATCTCCCGGCCGGGACGGACCCGGAGCAGACGAGGAAAGCCCTGTTCGCCTTCTCCGCCTGTGAAGTCAGCATCTCCCCGAATGCCTGCGTCATTGTGGAGGAAAAACCCAGGTTCATGTGCGTCAGCGACATCCTGCGCTACAACACGGACTCCACCAAGGAAATCCTGCGCCAGGAGCAGGAAATACGCCTCAGGGAACTGAACGAGGCGTGGCACCAGGCAAGCCTGGAAAAAATATTCATTGAAAACCGCATCTACCTCTCCATTGAAGATTCCGAAACGTGGGAAGACGTGCTCGGCACCATTGACCGGGAATTGCAGCCGTTTGCATCCCAACTGCGCGCGCCCATTACCAGGGATGACCTGGTAAGGCTGACGGAAATTAAAATCAAGCGCATTTCCAAATTTGACGCCTTCAAGGCGGACCAGCACATCCGCCAGCTTGAAGAGGACATCGAACAAACGCAGAAGAACCTCAACCAGCTTACCAAATTCACTATCCGCTGGTTTGAAGCCCTGCGTAAAAAATACGGCGCCGCCTATCCGCGGAAAACGGAAATTTCCTCCTTCGGTTCCGTAAACCGCGCACAGGTGGCCGTGGCCAATGAAACGTTGTATATTGATGAAGAAGGCTTCGCCGGCTACGGCGTCAAGAAGGGGAATCCCGTCTGCAAATGCTCTACGCTGGATGACGTGTTGATCATTGACAATGCAGGGGTGCTCAAAATCGTGCGGATTCAGGACAAATTTTTCGCCGGTAAAAATCCCCTTTATATTTCCGTCATCAAAAAAGGGGATGACCCCGTGTTCAACCTGATCTACCGGGACGGAAAAGACGGCCCCGTGTACGCCAAGCGCTTCCGCATAGGAGGGTTCACCAGGGACAAGGAATATCCGCTCACCCGGGGCGCGAAGGGAACGCGCATCTTCCATTTCTCCGTGCATGAAACGGAAGAAAACAGTTCCCAGATAAGCGTAAACGTTTACCTGAAAGCCGTTCTGAAACTCCGTAACCTGATCAGGCCCTTCCACTTCGCGGACCTGAGAATCAAGAACCGCGGAGCCCAGGGAAATATCATTACCAGGCATCCTGTGGAACGCGTCTCCCGCATCATGCCTCCGCCCAGATCCGGAAATGAGGAAACGGAGGGACAAACAACCGCTCCTTCCGCAACAGCGGAACGCCCGGAAAGCCCCCCCTCCACGGAAACGCTGCATACGGAAACAGCCCCCCATTTGGAGGAACCGCCAGCCGATCCGCCGCTGGAACAGGGCTCCCTGTTTGACTCCTGAAGCGTGGTGAATCGCTAAAATGGAGACATCCATGCCTGCCGATCCATTTTCGGCTTGCCACAACGGGCCATCTTCTGTAGATATGGGCACCTCATTACCATGCCGCTTTAGCTCAGTGGTAGAGCACCCGCCTTGTAAGCGGACGGTCGTCAGTTCAAATCTGACAAGCGGCTCCATCATAACCCGCTCAAGGTCAACCCTTGAGCGGGTTGCTTGTTGTCAGACGGGCGTCATTGGCCGTTCCCGCGAATTCCGGCGTGCCGCTTTTTAACGTTCATTATTCGTTAATATTTCCAGCGGAATGCAGCAGCCGACGGAAATAAAGCAGATGCAACATCTGACAAGAGCATCATTCCACTCACGGCCATATCCGTCAGCTTCCAGCAGCGAAGGGTCACTCCACTTTTGGAGCGGTAAGGAGGTTCCGTTGGCAACAACGCTGCCTCAGGAAGCCGTTTTCCCCCTTGAATACGCCTTTATTGCCGTTCCGCCCAACTGAAACCATGATTCGACCCAATGAACACTACAGAAAGAACCATGGCTGCGGCCACCCTGCGCCTGGAAGACGCCCGCGTCACCGGGCCGGATTCCCTGCGCGTTTCCCGCCTTCCCGCCGCCGACAAGGGCGGCAAGTGGGAGATTTGCGGCATTTGCGACGGCATTGAACCGGCCGCGTTTAACAGATTGAAGGCCCTGCTGGATGCCGGGAAACGTGAAGAGGCCTGGGAAGGTTGTCTCCAGTACGTGCTGGATAACACCGCCGCCGTGCGTTCCTGGCTGGGTTCCGACGCTTTTCCGGGCGTTGAATTCATCCTGCGGGATCATTTTTTCAATTCCGGGAGCAGGAATACCGGGAAGATTTTGCAGCGCGCTCTGAATGTCCACGGAGCCGGTCTCACGGTGGACGGAATTCCGGGAAAACAAACCCGTCAGATGTTGCAAACCGTTCTCGCCCGGACTGGAGAGTCCGCGTTTCTTTCCACTCTCTATGAACAGCGCAAGTCATTTTACCATTCTTGCAAACAGTTTCCCGTGTTCGGCACAGGCTGGCTGAACCGCAGCAATGAGGCGTACCGGTTCGCACAATCCCTGGTTTAGGGGGAACCTGCAAAAAACTCCCGGAAAAGGAGGGCAGGAGAATTCAATCATCGTTGCGGCAACCTGCTTCCATGACATCCGGGCAAGGAAAAGCCTCCGTGCGGACATCCGCACGGAGGCTTCCTTTTCATCAACAGGATCAGGAAAACGCCCCGCCTCCCACAAACGCTCCCAGCAGACGGCAGAACCGGGAAGCAGGCAATTTTACCAATCTACCGTCCCCCCGCTTGCCATGCTGGGTCAGAATCCAGGGCAGGGAAAAAATCTCCCGTTCATAAGCCAGCAACTCCCGTACATCTCCCGCCAGGAAATGGAGATGCCAGGCATCACACCGGCCCGGTTCAAACCGGAAGCGGACATCGACAATCTTTCCGAAAGGCGCGGAGGAATCCACCCTGCGCGCCATCAGGACAAGTTTGGGAGTACGGATATAGACATCCTGGAAGCGTCCGTCCTCCTCCATTTCCTCCACCTTCCGGCCTGCAGCCAAATAATAGGAGGCGGCGGCAAATAAAGCGTTCATAACCAGATTTTATGCCATCACATCCGCCCTGGGCGCTGAATTGATCCCCCCGGAACGGCTCCTGAAAAGCCGTTTTTCCTGAAAACGCCGGGGCAAAAGATCGGACGGCGCCTAGTCACTTGCCCTGCCGGACTTTCCAGATAACCGGAGGGATCTCCGTTTTCGGCTGTTTCTGGAAGTAGGACAGATGCCCCGGTTCCAGCACCAGGCAGGAGCCGTCCCCGCATATCCGCGCCCGCTCCGCAGTCACGTCTACGGTATGCCCGCAGCCGGAGAGGAGGGAGGACGCCGCATAAGCCGCTCCGGCCAGAACCACCCACAAGAGCCGTTCCCACCAGGTCAGTCCGGGGCGGGTTCCGCTTTTTTCATAAGCGTCTTTCATGCCCTGTTTTCCTGCTTCCAGAGCTGCTTTCTTTTGTTCTTCCGTCAAATTGAGTTTCATTTGAAAGAGGGGGTGAGAGGTTCCAGGAATTCTCGCGCGTATTGCGCCGCAACGACTCCGCGGGAGAAAACGGCGTCACGGCCGGACTGTTGATTGCTATTCATTTTGTTCATTTTTTTGTTCATTTCCCGGAAACGGGCCTTCGCCGGAATGGGGCCGGCCCAACGGCATCAGGCCGCTCCCGGACACAAACCATCCTTGCCCTCCCCCAGGGACGGGAGCAACACGCCTGACACGTCCGGAAACAGGAAATATTCCGCCAGATGCAAACGCCGGAATTTCCGCCGCGGATAATAAAATACCCTGTTGAAAACGGAACCGGTTCATGCTAGTCTCTTCCCTGCTATGGCAAAACCGGCTCTGGGGAAAGGCTTTGACGCCCTTATCAATCAAAATCTGTCTCGTGAATCCTTGGCGGCTCCCCAGGCGGGAGACGTTGTGCATCAGCTATCCCATGCCGCCATTATTCCCAGCTCCCTGCAGCCGCGCGCCATCTTCACGCCGGAGCAGCTGGCGGAACTTGTAGATTCCATCAAGGAACACGGCATTATCCAGCCTCTGATCGTCCGTGAAACGCAAAGCGGCAAATATGAACTGATTGCCGGAGAAAGGCGCTGGCGCGCCTCCGGCATCCTGGGGCTGTCCACCGTGCCCGCCATCATCCGGGAGGCTTCCGACAAAGACGTGCTGGAACTGGCCCTGATTGAAAACCTCCAGCGGGAAAACCTCAGCCCGCTGGAAGAAGCCGCCGGCTACATGCGCCTGAAAACGGAGTTCCGCATGAAACAGGGAGACATCGCCAAACGCGTAGGCAAATCCCGCGCCGCCGTGGCCAACAGCATGCGGCTGCTCGATTTGCCCCAGCCGGTTCAGGACATGCTGGGCAATACCTTTATCAGCGTAGGGCATGCCAAGGTGCTTCTCTCTCTTAAAAACAAGGATCAGCAAATCCAGCTTGGGCGCGACATCGTCAACAAGGGCTACACCGTCCGCCAGACGGAAAAAGCCATTCAGAAGATTCTCAACCCGCCGGAGCCGGCTCCCGCTAAAAAGCCGTCCTCCCCTCAGTACAAGAAAATTTCCGGCATTCTCGCCAAACAATTCGGAACTCCGGTGAACATCTCCGGCCAGGGTAGCCGGGGTTCCATCGAAATCACCTTCTCCAGCAAAGCGGAATTCATCCGCATTCTTGAGCTTTTGGGCCAGGACGAATGGCCTGATTCCAAGTAAATTTCCTTCCCCCTTTTTTCATGACGCCCCGCATCGGACTTATCCTGTTTACGGCCCTGCTGATGCAGTGCGAAAATCCCGTAAAAACGCCCCTGCCCGGCGCGGAAACCATTCCCGCGCAGATCCGGCAGACGGACTGTTTCAATGGAGGAAACGCTCTGTTCCACGCCGCGCGGATAACGGAAATGGGGAACCGCGCTTCAGGCACCCCCGGCTACCGCAGGCAGATAGACTACCTGAAGGAGGAACTGGCCAAATACGGCTGGACCTGCCGGGAACAGGGTTTTGAGAAGGAAACGCCCCAGGGTCCCGTCCGCTTCGTCAACCTGAGGGCCCGTTTTGGCAAGACGCCCAATTTCCTGGATCCGGTGCGGGGCCTGCTGACCTGCCACATTGACACCAAGCAGGGCATTGACGGATTCACCGGAGCCAATGACGGGGCCTCGGGAGCTGCGGCCATTCTGGAAACAGCCCGCATTCTGTCCGGAGAACCCGCACGCGCCGGAAATTTGGAGCTTGTGTTTTTTGACGGGGAAGAAAGTTTTGCGGAACATATGGACAGCGACGACGGGCTGTACGGTTCCAGGCATTACGCCTCCGCCATGCAACAGCCGCTCCCCAAATGGATGATCAATCTGGACATGGTGGGGCGGCAGGGTAAAAAGATACGCATCCCGTCCATGACGCCCCAATCCATGTACCGGGTTTATTCCCGCGCCATCCGTGACCTGGGTTATTCCACGGAGGAATGGGGGGTATCCGGCTATGCCATCCTGGATGACCACGTTCCCTTCATGGAACGCGGCGTGGATACGCTGAACCTGATTGACGATTTCCAGGACGGCAACTGGTGGCACACTTCCAAAGACAACATCGGCATTCTGGGAGAAAAATCCTTCCAGCAAACCGGGGAAATGACCCTTCATATCCTCCGGCAACTGCTGCCTGACCAGCCCGCCACCTGACCAGACAGCTCTGACCCTCCAATTATCCCTATCCCGCCATGTCCTTCAACTCTCCCTGGCTGCTGTGGGCTCTCTTTGCAGCCTCCATTCCCATCATCATCCACCTGGTCAACCGGTGGCGGCATCGTTCCATCCCCTGGGCGGCCATGGAATTTCTGCTTCGGGCGGCCAGGGAAACACGCGGAACGAAAAAACTGCTGCACTACCTGATTCTGGCGCTGCGCGTGATGGCCGCAGCTGCACTGGTGACGGCTTTTGCGCGGCCCCTGCTTGGAAGCTTCTTCGGCTGGGGAAGCTCCGGCTTGAACGAAGTCCTGCTGGTTCTGGATCGTTCCGCCTCCATGGATGCCCGTCCGGATAAAACCAGCTCCCTGCGGGATGCCATCCCCCCTCTGGTGGAAACCACTTTCGCGCAGCTCGGTCACTGCCGCCTTTCCCTGCTTGATTCCGCCACCGGAACCGTTACCCAGATTCCCGCTCCGGAAGCCCTGGCGGACCTGACTGTAAGCAAGACGACGGATGGCGGCGCAGATATTCCGGCACTTCTGCAAAAAGCCATCCCGTACCTGGAAGAATCAGGCTCCGGAAAAACGGAAATCTGGATTGCCTCGGACATGCAGGCCTCTTCCTGGAAGCCGGACTCCCCACTCTGGCCCGGTGTGCGCCAGAGGCTGGCCGCTCTGCCTCTGCCCCCCTCCGTCCGCATCATGGCCCTCCGCGACAGGCCGGCAAGCAACCGCGGCATCAGAGTCCGTCAGGCTCAGGTGAACAACGGAAAACTGGTGCTGGACCTGGAAGTGCTGCGCCAAGGGTTCAACCCCAACCAGCCGGAGAACGTGCCGGTGCAACTCTCCGTGGACAACTCATCCGCCTCCTCCACGCTGCAACTGGCAGGGGAAAGCGCCTCCATCCGGAAAGAGATCCCCCTGCCGCAGGGCAAGGAATCCGGCTTCGGCTTCGTTGCGCTGCCTCATGACGACTTCACCAGGGATGACATTTCCTTCTTCACCTTCGCCCCCAGGCCTCTCGCCAACATCCTGATTTTCGGCCCTTCGGGAGAAGTGGGGAAAACCCTTTCCCTGATGTCCGCCCCTCCCGGCCTTACCAACAGGAAAGCCACGATGCCCGGCAATACGCGGGAGGCTCAGTCTCATCTGGCCACCCAGTCCATGGTCGTCTGGCATGGGCCGCCTCCGCGCGCGGAAATGGAGAAAAAACTTCAGACCTTCATTGAAGAAGGAGGAATAGCCCTTTTCCTGCCTGACGACACGGAACACGGAACACGGCATTCCTTCCTGGGCGTTTCCTGGGGCGCAACGGAGACGGCTGCGCCCGAACAATACTACCGTCTGGAAACGTGGGACCGGCAAAGGGGATTCCTCCGCGACGGTTCCGATCAAACGCCCATCCCCGCCAACCGTCTCCGCGCCGTGCGCAGGAAGCCCCTGCTGGGCAAATACCGTACCCTGGCCTCCTGGGATGACGGTTCCTGCGCCCTGGCCCAGGTCAGGGCCGGGACAGGTTCCGCCCTGTTCCTGGGGACGCTGCCCAGATATTCCTGGTCCAACCTGGCGGACGGCCACCTGCTGCTCCCCCTGCTCCAGCGTATGGCGGACCGGGGGGCGGAACGCTTTTCCACCTCCATTTCCCTCCGGGTGAATGACGCATCCCTGCCGCAATCCGCCACAGACACCCCCGTGCGCCTGGATAATGCCCAGGGGAGCCGCCCCTCCGGCTCTCCGGCCGATACGGCGGGCGTGTACCGCCTGGGAGCGCAGACCTACGCCGTGAACCGCCCCTGGACGGAAGACATGCCTGACCAGATTACGGATGAAAAACTCCACCTCCTTCTGCCGGAAGCTTCCATCAATTCCATGCAGAGTGCGGCGGAAGCCCCCTCCCTGGTGCAGGAAGCATGGAAGCTCTTCCTGTTCTTCTCCCTCGCCTGCCTGCTGCTGGAAGCCCTCCTGTGCCTGCCCGGGCAGACGTCCAAACGCCCCTCCCCCACCACCCGCCCATGAACCTGAGCCTTCACCCTACCGCATCAAGCGTCATCCTGACCGTCCTGGTTATGGCGGCCGGCATCTGGATAAGCCATATCGCCTGCAAACGCAACCGCCGGCCGCTGACATTCAAACTGGAAATCCTTCGCCTGGCAATCCTTGGCTTCATCTGCTTCCTGCTCTTCCAGCCGGAATGGGTCATCACCTCCGCCCCGCAGGAAAAACCCAAGGTTTCCATTCTGGAGGACCGCTCCGGCTCCATGGAAACGCAGGATGTGGAAATATCCCCCCAGCATGTCGTCACACGCACGGCCTACGTGCAGGAACTGCTCAAGGGCAACAGTACGGAATCCCTTAACGACACACATGTAGTGGAATACGCTACCTTCAGCGCATCTCCCTCTCCGGACTCCCCGGATTACGCCATGGCCGGTACAGACCTGGCCAAACCGCTGGAGGACGCCATGCAATCCTCCGACAATCTCCGGGCGGTCATCATGTTCACGGACGGCAGCCACAACACATCATCCTCCGTGCTGACGCAGGCCCAGCGCATGCGCACCAGGGGCGTCCCCCTGTTCATCATTCCCGCAGGCAGCCCATCCCCCCTGCCGGACCTGGCCCTCCAGGACGTGAAAGCCCCCACCTACGGCATCATTGGGGAAACAGTGCAAATACCCTTTACCATTAAAAGCACGCTGGGCAAGGAAACGCGCGCCACGCTTGCCATGACTTCCAGGGATACAGGAAAAACCGTCACCCGCACGGTCACTATTCCGGCCCAGGGGGAGGTGTCCGACGCCGTTCTGTGGAAAATAGAAAAAGAAGGGGCGGAAACGCTGGAACTCAAACTCCCCGTCCAGCCCCAGGAACGGATGCACAATAATAACGCCTCCTCCTTCAGCATCTCCGGCAGGAGGGAATCCATCAAAGCGCTGGTCATCGACACCCTGCCGCGCTGGGAATACCGCTTCATCCGGAACGCCCTGTACCGGGATCCCGGCGTGGACGTGCATACCCTGCTCTTTCATCCGGGACTGGAAGAAATGGGGGAAGGCCCCGGGTACCTGGTCAAATTCCCGGACAAGATGGAAGACCTGGCCCGGTATGACGTCATCTTCATCGGCGACGTGGGGCTGGGCTCCAAAGGTTTGACGGCAGAACAGGCCTCCCTGCTCAAAGGCATGGTAAAAAACCAGGCCTGCGGCATCGTCTTCCTTCCCGGCTATCAGGGCAGGCAAATGGAACTCCTGAAATCCGAGCTGGGAGACCTGATACCCGTTACATTCCTTAACGCCAAACCGGAGGGGACAACCCAGCCCTCTCCCTCCCCTCTCATCCTGACGCCGGAAGGCCGCGGCTCCCTGCTCACCATGCTGGCGGATACGGAGGACGAAAACGAAGAAGTATGGCGCAATCTGCCGGGCTTCAACTGGTACGCCCCCGTGGAACGGCCCAAAGCGGGAAGCACTGTCCTGGCCGTGCATGCGGCGGATAAGAATGCCTATGGCCGCATTCCCCTTATTGTCACCCAGTCTTACGGCCACGGGAAAGTCCTCTTCATGGGCACGGATTCCGCCTGGCGATGGCGGCGCGGGGTGGAGGACAAATACCATTACCGTTTCTGGAGCCAGGTAGCCCGCTGGATGAGTTACCAGCGCAACATGGCCGCCGGGGAAAGAATACGTCTGATTCCCACCCCGGAACGCCCCCGGCCGGGAGACACGCTGACCGTCACCGCCATGGTTTCCGACAAACTGGGGGCCCCCCTCCAGAATGGAGAGGTTTTCCTGGACATTACGGCTCCGGAAGGGAGCTCCAGCCGCGTGCAAATGGACACGATGGACCATACATGGGGCTCCTTTACCGCCTCCGTTAAAATCAATCGCCCCGGCACCTGGAAACTCACCGCTTCATCTTCTGCGGAACCGGATAAATCCGTTACGCTTTCCGTCATCACCATGAGTGAAACGCTGGAAAAAATCGGCAGCCCCGTCAATACCGCGCTCATGGAGGAAATGGCCTCCATCACACGCGGGCGCATGGTGAAAGCTGAGGAAATACAGCGGCTCATTAAGGAAATCAGGGATCTCCCGGTGCCGCCGCCCATGGAAACGCGCATCCTGCTCTGGTGCAGCCCGTATACGCTCTTCACCCTTCTCCTTCTGCTTACCCTGTTCTGGATAGGGAGAAAACTCAACGGCACCATTTGAACCGCAGGTTTCCCGCATCTGCCCGGCAGGGGTTTTCCCCTTCCTTTCCCGTCATTTTTCCGCGGACTTCCCGTCCGCGGCAGCAGAAGCCGGCTGAGAAAATATCAGCCTCAATCCCATTTTTTTCCAAGCGGCCGCCATTTCCCCCTGTACCTCTTCCGGAGTTTTGCCATCCAGCAAAACAGCACGCGCCTTTCCGCCGCCCTCCGCATCACGGACCTTCAAATAGCTTCTGAGGCGCTCCGCCTTTCCGTTCCCTTCCAGATGGCTCCAATAAACCATCCATAACAAATCGGCCCAATACTGAAGCTTTCCTTCCCTGGTGGGAACGCCATGCTCCGCGGCGGAATGCGCGGCATCCCTGTCCAGCATGTCCGCCAGGGCCGGCAAAGCCTCTCTGCCCGTGCGGACGGCGCGCGGAACCCTCGTGGCCAGCCTTTCCGGAATCTTCCGGAATACCAGCGCTTCCTTCTCCATGGGAAGAAAAGCCATGTACGCGGAAAAGCCGTCCACCAGCCAGTGGTCCCAATCCATGGACTGCGCCGCCCAGTGCGTGGCGGCAAAGCGCGGATCCAGTTCATCCGGTTTCAGCAGCCTTCCCTTTTTATCGCGCAACAACAGGGCCGTAAAACTGGTAGGGGAAAACTTGAGATGCCCGTTCCGCAGGCCCGGCGCCCCGTTGAAATCCTCTTCCCGGAAACATACCCTCACCAGATACTTGCGGGAAGGCCGGCGGGCCACCGCCAGGTTCAACGGAACAGACGCCAGGGCAGACAGAACGGTTTCAAAGCGCCGGGCCAGGGCCATACGCTCCGCTTCCGGCAGCTTTCCGGGAGACTCTATAATGAAATGATCCGTTTCATACACGCTCAATTCCTCCGTCTCCTGTACGGTTTTCACCAGCAGGAAACCGGGAACGGCCACCCTCTCCGGCCAGGGAACATCCCAATTCGGCTCCAGAGGAACGTATCGGCTGCCGGAATCTCCCTGCGCAGGAGGGTTCTCCGCCCCTGCATCCGTATCCGGAAGCGTCCCGTCAGACTTTGCCCATTCCAGAATATATTCCTGATCGGCTCCGGAAAAAATATTCCGGGGAACAACCACCACGCGCCCGTCCTGAAGCTTCAAATCCACCTCCGCATCACGGACGGCCACCAGCACGGCTACGACGGTAGCGCCCCGGTCATTCGTCCAAATACGCGCCCGGGCGCTTCCAGCCAGGCTCAGCCCCGCCAATACGGACAGTATCTTTACAGGTACGGTCATAGGGTTCCCTTTGCCCGCACAAGCTATCACATTGTCCCGCAGACGCAACCCTTTTTCCATCCCCCTCTCTTCCGGAACCTGTTCCTTGAAAAGAATATGGGAAAGGAATCCTCCGCAGCCTGTCCCCCGGAGGGGTTGACACGCTCCGGCAAAACCCATAATCTTAGGGAAGGAAGGAAAAGAAAGCATGCATATCAGTCCCCTCAGAAAAAATATTCCGTTGACTGTCGTCACCCTGGCGGCCCTGGGCATCATGTTTTTCCTGTTCTTCATGCATCCCGCCTCTACGGAAGAATCACTGGAATTCTATGCGCCGGACGGCAACATCGCAGGCTCCTTCCGGGTGGAAATCACGCATGCGCCTTCCAACCCCGCCTATACGGAAGTAACAATCATCCCGGAAGATATGGAATCCTTCCAGCGGTTTTTGACCCAGTTCCGCAATAAACCCGTTACCGCAAAAATTCCTTCCTGCGGCAGCCACATCATTGTTCCGGGCCGGGACATGCAATACGACGGCGTCCTGCGCCTGACCGGACATTGAGAGGGCGGGCAGACAAAGGCCCTCTTAAAGTTGTTCCCCTTTTCCCACATCCTTCGCCCACTTCCGGGCCAGGAAGGAACAGACCATTAACTGGAGTTGGTGGAACACCATGATGGGAATCACCAGCAGTCCGATGGGGGCTCCGGCAAAAATCACGTTCATCATCGGAATGCCGGTAGCCAGGCTCTTTTTGGAGCCGCAGAAAATAATCGCAATGCGGTCCTCGCGGGGAAAATGAAGCCTGCGGGAAAGGAAAGCCGTCAGCCACAGGGCCGCGGCCAGAAGGAGGCCGCAAAAAGCCAAGACCTCCACCAGGGAAAGCCAGGGCAGATTTTTCCATACGCCGTTAATCATCGCATGGCTGAATGCCGTGTAAATAACCAGCCAGATGGTGCTGTGGTCTGTCCAGGAAGTAAGGTTCCGGTGCGCGACCACCCATTTGCCGATCCAGCGCTGGGCGAACTGGCCGGCCACAAAAGGCACCAGAATAATATAGCAGATGTTCAGGAAAGTGGAAAAATCCACGCCTCCTTCCCCTCCGCGGGACCACACCAGCCCCACCAGCAAGGGGGTGAGGAACACCCCCAGCAGGCTGGAAACGGAGGCGGAGCAAATGGCCGCGGCCACATTGCCGCCCGCCATGGAAGTGAACGCTATGCTGGACTGCACGGTGGAAGGCAGCATGCACACGTACAGCATGCCCATGCACAAATCCGGCCCCAGCACACGACTCCACAAGGGCATGCTGACCATGCCCAGCAGGGGGAAAATGACAAAGGTGCTCGCAGCCACCAGCCCCTGAAGGCGCCAGTGCATCAACCCTTCCCATACGGAACGGCGGGAAAGCTTGGCCCCGTACAGGAAAAAAAGCAGAATGATGGCTGCATCGCTCAAGCGGCTGAACACTGTATCCCATACTCCGGAACAGGGAACCAGAATCCCCGCGCCCACACTGACGATGAGGCCGATAGTGAAGCGATCCAATTTGGCAAGGAATCCCGGCATGGAAAAGGGAAAAAGGTCAATGCCGCCTCCGGCGTTCTATTTGAAACGCACAGCATGCTTCTTGCTCAGGCGCAGGACGCTGCCCGGAGCCAGTTCCAAAACGGCGGAGGGATCTGTCATTTTCACATCATTCAACTGGATGGCGCCGGGCGCGAAATGCTCCTTGCGGAGAACACCATTGGATTTTTTCACCTGGAAAACGTTCTCAAACAGGAAGGAGACCAGGGCCAGGGCATTCATGCCGGCAGGCAGGACGGCAATCTCCACTTCCGGCAAATCCGCGGCGGCCAGATCCCTCTTGGAAAAACGGGTTTCCCAGTCAGAACGCGCGGCATCCGCAGCGGCGGAATCATGATAGCGGGCCGTGATTTTCCAGGCCAGGAGCTTTTTGGCTTCCATCGGATGCAATCCCATGTCCCGCTTCTCGCCCAGCAGCACCAGGTAATAGCGGTCCATCAGTTCGTCACTGGCGCTCATCATCTTGCCGAACATCATCTCCGGCGCCTCATCCACGCCCACGTAATTCCCGTAGGACTTGGACATCTTCCGCACGCCGTCCAGACCTTCCAGAAGAGGCATCGTCATGGCGATCTGCGGCAGCATGCCTTCCTCCTTCTGAAGGTCGCGGCCCACCAGAATGTTGAAAAGCTGGTCCGTCCCGCCCAGTTCCACATCCGCGCGGATTTCCACGGAATCCCAGCCCTGCATAATCGGATACTGCATCTCATGCAGACGTACCTCCCTGCCGCTCTCCACACGGGCCTTGAAATCCTCCCGGGCCAGCATCTGCTGCATGGTCACGCGGGAATTAAGCCTCAGCACCTCCTCATACGTCATCTTGCGGAACCAGTCCCCATTGTACACGATCTCCGTTTTGTCACGGTCCAGAATCTTGAACGCCTGCTTGGTATATGTCTCCGCATTCTCCAGCACCTGTTCACGGGAAAGGGGGGGGCGGGTCACGGAACGTCCGGAGGGGTCGCCGATCGTGGCGGTGAAATCCCCGATGAGCAAAACAGCCTGGTGGCCAAGTTCCTGGAACTGGCGCAATTTCTCAATAGCCACGGTATGGCCCAAATGGATGTCCGGAGCAGTAGGGTCCACGCCCAGCTTCACGCGCAGGGGGCGGCCCAGCTTGAGGCGCTCCTTCAGCTCTTCGCGGCTGATCACGACGGCGGTACCGCCCATCAATATGTCTAATTGCTCATCTATAGTCATTGATCTGGCGCATAGAGTGCCGGGGGCGCCGCGCCTTTTCAAGCCTATATCCTGTGCACGGCTCATCGAACGCGATCAGGGAGTTCCCGCCACCGGTCCCGACAGGAGGAAAAAGGAACGGAAGAACAGGAGCGGATTCCACCCCGGAGAGCGGAATAAACGACACCCCGGTGCAGGATTTTTCCCCGCGCGGCCCTCCCGCCTGTTCCATATCACAAGAATGATACCCGGCCTCCTTCCTGCTGCGGAAACTCCCCGCAAACTCTACAGAAGCTGGTACAGGCGGGGATAGGAAGCGTGGTTGGCGGTTATGTAATGCGGGCGCGGCTTGGGAACCGGCCTTGTCCGCCCGTGATTCCATCCGTCACGATCATGATGATCATGGCGCGGCGGCCCGGAACGGTAATAATCATGCTCGTGGTGGCGGTGGTGGCAGCCTGCGGCCAGAACGATTGAGGCCGCCGCGGCAAAAACAGGAATTATGTTCATCTTCATCTTTCTTCATGGTAAGACAGCCCGGCGACGGGAATGCGAACGGAAAAAGTCTGTCACCCGAGCAAACGCTCCCTGTTAACGAAGAAAACGGCCCCCAAGACACATAAAAACGCCCACAGGTAATCCCACTTCCATTTTTCTCCGATGTAGAACAGGGCGAAAGGAATAAACACGCACAGGGTAATCACCTCCTGCATAATCTTGAGCTGGGCCACGTTAAGCCCGCCCGCACTGCCCAGGCGGTTGGCGGGAATCATGAAGCAATATTCAAAAAACGCCAATCCCCAGCTCATCAAAATAATCATCAGCAGGGGCTTGTCATCCGCCCCGGAACCCTTCTTCAGATGGCCGTACCACGCCCACGTCATAAAAACGTTGGAGACCACCAGCATGGAAATCGTTAACGCAATCTTCATGATTTTTACTTAAAAATATCAATCCCTGGAGGACTTGGGATCCAGGGCGTCCCGCAGTCCGTCCCCCAGGAAATTCAGCGCCAGCAGGGTAGCTGAAAACAGGAGCGCCGGGAACAGAAGCAATTCCGGACTAACCTCCATGCGGTCCGCACCTTCCTTAATCAGCGTTCCCCATGAGGAATTGGGAGCCTTCACGCCCAGCCCCAGAAAGGACAGAACGGCTTCCAGCAGCATGATGCCGGGAACAGCCAGCGTCGTGTACACGATGACGGTTCCGAACAAATTCGGAGCAATATGGCGGAACAGAATTTTCATGTGACCAATGCCCAGGGAGCGGGCGGCTTCCACGAACTCCTGCCCTTTCAGCTCCATCGTCTGCGTGCGGACAATGCGCGCCAGCGTCAGCCAGCCCAAAGCGCCGATGGCGATGAACAGGGGAATTAGCCCGGTCATGGGGCTCACCATTTCCACAGACCAGCCCGTCATGCCGGAAACCCACTGCGTCAGCCTCCGGGCCGGCTCCTCCACGGATAGGGAAAAAATAATCACCAGCACAATGAACGGCAGGGCAAAAAGCACATCCACCAGGCGCATCATCAGGGCGTCCAGCCTACCTCCGGCATAACCGGAAACCAGTCCGTACGCCACGCCGATCACCAGGGAAACGCCCGTGGCGACCACGCCCACCAGCAGGGAAATGCGGCCGCCGTACAACACGCGCGCCAGCAGGTCCCGCCCAAGCTGGTCCGTGCCGAACCAATGCCCCCAGGAAGGACTTTCCGCAATCCGGGACAAATCCTGCACATTAGGATGCGGAAGCCACGGCAGCAGGGGCCCCAGAAAACAGGCCGCCGCAATCAGCGCCAGCGCCAGCAGGGAAAACATGGCCGCCCGGTTGCGGGAAAGACGCAGAAAGGCGTCCTTCCACAGGGAGGAACCCTGTTCCTCCGTCCTGTTCCATCCTCTTCTTCTCATGATTCTTTTCTCAATCTCGGGTTGACGGCCATTTGCGCCAGGTCCACACCCAGATTGGCCGCGACGATCAGAATACCGTAAAACAGAACAAGGCCCTGGATGAGAAAATAATCCCGGTCCGTTGTCGCGTTCACGAAATGCTGGCCCATGCCGGGAACCTGGAAGCAGGTCTCCACCACAAAAGAACCGGTAATCATGGCGGCAAAAGCAGGCCCCAGATAGGAAAGGGCCGGAATCAGGCCGCCTCGCAAAGCGTGCTTCCAAACCGTACGGAAAGGCCCCGCCCCCTTGGCCCGAGCCGTCCGGATAAAATCCTGCCCCAGCACTTCAAGCATGCCGCCGCGCGTCAGGCGCGCCAGATATGCGGCATTCACCAGACCCAGCGTCAAAGCCGGAAGCACCACGCAACCGGGAGAATCCCATCCGGCCACGCTCAAGCCGGGCACATGCATGCCCAGAGCTACGCCCAGCACCGGAGCCACGACAAAGGCGGGAATGCAGATGCCGGCCATGGAAACCAGCATCACCCACCAGTCCATCCACCGGTTCTTGTACAGAGCCGCCACGATTCCGGCGGGAATCCCTGCCAGAATGGAAATAGCCATGCCTATGACGCCAAGCTGAAGGGAAACAGGAAATGACTGGCCGATCATATCCGCCACGCTGACGCCTTCCTTCACCAAAGACGGTCCCAGGTCGCCATGCGCCAGCATATTCCACCAGTAACGCCCGTATTGAACCAGGGAGGGCTGATCCAGCCCGTAACTGGCCTGGAGCTGCTGGAGGACATGCTCCGGCAGCTTCTTTTCCCCCATGAAGGGGTGCCCCGGCAACAGGCGTATCAGGAAAAACGTCACGGTCTCCAGCACCAGCAGGACCAGAAGCCCCTGCCCCAGGCGTTTCAGAATCATCCTGGTCAAGGCGCGGCCTCCTTCCCATGTTCCCGGTCGGCGTCCAGGCTGATATCCTCAAACAAATGGTTGTCCAGCAGCAGGGGACGCCACCCACGCACCTCCGGCCTCTTCAAATAGGACCGTTTGGCCCAATACAGGGGAATCACCGGGGATTCGGAAAGCATCAGCGCTTCCGCACGGGCCAGCAGGGCCATGCGCTTCTCCTGGTCTCCCGTGGCGCGGCTCTCCGCCAGCAGGCGTTCATACTCCGGATGAGACCAGCCCGTATTATTGTTCCCGGAGGCGGAACCCCACAAATCCAGAAAACTGGAAGGGTCCAGATAATCCCCGGACCATGAGGAGGAACTAAAATCATACTGCATGGAATTCTGCGCGAACTTGTAGGCCGTCCACTCACAGGAACGGATATCCACATGAATCCCCAGATGCTTTTTCCACATGCCCTGGATGGCTTCCGCCATCGTCTTCTGAACTTCGCGGGATGTAGTCATCAGCTCCAGCCGGGGAAACCCCTTCCCGCCGGGAAAACCGGCCTGGGCCAGCAGGGAACGCGCTTTCTCCGGATTGAACTCCACCCCATGCGGCGTCTTGTATCCGGCGCCGTCCGGCGTAAAGCCGAAGCACGGCTGGCCGCCGCCGCACACCACATCCCGCACCAGGGCCTCCCGGTCCACCGCCAGGGAAAGGGCCCGCCTGACCCGGGCGTCATCCAGAGGCGCACGCGACGTATTCAGACGGTAAAAAATAGTCACGTAATAATCATCCTGGCAAAAATCATCGCCGCCGCGCTCCCGGGCGTAAGCCGTCATCTCCGGAGGCACGTTGTTGGTGACATGAAGCTTGCCGTTGAAAAACATGCGGGTTTCTGTAAAGCCGTTCACGGTAGGAAGAAAACGGACTCCATTCAGCCGGACGGCGGAAGCGTTCCGGTACCGGGGATTGCGGCGCACCTCCACATAATCATTGAACCGGTGCTCCGCCATGAGAAAAGGTCCGTTCCCTACGGCCGCTCCGGGCCGCATCCATCCCCCCGTCCTGTCCAGCATGCCGCCGCGGGCTTCCACGGCATGGCGGGGAACCGGGAACCAGGTGCAGTGAAGCAGCAGCAGGGGAAGCTGGGGCATCGGGGAACGCAGCTCCATCTCCAGGGTATAATCATCCGCGGCGCGCACGCCTACGCGGGCTTCCTCCCATAAATCCGGCTTTCCGGCCCGGACATCCTCCAACATCCGCGCCGCAATCTTCCGCGCTCCTTCCTCCGGCATCCCGGCCGGCCACTCCATCAGGGAAGGATTATCCCGCAGAGCCTCCAGCTCACCGGCTCCCATGCCGTCCAGCCTCTCCCAATCCACCCCGGCCAACACTTTCTCATCCAACCCCTCTTCCCCGGCCAGCCGGGAACCGGGACCGCACAGCAGCAGGCTGCGCCTGTTCCGGTTATAGGCTTCCGCATTCTTCAGCGGATAAAGCATGTCCGCGTACCTCCCGCCAAACCCCGGATGAAGCAGGCGATGATAGGCATACACGAAATCATGAGCCGTCACAGGAACGCCGTCGCTCCACACGGTTCCCTTCCGCAGGGCAAAACGCCACTTGTCCGCCTCCGGACTGTGCGTCCACGACTCCGCCACAGCGGGATGAAAAACGGCGTCATCCCTGGAATCCCCGCGCAGCAGTCCCTCCATGACGGCATTGATCATCTTGAAATCGGAAACGGAAGTGGCGATGTGAGGGTCAAAACTCTGGGGTTCCGCATTATTGCCCACGATGAGCACCCCAGCCTCCTGCGCCCGTTCCACGCTGGAGCGCGTATCGCATCCGGCGAGCAAAAGCATCACACAGAACATCATGAACAGGCGCATGGCGGGATTCTGTCAGGTTTCCTTCCCATGCGCAAGGCTTCACGTCAAGAAATACGGCGGCAAATCCACAACGGCCGGAGCGCCCGACCAGGAGCGGAAGGCCCCCCGGAACCTTTATCCCGCCCGGCTCTCAGTTCTGCGGCTTAACAATATATTTTCTTTCGTACGATCATCATACACATAAAATTTCACGGAAAGAAAGAAGCCCCTCTTCCTTGTTGGTCTTTTATAAAACGGGGGGGTTTATCCTGTTCCCCCGGTTATTCCTCCTCTAAATCTTTCCCATGTTTAAATTCAAACACCGAACATCCCGTATCTTGACCGTACTCGTGGGGATAATCTCCATTCAGGCAGGAAATGCCGTCACCGCCTCGTGGCTCAGACCTTATATTAATGGTGAAGAAATAGTCGGAACTACGCTGGAAAGCCGTTACAGCGCGCCTGACGGAGAATCCGCCAATCCCGTAATCCGGTGGGAAAAAGCAGATGTCCGGGACGGAAAAACCGTAGTGGTTCAGCAGGGCCGTGATGCGGAATCCTACACCCTGACGGACAAGGATGCAGGAAAATATTTCCGGATTATTGTGGGCTGCGGAACCAAAGACGCGGCTGCCAGCCAGTGGATCGGCCCGGTCATCACGGAAAAACAGGCGGAAAGCATCAATAACCGTTTCCATCCCGGCAGGAGCTACCGGGAAAATGTGGACGAGCTTCAAAAAGAACTATCTGAAAAACTCCGAAACGCCGTATACTTTACCGTAAATACGGACAAGCTGCATGGAGCTCCCTGCGCGATGGCCGGAAATAAACGAATCCCTCTGCCCGAAGATATCAGACCTTTCCGGGAAAACGGGAAAATCTATATCAGCCAACCCTTTGTACAGGCCGTTTTCAACAGGGAACTGCCCGATGAAATCATGGAGGAAGCAGCCGGACAGAAAGCTTATGAAATAAATAATGTGGCCAGGGTTCTGCAACTCAACCTCTGGCTGGGAGACAAGGCAAAATCTCCCGTACCAAACTTTCGCATGCAGCCCATGGCGGAAGGGCTGGTGATTCTCTCTCCTGAAAAAGACATCTTCTCTCCAGTAGAAGACCGTGACCTGATTAATGAAGCCGTCAACGGACTCTTCGATTTCAAGGCCGATAATAAACAGTTAAAATGGTTTCGGGATGCCAAATTCGGCTTGTTTGTTCACTGGAACCCTTCTTCCCTGCTGGAACGGGAAATAAGCTGGGAACGCAATGCTGCGCGTCCCAAAGACAGCGCCAGCGGCCATAAAAATACTGTAGACTTTGAGTACGACTCCGCCCACCGCCGCTTCACCCCCAAGCAATATGACCCCAGAAAATGGATGTCCGTCGCCAAAAAAAGCGGTATGAAATATGCCGTGCTGACCACCAAGCATCACGACGGCTTCTCTAACTTCCCCTCCGACTACGACACATTCACCATTGCCGCCACTCCCTACGGCAAAGACATCGTGGAACAATTCGCGGCGGCAGTTCATGCGGCCGGGCTCAGACTGGGATTTTATTATTCTGGACGAGACTGGTACAATCCCTACTACCTGACCGACCAGCACTACCGCTATCTGGAATACTACTTCGGTCAGGTCAGCGAACTGCTCACCCGCTACGGCCAAGTGGATGTGCTCTGGTTCGACAGCCTGGGCAATAGCTCCCTCAACCAGTGGGATCCCCGCACCATGATGCGCCGCATCAAGCAGTACCAGCCGGACATTCTGATCAACAACCGCATGAACAGCACCCGCGGAGGCAATAAGGAACCGCTGCCCGACGACCTGAAAGGGGATTTCCTGACGCCGGAATGCAAGCTAGGCCCCTTCAATACTCAAACGCCCTGGGAAAGCTGCATGACCGTAGCGGATATCCCCGGCACCCGCTGGACGGGCAACTGGTCCTACACCTCCAAGGCAATACCCAAGCCCGTCGAAACCTCTATCAGATTCCTGATCAATAACATTGTCAAGGACGGCAACCTGCTTTACAACATCGGCCCCACTCCACTGGGAACATTTGATCCGAAACAGACTGAAACTTTCCTGTCCATGGGAAAATGGATTGCTCTCTACAGGGAGGCTATTTACAACACCCGAGGAGGCCCCTACAGGGACCAGCCATGGGGAGGCAGCTGCTACAAGGCGGATCACAACGGCAAAAAAACCGTTTATCTTCACGTCAGCCCGCTGATTGCCCGACAAGGAAAAGAGCTAAAGGGAAATACCTCCCTGTTCATCAAAGATATCGGGGAAAAATTCACGAGAGCGACCCTCATTGTGGACGGCATCGGAAACGGAAAAGCCGTCAGGCTTGAAAAGGAAGGAAACCAGTACAAAATCACTTTGCCAGAGGGTATCACCTGGGACAGGTTGGACACCGTCATCAAACTTCAATAACCCAACAGCATGCTATTCCCGCACTCTCTCCTGGACCGGATTTTTAATGCCGGAGAAGAGTGTTGCCGCCACACGACACTCTTGCTTAGCCCATATACCCGACCTGACGGAAGCGACAGCGAATCCTGCCTTTCATCACTCCCGCAGCAGGATGCGCCGGCAACACGCGCCGCAGGAAAACAGCGGCCTTCATAAGCCACCATGCCTCCTTTCCGTCATCCCTTTTGAGTAACCGGAGAAACAGAGGGAAAGCAAAAACCCCGCAACGGCAGAAAACCGTTGCGGGGCCGATTCCCAAATCAGGGGAAAGGAAAAAGCAGCTTTAATTATTTGCTCTGCGCTTTTTTGGCGGCGTCAATCTGGGCCTTGATCTTATCCTTGTTGGCAAGAACGCCGGCCTTGATGCGAGGGGCCTGCATCCCGACTTCCGTTCCCGGCTTCAATTCGGCCACCTTATCCAGAATCAAAACGGCGCCGTCCACATCACCGGTGGAATTCAGATAGGTTCCGAACTCCATCATCAGCAACTGCTGCTGTGTTTCCGGCAGAAGCTTGTCACGGTCGGGATACGCCTTAACCACCTGAAGGGCTTCCGCAGGCGTCGTCTTGTCCGTCAGCTTGCCGGCAAGATAATTCTGCACGTCCTTCTGTTCCTTTTTAAGCAGGTCAGCATGGGCGTCTGCGGCTTTCAAGCCGGACTTGTCCTCTTTGTCCAGCCTCTTGATTTCCGCTTTCACGTCACCATAAAAATTGTCCACATATTCCTGAGGAGCCAGCTTGAGCACTTCCATCAGAGCGGCAACCTTCGCTTCATCCGTAGCAGCCTTGGCGACATTCGCTTCCGCGGCGCTTAGCGCTTCCTTGTTCTTCAGGGCATCCTGCATGGCTTTCATCACATCATCCCCGGAACGCCCTCCAACAAATCCCCCAAAAGGCTTGCCGGAAGCGTCCGCAAACACAACGGTCGGGAATCCCCGCACGCCGTACTGCTGGGCAAGCTTTTCATTGGCGGCTTTCATTTCCTTGGACTGTTCCTTGCCGCGCGGATAATCCAGCTCCACCAAAACGAAATTTTTCTGTGCTTCCTTCTGGAAGTCCGGCTTGCTGAATACGTTGGCGCGGAGCTGCATGCAGGGAGGGCACCAGTCGGAACCGGTGAACTCGATCATTAAATCCTTTTTCTGTTCGGCGGCCTGTTTTTTGGCGGCATCCATATCGGTAATCCACCCTTCCGCGGCAAAACAGGGAGCGACGCAGGCGGCAACAACTACTGGCAGAATTTGTCTAATCATATCTACAATTTGATATTGTAAAATCGGACAGCCCGCGTCAATCCCTTGTTCAATAATTTTTGGAAAATTCCAGACGGAAAGCATTTCCCGGGAAAAAATGCTTTCCGGAAACCAAAGTCACAGCCGGGCCGAACCGAAGGGAAAAGGGTATTGTCACACAAAATCAGGGGTTGCCTTTCAGCCTGTTTTCACTTATGTACTGAACCTATCATGAATACGGTTTTAATCATTGGAGCAGGCGGCGTTGGACATGTGGTAGCCAATAAATGCGCCCAGCTGCCGGACATTTTTCAAAGCATTCATCTGGCCTCCCGCACGAAAAGCAAATGCGATGCCGTTGCGGAGGACGTACGCTCCAGAACGGGCGTCAGCATCACTACCCATTCCGTAGATGCGGACGACGTGCCCGCCACCGTGGCCCTCATCCGGGAAATCAAGCCGCAGCTGCTGATCAACGTGGCCCTGCCCTACCAGGACCTCACCCTGATGGAAGCCTGCCTGGAAACCGGAGTCAACTACCTGGATACCGCCAACTATGAACCCCGTGACGTAGCCAAATTCGAATACTCCTGGCAATGGGCGTACCAGGAGCAATTCCGCAACGCCGGGCTTTTCGCCCTGCTGGGTTCCGGCTTTGACCCCGGCGTCACCAATGTCTTTACGGCATGGGCCCTCAAGCATCACTTTGACGAAATCCATACGCTGGACATCATTGACGTCAATGGCGGCAATCATGGCAAGGCTTTCGCCACCAACTTCAACCCGGAAATCAACATCCGGGAAGTAACGGCGCCCTGCCGCCACTGGGAAGACGGAGCCTTCCGGGAAACCGCCCCCATGAGCATGCACCGGAGTTTCGCCTGTCCGCAGGAAGTGGGCACCTATGAAATCTACCGCATGTACCATGAAGAAATGGAAAGCCTGGTCAAGCACATCCCCACCATCCGCCGGGCGCAATTCTGGATGTCCTTCTCACCGAACTACCTCAAGCACCTGGAAGTGCTTCAGAACGTAGGCATGACCCGCATTGACCCGGTCATGTACAACGGAATTGAAATCATCCCGCTGCAATTCCTCAAGGCCGTACTGCCGGACCCCGGGGACCTGGGCAAGACGACCAGGGGAAAAACCTGCATCGGCAACGTCATCACCGGAATCAAGGACGGCCAATTCAAGGCTGTGTACATTTACAACATTTGCGACCATGAACAATGTTTTGAAGAAGTAGGTTCCCAGGCCATTTCCTATACTACGGGGGTTCCGGCCATGATCGGCGCGGAAATGATCCTTACGGGCAAATGGACTGGCGCGGGAGTCTTCAATATGGAACAAAATGATCCGGATCCCTTCATGGACGAGCTCAACAGGCGCGGCCTCCCCTGGCACTGCGTTGAGCTCACGGAAGAACAGGCCAAAATACTGAAGGTCAACCAGCAATAAATTTCAGCCAGCGTTATAGGCATCATCAAAGCCGGACATTGAATTTCCAATGTCCGGCTTTTCCGTTTTCAGCGGGGAACAGAATTCCCCAGGACAGCACGTCAACGCCTGCCTCCGGGCAAAAGAAAAAGCCCCGGACGGCATCTTTCCGCCTTAGTCATAATTTTCTGGCGGGAAGAGCAGGCAGGTTGTAAAAATCCAGTGCCATGAAATATCTTGCGTTATTTCTCATGTTCCTGCTTCAGCCGGCACTGGCGGAAGATACAGCCCCATGGAAAATCGCGATCATCGGCGATACGCACGACTCCCCCAAGCGCATGGAAGGAAGCGAGGGAGTAGCAGTCAACTTCATCAAAACCCTCTATGGGGAAATCCTGAAACACAACGTGGACATGGTCGTCCAGGTAGGGGACATGGCGGATATTGAAGGAAGCGCCCCCGTCAAGGGTCTGTCCAAACGCAAGGAACTCAACAACATTCTGAGGGAAAAAGGCATCCCCTTTTACGCCGTGCGCGGCAATCATGACTCCCTTCCTTTCCGGGCGGAACAATTCCGGGAACTCTTCCTGCCTACGCGGAAGCAGGGCGCCCAAGGGCTGGCCACCAGAAAACTGAACTACGGCATCCGCCATAAAAACGCTTCCCTGTATTTCATGGATATTGACCTCACCCCTGACCAGCTCGTGGACTTCAGCGCATGGGTCAAACGCAACAGAAGCAAGGCCAACACCGTTCCGCGGCACTGCCTGGTTTTCACCCACCGCACCCTGCAAACGCCCATGCAATTCCGGGAATGCCTGTGGGGCCGTTACAATGACAGCGCGGCGGAACAGCAAAATATCTTTTACCGTAATCTCCGGAATGCCGGAGTGCGCTTCGTCGTCACCGGGCACCTGCACGCCCATGACCTGTATATAATTACCTCCCCGGACGGGAAAAACACCCTTACCTCCCTGATCTGCGCCCCCGCGGGAAACAAGGTGCTCCCCATTCCCTTTTTGCCGCCGGCAAAATCCCGGGTAAAAACCCTGCAATACCGCTCCGGCATCACGGCCTACTATATCCTGACCATTTACCCGGATTCCATGACCCTGGACACCTACGCCGCCCCCAACAACGGCATTACCGACGAAGGCCCCCAAAGCGGAGAGTTCCACAAATTGAACTCCTACGCAATTCCCATGGATTAGAACATACAGCTTCCCCTGTTTCTTCCATAACGCGGCATCCCGGAATCTGCCTGTTCCCGTCTGCCATGCCCCCTGGCGTCCCTGGTAAAACAATGAAATTTCCGGGAAGTTCCCAATCCTCCATGTTATTTCATATGCCCGGAGCCACGGGACTTGATCTTTCTATCGTGCTGGCGCCCCCAGCCGCCCTTATATAAAAACTCCGTTTTTCCATCGCGGCCTACAGTCCGGTCAATCAGGTCTCCGATTTCCTGATCAGCGTACCCGGCCTTTTTAAGATATTTGACCACTTCACCAGCCTGCCCCGGATAAAAGCGGACCAGCATCTCCACAAACGCAGGCTCCAATCTCTTTTCCAAATGATACTTACCATTGTCATTGCTGTCTTCATTACGGTATCCTGATCCACACAGCAGCCGAATTTGGAAATCGTCACGAGATGGCATCGCTGCGGCCCCCAGATGTCCTGCCTGTAAAATGCCGAAAAACTGAAATGGCACCGAACTTCCATGATTTCGCGGCCGTCAAGACGTTCCGTTCCCTCTCCCCCTTCTCCATCATGGATGCGCCATGAACATATCCAGTCCCACGACTGGGGGAAAACGGGCATGTTCCACGTCTGCGGCAACAACCGTACAGGAAAACCATGCGACCTATTAAAAGGATTCTTATATTGTTAACAACAGTCACCATCAGACGCAGATGATATCCCATTGCCATTTCCCATTATTTCATAGCAAAAAGCTCTAACATCCCGCAGCCTTTGCCTGCTACAAGATTCTGATGCTCTTCACGCCATAATACATTGCCGCGCCTCTGTTGACGTAGTCTTCCGGGTTTTGAGACAGGTCCACCCAGAAAATGAAAGAGCACCACGGGGAGGGAGGAGAGAGGGGAGGAACAATGATTTCCTGTATGCTGGCCATTTTCTGCTCCAGAATCAGGCGGACGCGCTTTTCATGCTGCCCGAACAGAAGCAGATGATCATGAATGGTTGAAAAAACACATATCCCGGACAACGCCAGAAAAACAGCCACAGTTATCTGCGGACGGGGCACGGCACCGGGGATGCCGTACCACATACGAAGAAGGGCCAGCACGCCGATACCGAACAGCAGGGTGGCGGAGAACATGGCATGATCCGCCGGAATGACGGCGGCGGCGAAAGAAAGAGCCATGGCATAAGACGCCAGAATATATGCCGCCGATATTCCAAGGGAAATTTTCCATGCCCGGAAAGAGTTCCGGTCTCTATGGAATTTTTTCCAGAGAACCCAGGCAGCCGCCACGCCCAGCAACACCGGAAGAGCCAGGTATTCATGCATCCGGAGCAGGAGCGAAGGGAGAGCTTCCCATCTGCTCCAAAAACCGGAAAGGGGTTCCGCGCAGCCGGGAGTGGCGGAATGCATCCGGGCGGAAATGCCGGGCGCAAGCAGCATGCACAGGGAACCTGCCACCTGAAACGCAAGACCCGCATAAAACCACAGGGGAAGTTTTTTCTTCCGCACCAGGCGGACAAAGACGAACAAGGCTCCCAGCAACAGCCAGGTTCCCGGAATATTGTTTTCATTGGTCATGCCCGCCGGAAATCCCAGAACAGCCGCAGCGGCAAACTTTCCCCAGCTATTGTTTCTTCCGGAATCTCCCTTTCTCCCGGATTCCGCGTCTTCCAGCAAACCGCGGTACAGACACAGAAAGCCCAGCCAGACGGCGGCGCCCCAGGAATAGTTGGTGGCTCCGGAGAGCCAGTAAATCGTGACGCCGGGCCGGGCCGTGCACGTGAACAGCAGGAGAAGCCCCAATCCGAACAGACGCACGTCCGGCCAGGAACGGGGATCCACCCTGCGCCCGGAAGCCAGATAAAACATCATCAGCGCAAGACCGACCTGCACAAAGGGGTTGAGCAGCATGAAGAGCCATTTTCCCGCCGTCGCTACGGCAAAGGCCAGGTATTCCCCTATTCTGGGATTCCAGGTCATGTAGGAGGCTACGCAGCGCTCCCAGACCAGGCTGAAAGAGAAGCAGTGCTCTATGCCCGTCAGGGCATGATGGTACGTATCGGAAGTGAGAGGACTCCACCAGCTGAGGAGCGCCGTATACAATAAGGCGGCTGCGGTCAGCGCCCAAAACCACACCCTGGACGTGCGGGGGGACATCATCAGCTCGGATCCGGTTTCCTTTTCCGCAGTGCGGGAGGCAGATCCAGGTCTTCCCCATCAAGAATGAGGGGGCGCACACGGGCAAAAAGGCCGTGGCCCGCACGCTCTTCTTCTCCTTCCTCCGGAGGCAATCCTTCCTCCAGCTCCTTGATGTCAGGCATCGGGACTGACTCCAATTCCGGCTCCGCCTCCGTTTCGGAAATTTGCGCAACAGACGCGGACTCCCGGAGCGTTTCCCCTTCATCCGGAATATCGGAGACAGGCCTTACGGGCACCAGTTCCTCTTCCAATTCACGTTCATCCCTCCTGGAGACGGCAACAGGGGCGGGAAGATCCGGCTCCGGATGCCGTTCCGGTTCGTCAACCGGGGCAGGAGGAGCAGGCTGAATAATGGTTTTCCCCTCTCCGAGGAAAGATTTTTCCTCCGGCACAAGCACTGTCTGCGGCTCCGCTTCCCGCTGAAGCACAACAGACGGGGAAACAGAGGTCTCTGCCACAGGCACGGCGCCCAGCACGGTCAGGGACAGGCGGTCTTCCGGCTGCTGCTCCACGGAAGCGCCAATGTGGAGGCGCACTCCCCTTCCCAGAATTTCCGCCACACCGTCCACCAGGTCTTCCAGACGCTGCAGCGTCAGGGAACCTCCGCCGCGCACCAGAACCAGGACATCGTCCACTTCTCCCAAACGTTTTTCCAGAAAAAGCGGGGAATGCCGGACCTGGTTCAATATATCCGCCACGGAAGCATCCGCAGACGCTTCACCCACGCCAAAGGAGCAAATCCCTTTTCCCGTTCCGGCTACGCTGAGCAGGTCGTCCAATCCCACCCGGAGCAGGTTTCCGGAAGAATTCAACAGAGACGGCACAATAAGCACGGCGCGGGCAATAAGGGCATTAACCACGGAAAAGGCTTCCAGCACCCCCTTGTCGGGATCTATGAGGCTTTCCATGGCGTCATTATCAAACCGCAGCACCATGTCGGAATACAGGGCAAGCCGGGCCAAAGCTTCATCCGCCTGGGCAGAGCGCCGTTCCCCCTCAAACCTGAAGGGGCGGATGACAACGCTGACGACATAAGCCCCCTGTTCCTTGGCCAGACGGGCCGCTTCCGGAGCTACGCCGGATCCCGTTCCCCCTCCCAGCCCGGCGGCAAGGACAGCCAACGCGCTGCCTTCCAGCGCACGGAGAATGGAAGACTCGCTTTCACAGGCCGCCTGGGCTCCTACGGAGGCGTCTCCGCCGGAACCGAGGCCCCTGGTAAGCCTGGCGCCCAGATGAATCTTGCACGGAACGGATGAAGCGTTCAATAGGCGGGCATCAAGATTCATGGCGCAAACGGAAGCTGACTGGGGAGCCAGCAGCAGCACTTCCTCCATTACCTTGGTTCCTGCGGCCCCAATGCCGCACAGGCAGATTTTTCCGGGCAGGCCGGACGGCCCCTGGGGAGAGATTTCCAGCATGGTTGTTAATTTGGATAAAGGTTGATCAGGAGGTCTTCTTTCCGAAGAAGCCCAGCATCCGTCCCAGCCAGCTGCGCTGCTGCGGCAGTTCGGCATCCAGAATCTGGGCATACCGTATCAGGCCTATGGCCGTGCAGTAGCGCGGATCATCCAGGTAGGAAGGCGCACCGTTTTTAACCAGCGTAGGCCGGCTGATGGCCACGCCGAACACGTGGGAGGCCAGTTCCCCCACGCCGCGCATCAGGCTGGCGCCCCCGCACAGGTAAACGCCGTGGCAGCGGTTGCCCTTGAAAGTATCCTTGGGCAGGGAAGATTTGACCAGGTTGAAAATTTCCAGCAGGCGGGAACGGATGATTTCATTCAGCACGTTGCGTTCAATGGCGGCATCCTTCATATGCCCCTCTCCGCGCACGCGCACCATCTCGTTGGTTTTCCCGGAAAAGCTGTTGGCGTCCCCTTCCGTCTTCTTGAGCAGTTCCGCCTGGGCCAGAGGAATGCCGGTCATCAGCGTGATGTCATTGGAAATGTGGTCGCCGCCCAGCGGCACACATCCGGAGGCCACAAGCTGGCCGTCCAGGTAAAGCACATAGTCCGTCGTGCCCGCACCCATGTCAATAAGCAGAGCGCCCGCCTGCTTGACCTGCCTGTTGAGCACAAACTGGGCCGTGGCAATGGGGGCGAAAACCACATCCGCAATATCCAGCGGGACTTCCCGCACGCAACGGAAGGAGTTGGTGATGCGGGATTTGATTCCGTGGATGATATGGCAGTCGATGTCCAGGGTTCTTCCGGTCAATCCGGCGGGATTGGTCAGGTTCTCCTGCCCGTCCACGGAAAAGAGACCGGGCACGCGGTGCAGGACGAATTGTTCCGGCCCCAGGGCGACGTCCCGGGCGATTTCCGTCACCTCGTCCATATGCTCCTGGGAAATAATGCTTTCATCCGGGGGAAGACGGAACGTTCCCCGGTTGTTCTGCCCCACAATATGGGCGCCTGTCACGGACAGATAGACGGTCATGATATCCACGTCCGCATGGTCCTGGGCCATATTCCAGGCATCGTAAATGCACTGGATGACCTTGGAAGTGTCTTCAATCTCTCCGCGAACCACGCCCTCGCTAGGAACCTCACCCACGCCGATGATTGTCACGGTCGCATCGGGCTTCACTTCGCCCACGACCATGCAAGTCTTGCTTGTCCCTATCTCAAGCCCTACGTGAATTTTTGTCTTAGCCATGAAAATCAAGGAACTATCAACGTCCTCGCACCTGATAGCACATTACTTTCCATTATTCAAGAAAGCCTGCGCGAACATACGCAGAAAACGCGGTTTTCCTCCGCGCTGCCCCGGTTCAAAGGCCTGTGGGATGGCGCACCAGGAAGTGCCTGGTATTGCGGCCGTCCACTCTCCAACGAGGGCCTTCGCCGCGGCGCCCGCTTCCCGTAGTGTCAAACCGGAGGCCGCAGATGACCATGAAGACGTGTCCATTCTTGGCATAAATGGAAATCCAGTCCCCGGCGCCTTTCTGCCCGTAATTCAGGAAAAGCCTGGAATGGCGGGTGGACGTAAGAAGGCCGGCTTCCTTCAGCACAAAGGAAGTGCTGCCGGAACAGTCATAATGGGTATCATGATGCCTCCTGTGCCCCCCGCCCAGCCGGTACGGCTTGTTGACCAGGGAATTGGCCGCCGCAATGGCGCGCTTGACCTGCGAAGGGGCATTTCTGGGGGGAATGGCTTTCCCGTTGTGAAGCACGGCCGTCTTGCCGGGCACAAAGTGGTAGGCGGGAAGACGCGCAGGAGCTTCAACTTGTTGCTGGGAGGAGCAGGAAGAGAGAAAAAGGCCGGCCAAAAGGGCGCCAGCCACGGAGAGAGTTTTGTGGGCCGCAAATGTCATGAGAATTATAAACTGCGGAATTCCCGCCTCCTTGGCAAGAAAATAAATTTCCCCCGTCCACATTACATGGTAGACGGGGGAAAGAAATCAGCAATATTTAGCCATTGGAACGGCTGTGGGCATCTTTTTCCACGGCCGTCCACAGGGAATCCAGGGAAGCCTGGACTTTCGCCAATGCTTCCTTCACAGGATCGCCCGGTTTCCCGTGCCCGAAGAGGTAGTATTTAATCTTGGGTTCCGTCCCGGAGGGGCGCACCGCAAAACTGCGGCCGTCCGCCAGATCTACGAATATCATTTTTTCCGCCGGAATAGGATCGCCTTCCGCATCCACCATGTCGCCCTTGGAAAAGTCCCGGATGCCGCTGACGGCTACGCCGTCCACTTCCGTGGGAGGATTGGAGGAATAGGAAGCGGCAAGGGCGGCGATTCTGGCCGCGCCGTCCGCGCCTTCCATAACCAGCGATTTTCCCATTTCCAAATACACACCAAACTGCTCAAAGAGTTCATGCAGCAGTTCCAGAAGGCTCTTGCCGATGCTTTCCGCATACGCGGCCAGTTCCGCAAAGATGATGGCGGCGGAGTTGGCGTCCTTGTCCCGCACGAAGTCCTGGGCCAGGTAGCCGTAGCTTTCCTCCCCGCCGAAGACAAAGTAACGGCTGTATTCCAGACGCAGGGCGCGCGTCTGTTCTTCGCTCATCTTGCGGTAGCCCTCCCGTTTTTCCGCCGGAATGGCCTGTTCATATTTACCGAGTTTCTGGGCAATATACTTGAACCCCGTGAGGACGTTGACCACTTCATAACCGAAGTGGTGGCCGATGGCGTCCTGAAGCCCCGTCGTCACAAAGGTTTTCACCATCACGGCGCGGGAACGGTTGGAGTCATTGATGATGCCAAGATCGGACATGCTCATGCAGCGGTACCACGCCAGCAGGGAGCCGATCTGGTTGCCGGTCAGCAGGTGCATCTTTCCGTCTTCCCCGCGCACGGCCACCCCCATGCGGTCCGCATCCGGGTCCGTGGCGATGACGATGTCCGCTCCGGAAGCATCCGCCTGTTCAATAGCCAGGGCCAGAGCCGGCGGATTTTCCGGGTTGGGGGAAGCAACCGTCGGGAAACGTCCGTCCTGAACATCCTGCGCCGCCACGGTCTGCACGTTGCAGCCCAGTTCCTTCAACAGGGGCACGATGATATGGCCGCCCGTCCCGTGGAGGTTGGAGTAAACGATTTTAGCTCCCCCCTTGTTGAAAAGTTCCGGACGGAGCAGCACCGTTTTCAAGCGGTCCATGTAAATGCGGTCAAAGGAGGAATCCAGCACATGAAGGGTTCCGCGCCGGTCTTCCGGCAACGGTTCATATTCTTCGGAAGTCAGGGAATTGACCTCCCTGATCACGGCCTTGTCATGCGGAGGCACCAGCTGGGCTCCATCATTGAAGTAAGCCTTGAAACCGTTGTCATGGGAGGGGTTGTGGCTGGCGGTCAGCACCACGCCGGAATCCGCATGAAGCTCCCGGATAGCAAAGGAGATTTCAGGAGTGGCGCGAGGACTGTCAAACAGGTAAATGTCACATCCCAGGTCCGTGCCGATTTTTGCGCAGAATTCGGCAAAATCACGGGAAAAGTGGCGCGTGTCGTGTCCGATGACCAGGCGGGGCTTCCTGCCCGGGTCCGTAGCCTCCACATGCTTGTTCACATAAATAATCAGGCCACGCATGGCCCGCCCCACATTGAAGTAGTTCATGCAGGCGGTTCCCACGCAGGGATATTCCGGGCGGCCGTTCACGCCGCCGTTCCCCTGCTCGGCCCGGGTGACGATGCTGCCGATGGTACGTCCCCGCAGCCCCCCTGTGCCGAAGGCCAGCGTTTTGTAAAAACGGTCGTTCAGCTCCTGCCATTCCCCGGCGGCAGCCAATTCTTCTACGGCCTCGCGCGCTATGGGGGATTTGGTACCATCCAGCAGAAGGCGGATATTGGTCCGGGAAGACTCCAAAAGCTTCCCTTCTTTAACGGCATTCATCAGGGATTCGTCCAGTGTATTCATGCTGGCGGAATAGTACATCATGCCCCTTGTTTGACAATAGCTCTTTCCATCATGGCCTGAGAAAAAACGCCATATTCATCCCGGTGCGGGTGCGGGAAATGCTTTCCTCCCCGTCCCCTTGTTATTTAAAGGGACTGGCGGTCATACAGCTCCCGGTACAACGGGCAAGAGGCATAAAGCTCTGCATGGGAACCGTCCCCGACGATGCGCCCGCCCTCAAACACCAGAATGCGCGTCGCCACGCGGATGGAACTGAAACGGTGGGCCACAATAAGCGCCGTCCTTCCCTCCACCAGCCGGTCCAGTTCCTGCTGGATCAGGGCCTCGCTTTCCGCATCCAGGGACGCGGTGGCTTCATCCAGAATCAGGATGGGAGCATCCTTCAGGAAAGCGCGGGCAATCGCTACACGCTGCCGCTGGCCGCCGGACAATCCGCTGCCTCCGTCGCCAAGCATGGTTTGATAGCCGTCCGGCATGCCCATGATGAAACCGTCCGCAGCCGCGGCGCGCGCCGCGGCCACCACCTCATCATCCGTAGCATCCTGACGTCCCAAACGGATATTTTCCATAATGGTGCCGTGGAACAGGACGGGGTGCTGGGAGACGAAGGCGATATTCTTGCGCACATCATGCAGGGAAGCGTCCCTCACATCCACGCCATCCACGCGCAGGGCTCCGGAACTAACGTCATAAAACCTGGGAAGGAGGCTGGCAAATGTCGTCTTTCCGGCGCCGCTGGGCCCTACCAGCCCCACTACTTCCCCGGGGCGGATATGCACGTTGATGCCGTCCAGCACCTTGCGGGCGCCGTCATAGGAAAAGGAAACGCCGTCATAATCCAGGCGGCCGGCGGCGCGGCCCATAGGAACGGGATCAACGGCCTCCGGCATGGTATCCGGTTCTTTCAGGAGGTAATTGATGCGCTCCAGGGAAGCATAAGCGCTCTTCAAATTGGTGAGCGTCACGCCCAGCCGTTTGAGAGGGTCGTAACACATGAACAGGGCGGCGGCCAAAGCAGTGAAATCAGCCTTGGTGATGCCCATTTCATGTCCCCTTACCAGCAAAACGCCCAGGCCCAGCGCCGTCACCATTTCCAGCACGGGAACCAGGAAGTGCCTGTACTTCACCGTTCTGAGATTGATTTTGAAAAAACGCTGAATCAGCCCCAGGAAAAGTTTTACCTGCTGTTCCTGCATTCCGTAGGAACGGATTTCACGCTGGGAGGCCAAATTCTCCTGGGCGGCGGCCGTAATATTGCCCAGTTCGTCCTGAGCCTGTTTGGACTTCTTCATCACGCGGCGGCCGAAAAAGCGAATGGGCCATATGGCCAGCGCAATCAGCCCCAGATTCATCAGGACCAAAGCCGTATTCGGATCAACAAATACCTTGTACACCAGGAAGGCAAGGGCGGTCAGCAGAGTCAGGGGCTGCTTGATGATGTCATTGGCCGCAACCACCAGCCCCCCCTGCACATTGGCGGCGTCATTGATAAGCCGGCTGATCAGGTCCCCCCGTTTCTGACGGTCAATGAAGGAAAGGGGCAGCGTCTGCAATTTGGAAAAGGCGTCCAGCCTGATTGCCTCCAGCACTTTCATGCTGACGATGCTGATCCAGTACACGTTGAAGAACGTGCCTATGCCCCGGACGGCGAAGACCAGAGGCAGCAGGGAGCATACGGCCAGCAGCACCGCCATGCGCATGTGTTCCGGGGCCACCAGCCGGGCGATCATGTCCTGAAGCTCCGGGGGAATCTGTGTATTGTCGAATACCACCGGAAATACTTTGGCAATCATCAGCGGAAAGCCGAAACCGCTGGCGGCGGCTGCCAGGGCCCCGGCAGCCAGAGCGGCAATGAACAGCTTCATCACGGGCTTCAAATACCGCGCATATTCAAAAAACTGTCTTAACATGAGGCGCCTCCTTCCTCCTCCGCAATCATCTGCTGCTTATTGTAAAGTTCCCGGTACAGGGGAGAAGAAGCCATCAGCTCTTCATGCGTGCCGTCCGCAACCACGCTTCCCTTCTCCAGCACCAGAATGCGGTCCGCCATCCGGATGGTGCTGAAACGGTGGGCAATAATGAACGTCGTGCGGCCGGAAGCCAGTTTCTCAATCTCCTTCTGAATCTGTTCCTCGCTCTTCATATCTAGGGAAGCCGTGGCTTCATCCAGCACCAGGATGGGAGCGTTTTTCAGAAAGGCCCTCGCCAGGGAAACGCGCTGCCGCTGACCGCCGGAAAGCCCTTCCCCCATTTCCCCGATCATGCGGGAATACCCTTCCCCCGTCTCATGGATAAAACTGTCCACGGCGGACATGCGCCCGGCTTCTTCCACTTCCGCGTCGGAAGCGTCCGGACGGCCGATGCGAATATTGTCCGCCACGGAGCCGCGGAACAGAACGGGATACTGGGAAACCAGCGCTATGTGGGAAAGAAGATCCTTTTTACCCATCTCCCGCACATCGATGCCGTCCACCTTCACGCTGCCGGAAAGGACATCATAAAAACGGCACAGCAAATTAATGAATGTCGTCTTCCCTGCTCCGCTGGGCCCGACCAGGGCCACCACCTGTCCGGACGGAATGCGGAGATCAATGTTCCTCATGACGGGGGAGTCCTGCTGATAACCGAAGCAAACGTTGCGGAACTCCACTTCCCCCTTCCATGCCTCCGGGCTTCTTGGATTTTCCGGTTCGGGCACGTCATCCGGAGCATTCAGCACGTGGTTGATGCGTTCCAGACCGGCATTAAGGGTTTCCGCCTTGTTATGGACGGAACCCAGCTTCTTGACCGGCTCATAGCAAAGATACATGGCCGTGGCCAGCGCGGCAAAATCCCCCATGTTCATGCCGTTCATATTGCCAACCAGCAGGGTGGCGGCCATGGCTATGGCGCTGACGAACTCAATCAAGGGGGTCAGCAGGCTCTGCCACCTGACCGCGCCGATAGACGCCTGGATATAACGGCGGATTCTGTCTCTGAACAGCCCTATCTGCTGCTGTTCCAGTTCAAAGGCCCGGATATCCCGCTGGGAAGAAAAATTCTCCTGAAGCGTGGAGGAAAGATCCCCCTGGCTGGATTGCACCACCCGGGCGCGGGCAAGCATTTTCTTGCCGATGTACCGAATGGGAATCACGCAAACGCCTACCAGGAGCATATTCGCCAGCAGAATAAGAAACTGCTGGCTGACGGAAGCCCTGTAAATCAGAAACCCTAACGCGGCCAAAAGAGTCAGGGGCTGGATAATGAGGTCATTGGCAATCTGCACCAGGCCTCCCTGGAGAAACTGGGTATCCTGCATCAGGCGGCTCAGCAGGTCCCCCTTCTGCTGCCGGTCGTGAAAAGCCAGGGACAAATCCTGATACTTTCGGTAAACCTTGAGCCGCAACGTTTCCAGCACTCCCAGCCCTATTTTGGAAAGCAAATAGACATTGACAAAAGATGACAGGCCGCGCACCACCACTACCAGCGGGAGCATGGCCGTCGTGGCCCACACCGTCACCAGGGGCAGGTTTTCCGGGCTCACATACCACAAGAGCACGCGTTCCGCCCAGGGGGGCAGCGGTTTCCCGTCAAAAATCACGGGAAACATCTCCTGTAAAATCACCGGAATGCCGAAACCGCTGGCAACAGCGGCCACCACGCCTCCGACCACAGCCCACGCCAGCGTGCCCCTATAAGGAAGAAGATACTCGCGCCACAATGCCCTGGCGCGCTGGATGGAGGATTCCTGCCCCTCTGTTGACTGTTTCCTCATAAGTATTCCGAATAGCCGCGCCCGGGAACGGACGGCGCGCAATCGGCAGGGATCATACCATGAAGACCGTGAATGACAAGCTCCTTGAAATAAAAACTGCATGAGTAAACGCCTGGGGGCGGACCTCCGGTCATCCCGGCTTGCCCGCCGCCCCGTAATGGTCTACCTTTCCGTCGCATGCTGAAGACAGGATTCATCCAACCGGAAACCATTCCCGGCCACTTTCCCCGAAACCTCAGAACCATCGTGGAACTATACCGCTCCTGCCTGGACGCAGGCGCGGAGCTCGTCCTCTGTCCGCCGCTGGCCCTCAGCGGCGTGCATACCGGTGAACTGGCTTTGCGCAGCGGCTTCCGGGCCCAGCACCGGGCGGCCCTGGCCTACCTGGCACGGGAAATAGCGGACGTCCCCCTGCTGCTGGGAGCGGCGGACGCGGAAGGAATCCGATTCCATCTGTTGAGGAACGGCCTTTCCTTTCCCCGGCAGGCCGTTATCCCTCCCGCCCCGCATGGGAACGAACACGTCCCTGTCTTTGGCATCCGGAGAACGGAGGATGAAGCCGTTTTTTCCATCGCCCCGTGGGAAGAAAGTCCTCCGCCGCACGTTTCCTCCACATGCCTGCTGCTCCGCACGCCTGCCCATGCATGGCATGAGGGGCTGCTGGAACAGGATGAGGCAGAAGCCCGCCGTACGGCGCGGGAAACAGGTCTCCCCGTATTGACGGCCCGCCTGGCCGGGGGAGAAGGTCCGTTTCTGCTGCCCGGCGCATCTTCCGTATGGTCCGGCAACGGACATCTTCTCAAACGGCTGCGTCTTTTTGAACGGGACTCCGCCGTCATTTCACCGGGAAACTCCACAGGAACGGACTCCCCCCTGCCCTCCCCGGAAAAACAGCTCCGGCACGCCCTACGCAAAGGGATGGAAGACTTCATTTTGAAAAGCGGGTATGGGGCCGTCTGCCTGAATTTGCTGGAAAATTCCGCTTCCCTTCTGTTAGCGGAACTATTGAAGGAAATGCGGCCCTCTCTGGCAGTAACGGGGTTTATCCCCTCCCTGCCCGGCATTCCGGAAGAGACAAGGGAAAAGGTTCAAGCCTTCGCCGGCGCGGCTGGCATTGGCGTACGGACGGTTTCTTCCCCTAATAAAGCCTCAGGGCTGGACGAAAGAGCCACGGCCGCATGGCTCATGCGCCAATGGGCGGAAGAAGAAGGAGCCCTGCCGCTCTCTTCTCTGACGGGAACGGATATCATGACGGAGCCCCGCTTCCTTCCTGCCGCTTTAGCCGCGGATTTCATGCCGCTGGGGGATTTATACGAGACGGAACTGGCAAACCTGTTCCCCGGTTTCATTTCCCCAGCTCCGGAGGCCGCCATGCGTGACGGATTTCTCATCCGCCTGCACCGGAAACATGAATCCGCCACGGAGCTGGCGAACCGGTTTCCGGAATCGGAAAGGGAAATACGCCGTTTGCAGCGGCAGGCCCGCGCATCCGAATGGACGCGCCTGAAACTGCCGCCCCGCCTCATGCTGCGCTCCATCCCCGGAACGCAGGAAACGCCTTATATCCATCGGCTGGCAGACTGACGCGGAACCTTCCTTTTCCTCCCGTGGCATACATTGCGCTTGCTCTTGAAGCGGAAGAAATGATTAGTAGAAGCCATGCAATTCCATATAGCAACCATGATCGGCCGCGCCGCTTTAAGGCTGGTTGACCGGTTGGGGTCAATCGGATTGCTGCTTTATCAAGTGGCTTCATGCATGTGGTCCGGCCAGTTCCGGATGCGCGTGCTTGTGGAGCAAATTGCAAAAATAGGGGTGCAATCCCAGCCGGTGGTCATCATCACCGGCGCGTTCACCGGCGCGGTGCTGGAAGCCCAGACACTGTTCCAGCTTCAAACGGTGAGAATGGAAACCATGGGCGGGGCCGTCGTCGCCGTGGGCATGTTCCGGGAGCTGGGGCCCGTCATCACCGGGCTGATGCTTGCGGGGCGCGTCGGGTCCGCCATGGCCGCGGAAATCGGCACCATGAAAGTCACGGAACAGGTGGATGCCCTCAACTCCATGAATGTGGATCCGGTAGACTACCTGGTGAAGCCGCGGATACAGGCCATGCTTATTTCCATGCCCATTCTGATGATGGAAGCCGTTCTGGTGGGCATCGCCTCCGCATACATCGTCAGCGTCACCGCTTTTAACGTAGACCAGGCCTACTGGATGCACTTCATGAGCAAATTCGTCACTATGGGGGACATCATCGTCGCCCTGGTCAAGGCTCTTGCTTTCGGCCTCATCATTTCCATCATCTCCTGCCGGGAGGGGCTGAACACCACAAACGGCGCCGTGGGCGTAGGCAAATCCACCATGCAGGCCATGGTGTACGCTTCCGTGGCCCTGCTCATCGCCAACTTTATCCTGACCATGATCCTCAACTCGTTCTTCCCCATGGGATTCATGAGATAGCCTTTCCCCGCCGCCATGCAGCCATTCATCCGCGTCCACCAGCTCAGACAAAGCTTCGGCACCCAGGAAGTGCTGAAAGGCGTAAGCTTTGACGTGGGCAAAGGAGAACTGATGGCTTTAATAGGAGGTTCCGGAGCCGGGAAAAGCGTCATTCTGAAACATCTGGACGGCCTGATGGACCCCTTGGACGGCTATGTGGAAATAGACGGCAGGCGCATCAGCGCCGCGCCGGAAAAAATCAAAAAGCAAATCCGCAGCAAAATCGGATTCATGTTCCAGCAGGGAGCCTTATTCGATTCCTTGAGTGTGGGAGAAAACGTAGCCTTCCCCTTGCGGGAGGCGGGGATCAGGGATGAAAACGAACTGGACACCCGTATTTCAGCCGCTTTGGATTCCGTAGGGCTTCTGGGACAGCAGGAAAAAATGCCGGCCAGCCTCTCCGGCGGCATGATCAAGCGCGTCGCCGTAGCCAGGGCAATCATTACCACTCCGGAATGCCTGCTCTATGACGAGCCCACCGCGGGCCTGGACCCCATCGTCACGGACAGCATCAGCTTCCTCATCCGGCAAATCTGCAAGGACAAAGGCATCACCACCGTCATTGTCTCCCATGACATGCCCAGCGTGATCCGCATCGCAGACAAAATCGTCTATCTCAGAAACGGTGAGGTTTACTGGACGGGAACCCCGGAAGAACTGCTGCACTCCAAAGACGAAATCCTGCAAAAATTCCTGTACGGGGACTCCGGGGAAAACTGGGCAGCCCTGTCCGGCAAAAATGAAAATTTCCAACGGGTTCTGCTGGAACGGGCGGAACGGGAACGCAAACAATAACCATCTTGCCACAGAGCCATGAAACAGAAACTTAAACCGGAAACATGGGTAGGCCTCTTTCTGATCGCCGGAATTCTGATGATTATCGGAGTCATCCTGGGATTCGGCAACATCAAAACCTCCAAGGAGCAAACCTACCCCATCAACATCATTTTCAAAGATGCGGCGGGACTCATCAAGGACTCACAAATCCGCCTGGGCGGCGTCACGGTGGGGAAAGTCACCAAAGCCCCTGAACTCCTGCCTTCCGGCAATGAAGTCATGCTGGAAGCCAGCATCCAGAGCGACGTAAAAATCCAGCAAGGATCCGTCTTCCGGGTGGACATGCAGAACATCCTGGGCGACAAATACATCGATATCGTCCCTCCGGCCCAGCCCACGCATGAATACATCCTTCCCCATGCCACCATCATCGGTCAGCCGGAGAGCGATTTCAGCAAAATCAAAAACAATGCCGTGGGAGCCACAGAGGAAATCCTGAAAATCCTCAAGCAAATCGAGAAAAATTCGGACAACATTGACGACGCCATCCTCAATATCGGAGAGGCGGCCAAAGGGCTGGCCCAGACGACCAGGCTGATCAATGAGGGTATCCTGAACCGGGAGAACCTCCAAAACCTCGGCAGCGTACTGTCTCAAATAAACCGGGCCGGAGAACAACTCCCCGGTCTCATGGAAGAAACGCGCTCCTCGGTCGCGGCCATGAAAGATACCGTCCGGGATGCCCGCAAACTCATTGCCGGAGCCGAAGAAAAATTCAGCACTCTGGACCCCGCCATCAAGGAAATCCCCCCCACGCTGGCCGCACTGCGGAAAGCATCTGAACAAATCTCCTCCATCACGGCTGACGCACGTAAAAACCAGGGCTTTCTGGGGTTGCTCATGTACGACGCGCGCTTCCGGGCCAACGCTCAGGAATTCATCCGTAACCTGAGGGATTACGGCATTCTGCGGTACCGGAATCCTAACGAACCCCAAGTCAAACCGGACCCCCGCGGCGGTTTTTCAGGAAGCCGCCGCTGACAGGCCGCACAATTCCGGGTGAAGCCGCTTTACACACTTGCCAATAGTGGGAAGCGTGCTAAATAATTTCCAATGTGAGAGGCGAAAACATGTAAGCCGACATGTTTTTCAACAGAAACCAACCCTTAATACTCTAATCAACCATGCAAGACAACCAAACCGAACTTGAAACGACCGCAGCAGCAAATGACACCTCCTGCTCCTGCCCTTCCGCCCGCGAGCTTGCCGTCACCAGATTCCAGCAGGCCAGGGCTTTCGCCGCGGCTAAAGTAAATCAAATCCGCAAGGCGGCTACGGAACAGGCCAGCACCATCTGCGACTACGCCCAGGAAAAGGGAGAAGTCATCCGTGACAAGGCCAAGAAGTTTCACGAAGCGGGCGAAGAATACGTGAAGGAAAAACCCACCCAGTCCGTGCTGATTGCCATGGGCGTGGGCCTTCTCATCGGCCTGCTTATCCGCCGTCGTTAACCCTCTCCTTTCATTCCGCGCCATGCGCGCCGCGCGCATGGCGTCCTCCCCTCATCAAACCGAACCATGGGACTGATTGACAAACTCAAGCGAACCTTCGTCACCCCCCTTGTGGAGGAAAAGGAAGAAGGAATGGCCATGGTCCGGTCCCTCCGGGAAACCGGGACGGCAGCCCTGGCCCATGCGGAAGCCCTGGCCGCACTGCTCAAACTGGAACTGAAGGAAGCGTCCAAACGGCTGGGCAAAAAAACGGCCCTTCTCCTGATGGGGGCTTTCATGGCCTTCTTCGGCTATCTTTTTCTGTGGTGCCTGCTGACCGTGGTCATGGCGTACTTCTGGGGATTCATCGCCGGGCTTGCCGTCACCACGGGGCTTCATCTCCTGGCGGCCGCCACGGCGTTCATCCTTTTCAGCCGAACCCATGTAACGCCTATCGCTCCTGCGACGGCGGAAGAACTTAAAACGGATTTATCATGTCTGCAAATGGCTCTCAAGAAAAGCTCGCACTCCTGATGCGGGTGGCTTCCTCCCGGCTGGATATCGTTAATGAAGCGGACAGCCTGGCGCAAAAGACGCAGCAGCAGGCCGACCACTTCCGTAAATTGAAAAAAAAGGCCATGTCCCTGCCTGTGATCGGCTCTATTGTCGGTACGGTGGGTGGCGTTCTTCTTATCCGCATGTTTACGGGGAAAAAAAGAAGAAATCCGGCCCCATCCCCGCAGCCGCCCGCTTCCGGAAGCTGGGTTCATTCCTCCATCTTCCGTTTCATCGTTGAAATCCTGATCACTCTGGCTTTTCCTTCCCTGAAAAAAATGGGGCTCGGCCTGGCCGGCAAAAAATTCCTCAGCCTGTTTAAATAACAGGATTTTCCGGCTAAGACAGCGGGCTTTTTGCCGCCTCTTGAAAAAGGTTCGGGAATGCCGTCGTCGCAAAAAAAACAGAGGCATTCCCCTGCGGCGTTAAAGAAAAACCGTCCCCCCTCCCTGTCTTCCAAGGAACGCCAAACCAGGCCCGGAGGGAAAAAGACAATCTCCCGCGCCGCTCCCCTGTGTCATCCTCCTTCCCTTTCCCGGAAACAAACGTCCGCGGATCTTCCGCAAAGCCCCCTTTCTCAAAATTCTGCATCTGTCGCGGAACGGCGCGAAGCCGCTTTTACAGAAATCGGTTCCCGAATATTTTTTGCTGGTCAAAAAAGCTCTGTTTTCGTTAGTATGCAGCTTTATCAGTTTGCTGCATTCACAACATGAGCGAATACATTTTGCCCCACGTCGACGGATATCTCAAACTTGGACAGGATTACGACTGTTCCGATATCCACCTTGCCGTCAACAGCCGTCCCACCTGGCGCCGGTTCGGCCAGCTTCTCCCCATCTGGGAGGAAGCGCCCAATCTCACGCCCCAGGACACGGAAGTGCTGGCGAGGGGCTTTCTGGAAGACCCGGAATGGAACCGCCTTCAGCAACGGGGGGACGTGGACTTCGCCTACGCCAATGACTTTGGCCGTTACCGCGCATCCGTGGTTAAACAGCGCCTGGGTTATGACATCTGCTTCCGCATCATCAACACGCGGGTGCGCACCATGGAGGAAATAGGCCTGCCGACGGAATACGTGGTGCCCCTCACCCGCTACACCAACGGCCTCATTTTAGTCACGGGTTCCGTAGGTTCCGGTAAATCCACCACGCTGGCCTCCATCGTGGATTTCATCAACCAGGACCGCCACGACCACATCATCACGCTTGAAGACCCCATCGAATACCTGATTCCCTCCAAAAACTGCCACGTCAACCAGCGTGAAGTGCATAAACACACGGAATCCTTCGCCCGGGCGCTCCGCGGCGCCCTCCGTGAAGACCCTGACGTCATCATGGTGGGGGAAATGCGCGACCTGGAAACCATCTCCCTGGCGCTCACGGCGGCTGAAACCGGCCACCTGGTGCTCGGCACCCTGCACACGGGTTCCGCTGCCCGTACGGTGGACCGCGTGCTGGACGTCTTCCCGGTGGAGCAACGCGACCAGATCCGTATCATGGTCAGCGAATCCCTGCGCGGCATCATCTCCCAGCAGCTGGTTCCCAGAGCGGACGGCAACGGCCGCGCTCTGGCCATTGAAATGCTGGTTAATACGCCCGCCATCGCCAACTGCATCCGCGAAGGCAAGACATTCATGATTCCCGGCTGCATTCAGACCGGGAAAGCCCAGGGCATGATCCTGATGGACGACTCGCTCCGGGCCCTGCACCAGGCGGGCCTCATCACCACGGAAGACTGCATCTTCCGCGCGGAAGACAAAACCATCATGAAATCCTTCCTGGGAATCAAGTAACCTTTAATTTTGAAACATTCCTGTTATGGCAGTCATCGACCAATACTTCAAATATCTCGTAGAAGCGGGCGGCTCCGACCTTCACCTCAGCGAAGGCCAGCCTCCCAAAATCCGCGTCAACGGGACTATCTCCGCCATTTCCGACGAAAACCTGGAAGGCCAGGCGTTCAAAAACCTCCTTGCGGAAATATGCGATCCCCAGGCTTTTCAGAAATATCTGGAAGAAGGGGACCTGGACTTTGCCTATGAAATGGATGAAACATCCCGTTTCCGCTGCAACTACTTCAAGCAGCAGCACGGCCTGGGGGCTGTTTTCCGTCTTATTCCCACCAAAATAGCCACGCTGGAAGAACTGGGCGTGCCTACGGTCGTCAAGGAATTCGCCCACATGAGATCCGGCCTTGTGCTGGTCACGGGACCCACCGGCTCCGGTAAATCCACCACGCTGGCCGCCATCATCGACTACATCAACAGCAACCAGGCGCGGCACATCATCACCGTGGAAGAACCTATTGAATTCGTCCATCCCAATAAAAAATCCATCGTCACCCAGAGGGAAGTGCCTCTCCAGACGCCTTCCTTCGCAGACGGCCTCCGGGCTTCCCTTCGTGAAGACTCCGACATCGTGCTGGTGGGTGAAATGCGTGACCTGGAAACCATCTCCCTGGCGCTCACGGCGGCTGAAACCGGTCTTCTGGTATTCGGCACCCTGCACACGAACAACGCCAGCAAAACCATTGACCGTATCATTGACGTATTCCCGTCTGACCAGCAATCCCAGGTGCGCACCATGCTTGCGGGCTCCCTCCGCGGCGTTGTGGCGCAGCTCCTGATGAAGCGCAGCGACAAACCGGGACGCGTAGCCGTCAACGAAATTCTCTTTGCCACGCCGGCCGTGGCGGCCATCATCCGTGAAGGCGCCACGCAGAAAATCCCTGACGTCATCGTCGGCGGCAAGGCCATGGGCATGCAATTCATGGATGACGCCATCTGGCAGAAACTCCAGCAGGGCATCGTCTCCCCGGAAGAAGCCTACATGAAGTGCATTGAAAAGAAGAGATTCCGCAACTTCCTCCCACCGGAATCCGCCCGTCTGGCAGACGCCGGCGGCGGAAACTAAGCTCTTTACCCTCTTTCTCCTGCCATGTCCCCCACTGGAAAATTCACGCTCAGGCTTGTGATTTATGGAGCATTCCTGCTCTATCTGGTGGGGGACCTGTTTGTCTGGCACGGCTTTTTGGCCGGCAGAATGGACGCGTACCTGAAACCGATGCCGGGGCCGCCAGGAGACACCTCCGCCCGGATAGCGGAAGTGTATGGAGAACCTGTCACCGCCAACCAGCTTTCCCGGAGGATTACGGAACTGAAGCTGCTGCGCCAGCCTCCCGTGCTGGATATGGGCGGAGGGATCAAACTTACCCATGAACCGGACATCCCCGGCGATCTGGCTCCGCGGGCCAGGTATGACCTGATCGGCTCCTCCCTTCTGCGCCTGAAAACCAGCGTCAATGACCTCCAGCTTCCCAACCGCAACGCGGAAGCGGCGCGCGCCGTGGAACAAATCCGGTCCCGTTTTGACGGAAACACGGAACAATACCTGAAAACCCTGCATGACCAGAAACTGACGCAGGAACAATTTCAAAAAAAAATAGCGGCCAGGCTCAAACAGACGGAACAGCTCTACCGGGCAACCGCCCAGGCGGCGGAACCGTCCGGCGAAGACCTGAAAACCTGCTACAATCTGATCCGGGACCAACTCACCCCGCCTGATTTGCGGAAAACCAGGCACATCTTCCTGGCTACCTTGCACAGGGATGAAGCCCAGGTCAGGCAAACTGCGGAAACGCTGCTGGCGCGGCTGGAGGCGGGGGAATCCTTCTCCCGGCTCGCCAGGGAATTCAGTGAAGACGAACGTTCCGCTCCCGCAGGCGGGGAACTCGGCTGGATCAACCCCGCCCGCGCAAAGGAAACCCTGGGCCTGGCTTTGGCAGACGTTCCGGACAACAAGCCGGCGCTTCTCAAAAGCCGGTGGGGGTGGCATCTTGTGGAAGCATCCCCTGTCAAAAAAGGGAAAACGCCATCCTATGAAGAAGCGCTCCCGGCTCTTAGGGATGCAGCCCGGAGCCTCAGAAAAGCTCAAGCCGTGGAATTGTACATGGACGGTCTTTTTGAAGAAGCCCACCTCAGAAACCGCATCAAAAACAAGCAGGTCCGCTGACGCTCCAATTCCGGCAAACGGACCTTCGTAAAAACCGGCCCCCCTCCCCCGCCTTCCCTTAATCCGGAACATTTCCCGGGGGCACACGGCTTCCCTGCGGCCGGCTTCCGGCAGGCATGAAACGTCCGCATGCAACGGGGAAAGGCGGCAACATCCCTCTTATTTGCCTTTCCTGACGAATTCCGCTTGCTTTCAAACGCGGGATGAATTAAATTCTTTCCGGTATTTCCCACGGGGTATTAGCTCAGTTGGTAGAGCGTCTCGTTCGCAATGAGAAGGTCAGGGGTTCGAATCCCCTATACTCCACCATCCATCTCTTTTTCCCGCCACTGTTTTTCATTCGGGAATAACGGGTAGCCCTATGAATGGTAACTTATTTAAAATTGTACTGGTTTCAGTCGTTGCCATTCTTCTGGCCATCATAGGCGGCATCATGTCGGCGGACGGGGATCCCCTTTCCATCGTTCTGGCTGTCTCCCCTTTTGTTCTGGCCGCCTTATTCCTGATGAAAGGGAAAGTGTGGTATCTGTGGATGTTGATACCCATTCTTTTCCTGCCCATCCCCTCTTTAAGGGACTACGCCCCTCTCCTTGCTTACGGAATAACCCTTCCTTTTTACTTGTGGAACGCCATGCTCAGGCGTTCAAATTTGACGTGGAATTCCGCTCCTGTTCTGGACGCTGTCGTCCTCGTGCTGTTCATCCACGTGGGCTACATCTTCCTGAGCCACCCCTTTGCTCTGGGGCTGGATGTGCTGGAAGACTACTACGGAGGCAAGGGATATATCCTTTTCCTCCAGGCCCTCTTGGCCTATCTCTGCCTGTCCTCGCTAAAAACAACCAGCCATGAACTGGGCAAAGTGCTTCAATGGGCCGTTTTCCTGACCATCGTTTTTACCCTTATCTCAACTGCCCGGAATCTCCTTTCACCGGACAGCGCCGGGGCGGATCTTGCCGCAAACGCGGGCTCTCCAGACACGCTCTCCGAAGATTCCCGGAACTCCTCTTTCCTCAGAATTTCTATCCTGGCGCTGCAACTGCTCATCATCAACTACTCCGTGTGGCAGATGATCAAGCGTCCCTGGTGGGGGGCGCTGCTTCTTCTTGGAACCGTCGGCATCCTGTTAAGCGGATTCCGCTCCGCCATGGCCCAGGTTCTGTTGCTGTTCTTCACCATCTCCCTGATCTACAAAAGGTGGTTCTTCTGCCTTCTGGTTCCCTTCTTCGGAGCGCTTCTGCTTTTGCTGCTCTCCTCTGCAGGAATGCTTCATTCCCTGCCTTTCGGCATCCAACGTACGCTTTCAGCCGTTCCTTTCCTGGACGTCAGCGCACAAGCCAAGGCAAACGCCGAAGACTCCGTCAACTGGCGTTTTGAGATGTGGAGCTGGGCTTTGGATGACCGTGAACACTTTATTCAGGACAAAATATTCGGAGACGGCTTTTCACGGGATATCAGCATCGTGAAAGCCAATGTTTATGAAGAAGCCTACAACCTGAGCAAAGACCAAAGCGCCTTTGCATGGAACGGTCAGTGGCACAGCGGCCCCATTTCCACGATTCAAACGCTCGGCTACATCGGGATTTCCCTGTACCTCATCCTGTCCGTCGTTGGCATGACCTACGCATGGATCGTCAGTAAAATCTACCGCAATCATCAATACAAACTCGGCATCCTGTATGTTTCCGCCGTCTATTTCACCAAACCGATCTTTTTTTTCCTGATCTTTGGTGAAAGCATCACCATTGCGATGGACATCATATCCCTGGGCATCATTAAAGTACTCTACTCCTGCGCCAAGAGGGAGGGGCTCTACGTATCCCTCCATGTCCGCAAGGAATACATGCCGCTCATGATCCGGAGAACGCAGGAAAAACGGCAGGCCGCCGCAACGGCATCCATTTCCGCCTGACCGCCCCCTTTCCTTCCCCGGGAAAAACAGGCGTTCCTGATGCTTGAGGCTGGACTAATTCAAAGGGAGTTGCTACCTTTCGGTGCGGTTCCTTTTCCCATGTCAGCAGATACTTCCCACCATATCATCGGTCTCATTCCGTCACGCTGGGGTTCCTCCAGATTTCCGGGCAAGCCCCTCCACCTCATTGCAGGAAAACCTCTTGTTCAGCATGTATGGGAACGCGTCTGCCGCTGTTCCCGCCTGGACGCCGTCGCCATCGCCACGGACGACCAGCGCATTTTTGACGCCGCCGAATCCTTTGGAGCCAGGGCCATCATGACCTCTCCGGACCATCCCAGCGGCAGCGACCGCCTGGCGGAAGCGGTACGTTCCTTCCCTGCCGCCACGCATGTCGTCAATATCCAGGGGGACGAACCTCTCATTGACCCGTCCCTGATTGACAGGCTGGCGGATGCCCTGGTCTCGGACGAAGCCCTCTCCATGGCCACCGTCGCCTGCCCCATCAGCGCTCAGGAGGACCTGGACAACCCGAACATCGTCAAAGTAGCCCTGGCCTGTAACGGAGACGCCCTGTACTTCTCCCGTTCCGTCATTCCCTACGCCCGCCATCCCCGCGTAGCGCCCCCCTTGCGCCATCTGGGTATTTACGCCTACCGCCGCGACTTCCTTGAAAACTATGTCCGCTGGGAACCAACTCCCCTGGAACAAACGGAATCCCTGGAACAGCTGCGCGCACTGGAAAACGGGGCCAGAATCCGGGTCATCCTGACGGACCACGTCAGTGTGGGCGTGGATACGCCGGAACAGGCGCAACAGGTGGAACAAATCTTATTAAACATACACTAGGAACCAAATCATGAAATACATCTTCGTCACAGGCGGTGTTGTCTCCTCTCTCGGCAAAGGGCTGGCAGCGGCATCCATCGGCACGCTGCTGGAACGCTGCGGCCTCAAGGTAACCCTTCAAAAATTCGACCCTTACCTGAATGTGGACCCCGGAACGATGAGCCCGTTCCAGCACGGGGAAGTGTACGTCCTGAACGACGGGGCGGAAACGGACCTGGACCTGGGCCATTACGAACGCTTCGTTCATTGCAGCCTCTCCCGGCTCAACAACCTCACCTCCGGCCAGGTCTTTGAAAGCGTGCTGAGGAAGGAACGCCGGGGAGACTATCTGGGAAAAACGGTTCAGTACATTCCGCATGTTACGGATGAAATCAAAAACCGCCTCTATGAAGTCACGGAAAAATCAGACGTGGACATCATCATCACGGAAATCGGAGGCACGGTTGGGGACATGGAAGGCCACATCTTCCTGGAAGCCCTGCGCCAATTCGCTCTGGAAGTAGGCCGTGACAACGTCTGCTTCATCCATGTCACCCTGCTCCCCTATATCAAGGCCGCCGGGGAAATGAAGACGAAGCCCACCCAGCAATCCGTCGCCAAGCTCCGGGAAATCGGCATCCAGCCGGACGTGATTATCTGCCGGACGGAATACGACATGAGTGAAGACGAACGCCGCAAAATCGCCATGTTCTGCAACGTGGAGGCCAAAAACGTCATTGCCTTCCGCGACGTCAAAAACACCATCTACGAATGCCCCCTGGATCTCAGCCAGGATAAAATAGACCGCATTGTCACCAGGCGCCTGGGGCTGGACGTTCCGGCGCCCAATCTGGCGGACTGGCAGCGTTACGTCGGCCGGGTCATCAGCCCCAGCCACTCCATAAAAATTGCCGTGGTAGGCAAATACATCGCCCTCCAGGACGCCTACAAATCCATCTATGAATCCTTCACTCACGCCGGAGCGGAAAATGACGCCCGTGTGGAAATTCTCCGGATAGACGCGGAAGAAATTGAGGAAAAAGGCGCGGAGGCCATGATCGGCTCCGTGGACGGCATTCTGGTGCCGGGCGGCTTTGGCGACCGCGGCATTGAAGGAAAAATCCAGACGGTGGAATACGCGCGCGCCAAAGGAATCCCGTTCCTGGGCATTTGCCTGGGCATGCAGGTGGCCGTCATTGAATACGCGCGCCACATCTGCGGCATGGATGACGCCAATTCCACGGAATTCGACCAGAAAACCACCCACCCCGTCATCAGCCTCCAGGAAGAACAAAAAGGCATCCAAGCCATGGGAGCCACCATGCGCCTGGGCGCCTACAAGGCCCTGATCCGGCCCGGAACGCTGGCGCACAAGCTCTACGGCAAGGACAGCGTCACGGAACGCCACCGCCACCGGTACGAATTCAACCCGGCCTACCGCGACGAACTGGAAAACGCAGGGCTGGTCATCAGCGCCGTCAATGACGAACACGGACTGGTGGAAGTCGTGGAACTTCCCGAACATCCCTTCTTCATCGCCTGCCAGTACCATCCGGAATTCCAGTCTGCTCCCAACCGGGCCCACCCGCTCTTTTCCGGTCTGGTTTCAGCCGCGCTGGAACACAAGAGCCATTCTTGATCCCTTCATCAAGCCCGTGGCCTTTTCCGGAATCTCTATTCCGGAAAAGGCCTTCTCTTTCCAGGCATGCTCACGGACCTTTTCGTCATCGTCATCTACTTTCTGGCTATCTTCTGCATAGGCATCTATGCGGGACGAAGGCAAAACTCCCTGACAGACTATGCCCTGGGCAACCGTTCCCTGCCCTGGTGGGCTATTCTGGCCTCTATCCTGGCGGCGGAAATCAGCGCAGCCACCTTCCTGGGAGCTCCCGGGGAAGGATACCATACCCGCAACTTCACGTACGCCCAGCTCTGCATCGGCACCATCCTGGGCCGCATCATCGTCGGCAGGCTCTTTCTCAAACCCTACTATGACTACAAGGTCGTTTCCATCTATGAATACCTGGAAAAAAGATTCGGGCTCCTGACGCGGCGGACGGCCTCCATGGTCTTCCTGGTCAGCCGGGTGCTCGCCAGCGGAACCAGGCTCTATTTCGCGGGCATTCTGCTGGTCATCGCCTATCAGTTCCTGACAGGCGCCACGGCGGACGCCAGCCAGACTGTCCTGCTCTACATTGCCGCCCTGGTTGCCATCTCCGTCGCCACGACCATTTACACCGCGATCGGCGGATTGAAAGCCGTCGTCTGGACGGACGTCCTTCAGGCCGTCGTACTGGGAGTCTCCATGCTCTCCGCCCTGTGGGTACTGTTTTCCCATATCCCCGGAGGGTGGAGCTCCATCTCCGCCGCCATGAATGGTGGAGACGACTGGAAATTCTTCTCCTGGGGAACCGGAGAAGGGCTGGACTTCCTCCAGCAATGCGCCCACGTGCTGGGCCAGGAATACACGGTATGGGCAGCCTTCCTGGGAGCAACCTTCATCACCATGGCCACGCACGGCACGGACCAGGACATGGTGCAGCGCATGCTGGCGGCAAAAAACAGCAGGGCGGGAACGCGTGCGGTCATCGTATCCGGCTTGCTGGACTTCCCCATCGTCATCGTTTTCCTCTTCACGGGCATTCTTCTCTATGTCTTCTACCAATACAACCCGTCAAACCTCCCCGCAGACACGCCGCAGCTGCATGTGTTCCCCTACTTCATCATCCATGAACTGCCCAACGGCATCCGCGGGCTGCTGATCGCCGGCCTGCTGGCTACGGCCATGGGGTCCCTTTCCACGGCTCTAAACTCCCTGGCTACTACCGCCACCAGGGACTGGTACCAGGGAATATTCAAACCGGAAGCCACGGAACGGCAGCTGCTCCGGTGCGTGCGCTGGGGGACGGCCGGGTTCTCCCTGCTGCTCATCCTCGTGGGCTCCGTCACGGCATGGTATGTGGTTCATCACCCGGAAATCCGCATCATCCAAATAGCCCTGGGCATCTTTGGCTACACCTATGGCTCCCTGCTTGGCATCTTCCTGTTGGGAATGCTGACCCGCACCAGAGGAAACGATTCGGGAAACATCATTGCCATGGCGGCAGGATTTTTTATCATCGCTTTACTGACGGGGCTCATCCCCCTGCCCTCAGGCTGGCAACAATATATCCCGGAAACAGCCTTTCCGTGGCGCGTGACCATCGGAACGCTGGTTACTTTTATCGTCGGGTTCTGTTTCAGGAATCGCCGCCTCTCCGTGCGCTGAACGGGGGACTGCCGTCGCCCCGCCTGATTCATAAGCCGCAGTTTCCCTTCAAACCTCCTGTGAAAGGAAGTGAAGGAGCAAGCGAAAAACAGGGAAGTAGGAGATAAAAATCCCTAAGGAGGCATCTTTGTTAAACGGGAGTATCTCCTTTTCCCCGGAACAGGGGAAAATCGTC